>NZ_AP025732.1:6468400-6802717 GCF_023734775.1 Nostoc cf. commune SO-36 | reverse complement strand
TATCCACCAGCTTTGCTGTAAATCGTCACAATAGAAGAGAAAGCACTAATTTAGCATTGAGACACGCTAGACCTAGAATAAACTTTTAAGTTGTAATCATTTTGGGACATACCCGGTAGGCAAGATCCTAACACCCACCGACTGACACGGAGAAGCAACGACACATGAAGACAACAAATCATCACTCAGCGCCTAAAAAGATTAATATCAGGCATTTGTCCCACAGATGGGGAGCAAATAATATTCTGGGAATGCTCTCATACGGGGTAGCAGTGGTGTTCCTGGGGAGCTGCTCTGTTCTGCCTGCTAAGACCTTTGAAGCTCAACAAAACGATACGCAAGCCCAAAAGACAATAGAATCAAATCCGGTATTTGTCCCCCCGCAGATTTTCTCTTCCTCTGGAGATCCTAATTTTGTAGTGAAAGTAGTGCAACAGGTGGGGCCTGCGGTAGTTCGGATTGATTCTTCCCGGACAATTACTTCGCGTGTACCAAACGAATTTAACGATCCATTTTTCCGACGGTTTTTTGGAGACTCAGCGCCACAGCCTAGACAACGGGTAGAGCGGGGTAGTGGCTCTGGATTTATCATTAACTCCTCTGGTCAAATTTTGACCAATTCCCATGTCGTAGATGGTGCTGATAGAGTTACTGTCACACTCAAAGATGGCCGGACTTTTGATGGTAAAGTTTTGGGTGAAGATCCGGTAACTGATGTGGCGGCGATCAAAATTGATGCCAATAATCTGCCAACTCTATCTGTGGGTAACTCCGATGCTTTGCAACCAGGAGAGGCTGTAGTTGCCATCGGTAATCCATTAGGGTTGAATAATACCGTTACTTCTGGGATTATTAGTGCTACAGGTCGTTCTAGTAGCGACATCGGTGCTAGTGACAAGCGGGTTGATTACATCCAAACGGATGCAGCGATTAACCCTGGCAATTCCGGTGGCCCATTGCTCAATGCTCGTGGTCAAGTGATTGCGATGAACACAGCTATTATTCGAGGCGCTCAAGGTTTGGGATTTGCTATTCCCATTAACACCGTACAAAGAATTGCTCAAGAATTAATTGCTACAGGCAAGGTAGATCATCCTTATTTGGGTGTTCAGATGGTGACATTGACACCAGAAATTAAAGAAAGAATAAGAAATAGAGCAGGCGATCGCTTAAATCTACAAGCAGATGAAGGCGTTCTGCTGGTTGAGATTGTACCGCGATCGCCTGCATCTGTGGCTGGGCTACGAGTCGGTGATGTGATTAAAAGCATTAATAGCCAGCCTGTTACTAAAATTGAAGAAGTACAAAGGCTAGTAGAAAAGAGCAAAATCGGCACTAAATTACCAATAGAAGTAGAACGCAATGGGCAAATTGTCCAACTAGGAGTACAACCTGCTCCTTTGCCCGTAAGACGTGAAGGATAATGTTTGTCATTTGTCATTTGTCATTTGTCATTTGAAAGATAACTGGCATACTCCCTAGTCCCCAATCCCTATTCCCAAAAAGAGTTTTATCATGACTGAATTAGCGCCAATAATTCAATTAGGCAATCCGACATTGCGCCAAAAAGCTGCTTGGGTTGAGAATATTCAAGATGAGCATATCCAAAAATTAATAGAAGACTTAATCGCCACTGTTGCCAAAGCTAACGGCGTGGGTATTGCTGCGCCTCAAATAGCACAATCCTATCGTTTATTTATTGTGGCTTCCCGTCCTAATGCCAGGTATCCCAACGCCCCAGAAATGGAACCGACTGCCATGATTAATCCCAAAATCATTGCTCATTCAACTGAAGTTGTCAAAGATTGGGAAGGTTGTTTAAGTGTTCCAGGAATTAGGGGGCTAGTTCCTCGGTATAAAGCTATTGAAGTAGAATACACTGACTGTCAAGGCAACTTACAAAAGCAAGAACTAACCGATTTTATCGCTCGGATTTTTCAACACGAGTACGATCATCTAGACGGTATCGTATTTGTAGATCGTTTAGAAAATACTCTCGATATGATCACTGAACAGGAATATCAACAACGAGTCGTTAACAATAAATAAACGAATGAACGCTACAATCTATCAGAAAAGCAAAGAAATAGTTCAATCCATAGTGCCTTCATGACGGCTGATCTGACATCTACGACGACATCTGACTTTGTTACCGTGCTATCCGAGGCTACGGCTGCGTATCGAGGACAAAAAGGCACACGCCCTAGTGCTGAAATATTAGTAAAGGCTTTGCTACAAGCAGAAAAAGCTGCCAAGCAACAAAGATTGACTTATCCGTTTAAATCTCTTCTTGGTAAATGGCAACTTTGCTTTGCTACTGGCACTAAGAAAGTCAGAGAGCGCGGGGGAATTGTATTAGGGAAGGGTTTGTATGTGCCTAAATTCGTAGCAATCCATCTTTCCTTTAATGCCACCTTGGAACAGGATTCAGGTAGAGGCGAAATTGGTAATCAGGTTGAGTTTAGCCAAGTTTCATTTAAACTTACGGGGCCAGTGCAATATTTAAATAAGAAAAATTTATTGGCGTTTGACTTTAACCAAATGCTTATCACTCTGTTTAGTCGTGTTGTTTACAACAGAGCAATCCATTCTGGTAAAGTTAAAACAGAAGATTTTTATAGCCAACCCATAGCTAAACTACCCTTCTTTGCCTTCTTTTTAGTGACGGAAGATTTCATTGCGGCTCGTGGCCGTGGAGGCGGATTAGCATTTTGGATTCGAGAAATTTAACTATTAGACATCTTCAGAAATTAATTATCAGTTGGCTGAAACCGTTGTATAAAGGTAGCGCTGCTATTTCTATACATTGATTTTCGCTCTTGTCCGATATGAAGCGTCAGAAACCTCGTCCATCTTCTTAAGATGGGCGGGGTAGTTCATATAACAAGACCGGGCAGCCTCACTATTAAATTTGAGCATGGCAAAAAATTATCTTGCCTTTTAAAAGAAGTATATGCTACTATCGATCATTGTATGGTTAAGGACGTATAGCTCAGTTGGTTAGAGCGCTACGTTGACATCGTAGAGGTCACTGGTTCGAATCCAGTTACGTCCATTTGTACATTGACTAATTACTTCTTACTGTTAACAGAATGATTGTCACTGTTAACAAATTAGTGACTACTAGGCAGTCTAAATACCTCATATCAAAAATGAACTGCTACAGTCACAATACTAGTCTAACAAGAACGTAACTGGATTCGCTTTCAACCCACCCTTTGCTAAAAAGCTTTTGTTATAAATTCGTAAATTGGTAAGAGTTATTGTTGATGTTATCCGCAACGGCATCAAAGCCGGAGAAGTCAGCCTCACTCTCTACTACAAACTACCCTCATCCCAACTAAACCCCAAGCCATCCAACGCTACAACGAGAATGTTTTCTCCGTCACTCGCCAACTATAGTTTAGCAATGAGCAAGCAACTCTGCCGTGATTTATGTGAATGGACGCTCTGTTTGAGGCAGGATTGGTGGAAGCACCTTGGGCTATTTGAGTCAAGGCGATTCCGAACAGTTTGACTGAGGAACCATGCTAGAAAGTGCTGTTGGGCTAATTTCAGGTTTATGTTCTGCCGAAAACACCCGTATTGTACAAACTTCCCAGACCAGTGTTTATGTTTTGTCCCTAGAAGCTTCTATTCAATTGTCTACTCGTTAATCCAATCCTTGCCCAATAAAGAGTAAGAGTAAATTTTAATTTATTACTCCTGAAAGGGGATGCAGTATTGTTAAGTGAAAACTATGCCTGGTTTCAGTTTTCAAATACCGTTCTTGCAAAGGTTGCCACTGCTGCCACGAATTGTAACGATTTTCAGTTAACAAATTAGCAAGGGTGGGCAACTCAGTCTGAATTTCTGACTTCAAAACATCTGTCAGCCAGTCAGTTAAAACGGCACTATCTTGCATCACACCCAAAATTTCTTGGATATCTTTTACTTCTGTAATATAAGCTGCATAAGACTCACCATATAAGTCAGTAAATAACTCCATTTGGTAGCGTATGCGTTTAGCTTCTTTTCGCAAACTATGAAGAATTGTACCTTCTCTTGCCAATTTTTGTTCTATCTTTTCTGGTTCCCAGTTTTTCTGGATTGTAATTTCTGAGTCTACAAATTGAGTGCCAACTAGCCAACCAGGATGCAATAAGAAGTTACTTAACTCTGGTAAGAGTAAGTCTGGTAGTACTTGCTGAATGGTAACAGATGCCAAAGGTTGATAACTAGGTTTCTCTAACCACTTGTCTAATGAATCTTTTAGAGATTTGTAAGATTCATCTTTTAACGTTTTCTGCACACTCGATAGTACATCTTCACGTTGTTTAGCTAAAGCTGTGAAAGCTGTTTGCAAAGATTCCTGTTCTTTGCGAGGTAAATTTGGTTTGTAATCGTTTTCCAAACTTTCTTTGAGTACATCTAAATCTCGCAGACTACCAAGACGACGAGCTATTTTACCGATATTTTTATCGCTAATCGGTTTCGGCACATCTACCGCTACCCCAAAGCGAGTTACTGCTGTCCGTAGGCGACGCATTCCCACTCGCATTTGGTGTAGTGCTTCTGGATCTTCGTCTTTTTTTACTGATTTTTCCCACTTAAAGGTTTTCTTAGAGTGTTTTTCGATCGCTTGGTAAGCGTAGTCACCGAGAGTTTTTATGGTAGGTTGTGTGGCTAATTTCATAATTGATCTTTGATGGCTACCTCATAAGGTTATTGCATAATAACATTAGTTAAAAAGTTGTATCTAATTTTGATATTTTTTATCCAATGCATAATAATATAAACTATATTTATAAAAATTAATACTTGCATCCTCTTCTAGGAATATCCAATATCTATCAAAAGTTTAAAAGCAAATTTACTCTAGCTATTTTATATGGTAGATAGCTTCTAAAAATATTTAACAGAGTATGAAATTATGAATTATGATAACATTATTAATCTTTTTCCGCAACCATAAACAAAGATGTCAAATTCAAATTTTCTCAATCAAGTTTTGTTGACTTTTGTAGATAATTTTAAAGAACATAGAGAAGATTTATCAGCAGTGCTGCTAACACATCAAAAGTATTTATGGTTGGGGTCAGATGAAACCTCAACTATTGAGCGCCTCTCTTTGTTTGATACTGACAAATTTACAGAACATCAGCAATTTAAGGTATCAGATTTTATCAGCTTGCCTGCACCAGAAGAGGAAGAAATTGATATAGAAGGACTTGCTTACACTGATTATTACCTATGGTTTGTTGGTTCTCACAGCTACAAACGCAAAAAAACTAAACCGGAAAAACCAGATACCAAAAATCTTCAAAGACTCGCAAAAATTGAATCAGAACCTAACCGCTACCTCTTAGGAAGGATTCCGATGATAGATGGCAAGTTATTCTCATCTTGCCCACACCCCCAAAATCCAGATGTGCAATTGAACGCCGCTAAATTAGAGGTTATGAATCAGGGTAATTTGCTGACGACAGCTTTAGCAGATGACGCTCATTTAGGCTTGTTTATTAAGGCAGAAGTTCCCGGAAAGGATAATGGTTTTGATATTGAAGGGATAGGCATTTATCAAAATCGCATTTTTCTAGGTTTGCGTGGCCCTGTTTTGCGGGGTTGGGCTGTGGTGCTGGAAATAGAGTTAGAAGATTCTACTCCTGGACTTTTGAGACTAAAGCAAATTGGAGAAGCGCAGGAGTTATATAAAAAGCATTTTGTTTGGTTGAATGGTTTGGGAATTCGGGATTTGCATATAGATGACAAAGATTTGTTGATTTTAGCCGGGCCAACAATGGATTTAGATGGCCCCGTGCAAGTGTATCGCTGGATAAATGCGGTGGATTCACAAGAAAACGTCTTCAGTAATCCAGATTTTGTGCAAGATATCCCCTATGGAAATCGGGAAGAACACGCTGAGGGAATGACGCTGTTTGAAGATGTGGCTGGTATACCTTCAATATTGGTGGTTTATGACTCTCCGGCAAAAACTAGGCTGGTGGGTGATGATAGTGTAATCGCGGATGTGTTTAAGCTGGGCTAAAATCAATCTTGGATTTGGGATTAGTTGAAAAAGTTTGATGGGCAATCTTAAAGGTTAGTAGAGATTGCCTGTACAGGACAGGTGGGTATACACTGTTCGCAGACGATACAACGCGATCGCGTGAATGTCAATTTGTACGTCTCTGGGTGGAGAGTCAGGGCTTCGGTAGGACAAACCCCAGTACACAAACCACAGTGGACACACACATCCTCGTCGATGGTAATTTCGCCTAATGTATAAGAAACGTTAACATTGCGCGATCGCATCCACTCAATCGCTGCATCTAATTGATCGATATCTCCCGATAGTTCTACTACCAGTTTGCCAATTTGATTTGGGGCAACTTGGGCACGGATAATATTAGCGGCGACGTTGAACTCTTTAGCCAGTACGTAAGTAACTGGCATTTGCACGGCGCGTTTTGGGAAGGTGAGTGTTACTCGTTTTTTCACAGGTTTAGCAGAGAGTTTTTTTCTGTTGTAGCGTATTGAAAGTTTTATCAAAGCAGAATTCAGGAGTCAGGAGCCAGAATGGGCTAAACCTTAGCTATCCGCTAACAGAATTAAATTCTGTGCGAGTGGCGAATGAATAAAGGGCGTTTTTGCACCCCCGCTAAATTAAAAATTTAGTGGTCTACAATTAGTGGCGGGTCTGAATCCCCCACTTTCTTGTTCTGACTCCTGAATTCTGACTTCTGGATTCTTCTTCAAGATTGATATTAATTAATGTTGCAATTCAATTTAAGTTAATTACTTGTTATCTGTCATATCCATTTTAATTTGGAAAACTTTTAAGATGAAAATTTTAGTTGTAGAAGACGACGAGTTAAATGCATATTCACTCACCGCCGTTTTGACTCAGCACAACTATGCCGTTGAAGTTGCTACTGATGGCGATGCCGCTTGGAATTTTATTCAAACTTACGATTATGATTTAATCCTGCTGGATATAGTGTTGCCCAAGCTGGATGGTATCAGTCTTTGCCGGAGAATCCGGTCTAGTGGTCTGCAAATGCCAATATTATTATTGACAGGGCGCGATAGTGGTCATGATAAAGCAATCGGATTAGATGCTGGCGCAGATGACTATGTAGTTAAACCCTTTGACGCAGAGGAGTTAATTGCTCGTGTTAGGGCGCTGTTGCGTCGCCAAGGTGTAACCTCGCAACCTGTGCTGAAGTATGGTAAGCTGCAGCTAGACCCTAGTAGCTGTGAAGTGATCTATGCTGGTAATCTGCTGCCACTTACTCCAAAAGAGTATGCTCTGTTAGAAATATTCTTGCGAAATAGTCGCCGAGTATTTAGCTGTGGCATGATTTTAGAACATCTTTGGTCTTATGAAGATACTCCACAAGAAGAAGCTGTTCGCACTCATATTAAAGGATTACGACATAAACTCAAAGCTGTAGGAGCGCCCAGTGATTTGGTGGAAACCGTTTATGGTATCGGTTATCGGCTGAAACCATTGGAAGATGGGCACAGGGACAGGGAGGAATTAAATCAGGCAAAATCCTCGGTTGCCAATTTGAAATCACAGCAGCAAACATTAATGGCAGTTGGGGAAATTTGGCAACGATTTCAAGGGCGGGTGGACGAGCAGGTGAGGGTGCTGGAGGAAGCGATCGCAACTTTAAACCAAAATAGTTTAAATTTAGAATTGCGATCGCTTGCAGTCAAAGAAGCCCATACCTTGGCGGGATCTTTAGGTACTTTTGGCTTACCTACTGGCTCAAAATTGGCACGCGATATAGAACGGCTGCTGAGTTCTAGTCAAACCTTGACTAAATCTGAGATTAGCAACCTCGAAAGTTGGGTAAAGTTATTGCGTCGGGAAATTCAGGCAAACAACGCAGCAGCAATATCTGCATCACCAACTCCACAGGTATTAAAAATCACACAAACACTGCAAAAATGACCCCGATGCAGAAACTAAAATATTGGTTGTGGACGATGATCCGCAAATTCAGGCATTGTTGCAAACCTTACTTCATCCTTGGGGACTAAAGGCGATCGCTCTTGAAGATCCGCGTCAGTTCTGGGAAACTTTGGAAGCATTTGCACCAGATATGCTGATTCTGGATGTGGAGTTACCTTATACAAGGGGTATAGAGCTTTGCAAGTTAGTACGCAACGATCCGCACTGGAGTGAGTTACCCATCTTATTTCTCACTGTGCATAGCGATGCTGAGATGGTAAATCAGGTATTTAGCGTTGGTGCTGATGACTTTGTAAGCAAGCCAATTGTCGGGCCAGAACTAGTAACCCGAATCGTCAATCGTTTAGAACGGGTGAAATTGCGGCAGCGCGTGGCGCAAGGGGGTAAGGCGGTAGGGGAAGATGAGGCAGGGGGAGTAAGCTTTTCCTCATCCTACAATTTCCGAGCTATCAACGAATTGGAATTGAGAGTGGCAGAGCGCACCGCCGAGTTAATTAGGGTGAATGAACAGTTGCAGTCACAACTAGACGAGCGTCAGCGCACACCTTTAACTTCAATTTACGGCTCTCTCGGAATGCTAGCCAGTGGCTTGCTACCGACAGATTCAGAGCAAGCAAAACGCTTGCTGCAAATTGCTACTGATAGCAGCGAACGCCTAGGGAGTAGCAGGAAAATAAAGTACCATCTAAACAGGGACGATAGTAATATCCCATTTGGGTAATGTTTCAGAACGTTGCCATTGGGGTTGATACTGTTCTAACTCTCGTGACAGAACTTTAATTCCTTTTTCATAAGTGGTTTCAACCAGATGTACAATAGGTGCAATTCCTTTCCAGGTCATATTGGCAGCCCAATGAGCAGCGGCTTCAACAGAATCTAAAATTGCGCCATTCCAATAATTCTCCAGGGTAGCCCAACACCGCTCTATGGGATTGTACTTGCTATGGTAGGGGGGATAATAAATCAGTCGGATTTTGAGATTAATTGCTTGAGATAACTCAACCATGCGTTTAATAAATTGTGTGCGGTCACTGCGAGTCGCCGCACCGCCATCAAGATCAATCACCCATTCATCGAGATCAAGGTAATTGTGTTGATTCTCACGCCACCAAGCGGTTAAACAATCGACTATAAAATCACTTGTTTCCGCCGACTGTCCCAAATAAATAGATAACTGGTTACTGTGCGTGTTGAGAATGCCAAAGGGAACTAAGACCGCAAGACATGAGAGTATCATGATCATCCGCCGCTTTTGCTTCCAGTGTCCGGGCTTTACCGGCCTCTAGAAAGGTTCCCAATCTTCACTTTGGCTTTAGTATCAATAGACACTCTTAATGATTTGGGATTCTCATCTGATGCCTGATTCTCCCGGAACACATTCTCAAATATGGCATCTGTTTGGGGAATCTTTTTCAAAGGCTTGGTTTTTTGTGTTTTTTTAGGCGATACCCCAAGCGATTGAGAATCTCCCCCAAGGTTTGGCGAGACGGTAATTCGCTCTCGTCGTAGCCATGAACATTCACCAATGCTTCTCTTACTGCTCTGGCACTAATGCGCGCATACAGAAAGGTTGATTGAAATTTTGGGTCGGCTTGAGCTTGAGCATCTACCAATGAACGAATATCCGATTCTAAATTGGGTAGAATCTCAACACTCTTGTGTCTTCCTCTTGCCTGATAGTTATCTATACAGACTATCCCTGTCCGTCGTTCATGCAGGCCTAGTTGTACACAGCAGCGATTCCATCCCAATACTGTTTCTGCTTTACGGGCTGAACTATCAAAGTAATCTTCGGTAACTTTTGCCATGAAATCTCTTTTGATGCTCCCAGTTAGTTTCTTCGCTGCATCTTTAAAGGTAGATTTGATGGAGTCGGTCAGCATGACTTGAGAGATTTCCATTCTAGAGATTTAGTGCTGGGGCTGGTAGATCCGCGCTTCCTAAATATTCTAGAATGGCTGGTACTTTATTTTTTCGCAAGTCCCCTAGTACGTTTAATCAACGACATTCTAGATATTGAGCGGATCGAATCAGGTAAGGCGAAGATGGAACCAGAAATCTGCAATATCCTTGATCTAATCACTCAAGCAGTAAATGTCATGCAGCCTCTAGCTGACAAAGCAGAAATAAAACTATCCATTTCTGCCTTATCCGTTCAAGTATTGGCTGATTGCGATCGCATTGTCCAAACCTTAACTAATCTACTGAGTAACGCCAGTGAACTACCCCGCCGTAAGACGGACGGTGCTTCCCAATTCATCGGGAATAGCTTCCAGAACTCCGTAGTAAAAGACAAGTCTTACATTCCCTCCAAGGGCAGGAGTCCTGGTTCCCAAGACCCAAATTTTTCTCTTGCAACATATACCTATTAGCTTGGTTTTCGCTTGCGGCATTGATGGTGAAAAACGCAGTCTTGGGGTCTCCCCAAGTAGAGCGATTTTGAACCCGGAGGGTCAAGACAATATATATCTTACCAGAAAATTCTGGGGATTCGTCATACATCCAGAATTGGTTTTTACTGTGTAAAAAATCAATTCCAGATGTAATCCTTATCCCCCGCTCACAATCCCCACCTTATGGGTACATTGAAGGTGGGGACTTCCGCTATACGTTAAATTTTCGTCTGCTGGATCTACGATTTGGTTAGGGGCACAACAACAAGAGAATGAAGTTTTGTTGACAGTCAAAGATAC
The DNA here is from genome assembly GCF_023734775.1 of Nostoc cf. commune SO-36. Taxonomy (NCBI): domain Bacteria; kingdom Bacillati; phylum Cyanobacteriota; class Cyanophyceae; order Nostocales; family Nostocaceae; genus Nostoc; species Nostoc commune. The sequence goes on along the minus strand of NZ_AP025732.1, from coordinate 6,792,061 downwards.
TGGACGCGGTATTCCAACAGAGAAACTTGAGAGTATCTTTGAGCGCTTTCAACAAGTTGACTCTTCAGATTCACGCAACCATGATGGTACTGGTTTAGGTTTAGCAATTTGTAAGAGCATTATGCAACAGCACGGCGGACGCATCTGGGCTGAAAGTACATTAGGCGGAGGTAGCACTTTTTATGTCACTTTGCCCTTGTTTGAGACTTTCCAAAATACCACCATTCCCGTGATTGATATTCGTTACGATGCACACGTAAATAGCCAATTAAGCCAAGATGCAGAATTTTTAACCAAAGGGCCTGTTACCACCGAGGAATTTGAACAACGGATGATGAAATTACTTCAGCAGATTCCCCTGAACCTACAAAAGGATAGCAGCGATGACAACAAAGCAAATTCTAGTGGTTGATAACGAGCAGTATATTCAAGAAGTTGCCAAGATTTGCTTGGAAACAGTCGCAGGCTGGAAAGTAGTAACAGCGAGTTCTGGCGAAGAAGGCATAATTAAAGCTGAAACTTACCAACCAGATGCAATTTTACTTGATGTAATGATGCCAGGAATGGATGGTATCACTACCTTTGAAAAGTTACAAGCCAATCCATTAACTAAAGCGATTCCGGTAATTTTGTTAACTGCCAAAATCCAGGCTTCCGATCGCCGTCGCTATACCCAGATGGGAATGATCAGTGCGATCGCTAAACCATTCAATCCCCTAGAATTAGCTGCTGAAGTAGCACTAGCCCTGGGCTGGAGTTTGGCAAAGTAAGCTAAACAGCCTTTTTATAAGTAAATGGGCGTAAATAAATATAATATGTTCCGTCATTGCGAGTGAAGCGAAGCAATCGCAAAGTCTCTGGGATTGCTTCGCTTCACTCGCAATGACATCTTATATTTAACAAGTGATGGGGGTTTAAGTCCCCTGTCTCTACAGGCAGCAGGTTTTGATGCCTAAATCTAAATCCCCGTCACAAAACGTAATTGCGAATTGCGAATTGCGAATTGCGAATTGTTTTAATCATGCCTACTTACTTACCATGTCCTTGCTATGCCAAAGGCGCAGCGTCTCTTAAATAAGTGTCGAATCCCAACTATTTTCTATCCCCCCTGCTCCTTTTCCTCTTTTTCAATTAACTCAAAAAATTGCGAAATTTGTTTAGTCGAGCGAATGTGATAAACATTTTTGATGCTTTGAGCCTGTTCGATATACTCACGGTATTTTGGGGTCAAATATTTGTGGCATAACCAAAGTACGCGATAGCTACTAAGCGAACTCCTTAATATTGGACTATTAGAAGGCCAGCCTTCTGGCGGTTTAAAGTAACCTGTGATTAGTCGTTTAGTTACCCACCATCCATGCACATATAGCGGTAAATCGACAAAAATTAGACTATCTGCCTCATTGAGTCGTAGCCAGAGGGTTTCCATGCAACCAAACCCGTCAATAATCCATTGGTCACTAACTAAAATTTTTTGATGGGCAAGCTTATAGTCTTTATCTGGAACCAGCTTGCCCCCTGATTGAGATTTAATCTTGTCTAAGACGTAAAGCGGCAAACCAGTGATTTGAGATAACTTCTTGCTTAGAGTTGATTTCCCGCCTCCAGCATTGCCAAACACCGCTACTTTTTTCATCGCTACTCTCCTTTTAGTGCAATCAAGTCAAAGTTGGCACAAGCTTTTCACGAAAGAATAAAGGTTTTACCCGTATTACTATTATACTACAACACCTGTTGCCAGAAGATTTGTACTACTCTACTTTGCTCTGCTGTAACCTATGCTCTATCTACGCCATACGTCAGAAAATAGTTCTTGAAGCCCAGTTGAACCTGCGGTGTACACACAAGTATGACCAGCATAGGTTTCAACTCTTTTAGTAGTTTCGTAAGGTACGTTATGAACACGCCGAAATAACAAATGTAGTCTCCGAAGTAACAAACGCGAACCCCGAAGTAACAAACGCGAACCCCGAAGTAACAAACGCGAACCCCGAAGTAACAAACGCGAACCCCGAAGTAACAAACGCGAACCCCGAAGTAACAAACGCGAACCCCGAAGTAACAAACGCGAACCCCGAAGTAACAAACGCGAACCCCGAAGTAACAAACGCGAACCCCGAAGTAACAAACGCGAACCCCGAAGTAACAAACGCGAACCCCGAAGTAACAAACGCGAACCCCGAAGTAACAAACGCGAACCTCGAAGTAACAAACGCGAACCCCGAAGTAACAAATGCCTTGGCGTAGCCCACCGCAGGCGGGGAGCATCCCAAATGTGCAAAAACTTTGATCGCCCTCATCCCCTAACCCCTTCTCCCAAAGATGGGAGAAGGGGAACTAGAATTATGTCTCCCCTCTCCCAAAGATGGGAGAGGGGCTGGGGGTGAGGGAAAAGATTTAAGCAAAATTGGGATGCTCCCAGCGATCGCAACTAAAACTGATATCGAACTACACCAATTATTTAAATAAATTTACTAATATAAAAAGCAGAGGAATTGGAGAGTAAAAATCTTACTCTCCAATTCCCAATTTTAACACCTACTAGGAGAGCAAAATCCTCCTCCTGAAAGGGTTGCAGCCCGGATTGCCTCAAGCGGAAATTTGGGGGTGCGATCGCTGTACAACAAACCGTTAGCTTCTTGGAAAGTATCAGTAAATTGTGTGTAACAGAATCCACTGAACAGTTCAATATCATTGATGGCTTGGAGTAGAGCAGCATATTTCATTTCTAACTCCGAGATACTCCAGCAACGCTCATATCCCCAAACTTGGTCTGTATTTGGCTCGTCTTCTGGAGCATAAGCAATACCACCAAACTCTGTAAGCATAACTGGTTGCCCTTGATGTGGATAGTTGTCGAGTGTGAGGATACGTCCTCCAGGGCGTTTTTGATTGAGCATATCTGACAGCTTCACCTCTGGCCCATATCGACGAAGTAATTGCAGTGGCTTGGTATCATAATCATGAATTGCCAGAATATCTGTATCTGTACTTTCCCAGCCATCGTTCCCAATGACTGGACGAGTTGGGTCAAGGGTTTTGGTCAAGTGATACATTGCTAAAACATAGTTGCGGTGAGCTGCCGTCTCTACTAAATTCGGTACTCCCCAAGATTCATTAAAGGGAACCCAAGCAACAATACACGGATGGCTGGAATCTCTTTTGATCACTTCAGTCCATTCGCGCGTCATGCGTTCTACAGCTTTACGGGTGAAGCGATAGGCGCTGGGCATTTCCTCCCATACCAATAACCCTAAAACATCTGCCCAATATAAAAATCGTGGGTCTTCAATTTTTTGGTGTTTGCGTACTCCGTTGAAACCCATTGCTTTGATCAGTTCTACATCACGTCGCAACGCCTCATCGCTGGGTGGAGTCATGAGTGTATCTGGCCAGTAACCTTGATCGAGAACAAGGCGTAAATAGTAGGGGCGACCATTGAGCATAAAGCGATCGCGCTGTACGCTCACTGTTCGCAGCGCTGTGTAAGATTTTACTTCATCTAATAACTGACCATTGCTCCACAGTTGAATTTTGGCATTAATTAACGTTGGCTTTTCTGGACTCCACAATAATTCGTTACGGAAGTCATCAATCCCAGGATCGCCAAGAGAAATACGGCGGTTAATTTCTCCGTTCAACACTTCGTATGTATCATTCACCAATACAGTACCGCCAATGCTTAATTCCATCTTGATTTGTACGTCGCAAACTGGCACAGCACCTGCCAGCACCGCTTCAAAACCAACCTCCCAACGCTCAAAATCGGAATTCCAGCAGAGATGGCCAAGATAAGTTTTACCCACTCGTTCAATCCAGACTGTCTGCCAAATGCCGCTAGTGCGAGGATACCAAATACTGTGGGGTTTCAATTGCCAATCTTGTTTACCGCGAGGTTTAGCTAGGTCTTGCGGATCATCTTGCGCCCATACTGTTACTGTTGTTGTGCCACTGTCATTTAAGACATGAGTAATATCGAGTGAGAAATTGGTGTGTCCGCCTTCATGTTCAGCTATATATTGACCATTAACCCATACACGAGCGCGGTAGTCCACAGCACCAAAGTGTAACAGCAATCTACCATCACCTTCTGGTGTTGCAAATTCCCGTTCGTACCAAAAGTTTGAGTGAAAATTCGTGTCACCTATGCCACTTTTACTTGATTCCGGAGCAAACGGAACTTCTATCAAATGAGTCCATTGCTTCAGATCACTGGGTTGAACACATTTTCCTTCGTCATCAAATGCAAACTTCCACAAACCATTTAGGCTTTGCCAAGGCGATCGCTGCAACTGCGGACGTGGATGTATTATTTGTTTCCGGCCAATACCATTCTCGTTATCGCCCTCAACTGATAATGTAACTTCAGTATCATTAATATTTAATAAGTTCATTAAAGCCTCTTGTTTATTTGGTTACATTAAATTGAAAATTTAATCCCTTTTTCCTTGATTAATAGTATAAAAATATTTTGATTAGTCTTACTTCTACTAAAGGAATATAAATTTACTAAATAAAGTTACAAGTAAAAATACTTGTTATTCATGGCACATTCAACCCGATCATACTTCGGTTCTACCTCTACCTATTCGCCACGCTTGCAGAACTCTTTGCCTAATATGCTAGCTTAATCTCAAAGCCCAGCAGGTACGATGCCTACCTAAAGTCAATGAAAATTTAAGATCCAGCTGCGATCGCTTGCGTAAGCTCTTGGTTCATAATGACTTCTAGTTGGAGTCTTTAAACTAAGTTTTGCATCAAAGCCCAGCAGGCGCGTAATTTACAGCCGTAGGCAGGGCTTATATTTTAATATGCTATTATTAGCATAATTAGCATTACATGAGTAAAAAACAAGAAAAACCCCTCAAATGGATTGCAAGCGCTCTTGATGATTTAAAAGATTTCCCTGAAGATGTGCAAGATGTAATGGGTTAAGCTCTGGATTTAGCACAACATGGTGAAAAGCATCCTGACGCAAAACCTTTGCATGGATTTACAGGGACTGGGATTTTAGAAATTGTAGATGATTTTGAAGGAGATACATAGGGAGCATCCCACTTTTTTGAATGTCATTGCGAACGCAACGAAGTGGAGTGAAGCAATCGCAAAATCTCGCACTAAGAACAAAAACCAAATCGCAAAATCTCGCACTAAAAACAAAAACCATGCGATTGCTTCGTCGTTCCTCCTCGCAATGACGGTTATTCTTTAGTTGCTAAATAAAAACTGGGATGCACCCGATACATACAGGGCAATTTACACTGTTAAATTTGCAGGATTTGTTTACCTATTACATTCATTTCAAAATAAATAAAAACACGGTATTGCTACACCAAAATAAGATATAGATTTAGTTAAGAAGAGACTCAAGGTTGCTCAGGAAGATTATTTACAAGAAATAGCAAAAACAATGGAGTAAAAAATGAGCAACGAAAATGATGTTTATATGAGTGACGGAAATGTCTTTGCTGATCTAGGATTGTCTAATCCTGAAGAGCGCTTAATTAAAGCAGAACTGGCACGCAAAATTAGTGAAATTATTGCTAATCGCCAATTAAATCAAGCCCAAGCAGCCGAAGTTCTTGGAATAGATCAACCAAAAATATCTGCTTTAACTAGAGGGAAACTAAAAGATTTTTCAATAGATAGATTGATCAGATTTATAAACATTTTAGGTAATGATGTAGAAATTACAATTAAGCCTAAGCCAGAAAGTCGTTCAATTGCTTGCACGACTGTAGTTTGTGAATAATTATTAACCTAAAAGGCATACAGATCGTGATGATTTAACGCGCATTATTTCTGCAATAAAGGCAACCAAATATGAGCAACAAATCTATTTTGAGACATCGCTTGCGTAAGCTCTTGGTTCATAATTATCTCTAGTTGGCTTAATTCTGAACGTAGGTGAAGCGTCTCTGGCTTGGCTTCTGAATTCTTCTTCAATTTTCACTCTATGTCTTGATAGGCTTGAATTTTTTCATACAAACTATCAACATTGTCTTGAGCAAAAAGTTTGTGTTTTAGTTGTAAATAATCACCTTCGCCTAATTTACAAGCTGCCCAAAATTTCATTACCTTGGATGGCTCTAAATGTGTAAAGAGTATCTGCATTACTTCTTGTAAATTTTGCTGCTCGTTAATAACTTTAATTGTCATCTTCTATCTCCAAAATAAAATCAGTTGGGTTGATTAAGATGACAGCTTGTGTTTCTAGAAATACTTTTGGCTGTGTTTGGTCATCAAAGGGGCGATTATAAATGCTTGTGTCTAAATAAACTCTGCTCATGTCACTTTTTGACTTCTGAATTCTTTTTCAACAACTGTGTTTTTCAAAAAAAAATTAGATCGTTCCGGTTCGCTACACCCAAAAAGGGTAAAGGAAAGAAGGATAGAGGGCTAAAGAGCTAGAGTATAAAGGGCTACTGAAGAGTCCTCCCAACCGCGCAGACAACACGAAAACCAATACTGCCGAGGATGAGGTCGCGCCCCTCCCTAACGTAGTAGCGGGACGCGGAACGGCAGTTTTCAGGACTGCTGTTCCAGGCACCGCCCCGCAGTACTTGATCTTGACTAGCATTATCTGTCCATGCACTTCCATCACTAGGCGCTCCTTCATAGCTATCATGCCAAGTATCTTGACACCACTCCCAAACATTTCCGTGCATATCGTATAATCCAAAGGCGTTTGGTGAAAAACTTCCTACTTCTGTTGTTTGTTGACGATATTTGCCCTCTGGTGCAGAAGCGTAGGTGTAATCCCCATTATAGTTAGCTAACTCAGTAGTCACATCTTCAGCAGTCAGATTCAACGCTTGATGACGTTGCGTTAGGTGAGAGCGCTTGAAAGCACTGAGCGGATATTCTTGCTGAACAGCTTCTGTAAACTCCTGCTCATATTGCCGCAAGTTTGCTTGATGGGTTTCAATCTCCGCATTAATCCGCCTCTCGATCGCTCTCACATCCCCCTCACTCAACCCCAACGTCTGCCAGGTTTGCTGCAACTGCTTTTGCGTCACATCATCTGGATAATGCTGGCGCTGCGTCGCCTTCACAAACGCCTGTTCGTACTGCTGGAGTTTTTGATGATAGGTTTCAATCTGTGTTGTGATTTGCGCTTCAATTGGTGCAACATCTACATCTGTCAATCCCAAGCGCTGCTGCTGTTGGCGTAAATTATTCCGGGTTGCCTCGCTGAGAGGATATTCTTGCTGCGTGGCAGCAAAAAACAGCCGTTGGTAGTCTTGGAGTTTCTGGCGATATGCCTCTACCTCAGCCGTAATCTGAGATTCGATTGCCGCAATATCTCCATTCGCAAGTTCTAATTGCTGCTGGGTTTGCCGTAAGCGATCGCGGCTTGCTGCACTCAGGGGAAACTCCTGTCGCAGTGCCGTTGTAAACGCCTGTTCATAAGTTTGCAGGTTTTGTTGATGTGTCTTAAACCGTGCAGTCACTAGCGCCTCAATCGGCATCGTGTCCTCATTCCGCAGTCCCAAAATTTGCTGGAGATTTTGCAAATCGTGGCGATCGCTATCTGTAATCGTCTCGTCTCGCTCTAGTAGTTCAGTAAACGTCTGCTGATACTGCTGGAGTTTTTCGCGGAACTCGTTGCGATACGGTTCCAACACCTCATCTTCGATCGCCTTCGCCTCAGTTGTTTCCAATCCCAAGCGAGTCCTCTGATAATCTAATGTCCGACGGCCAACAAGAGAAATTTCGCCTCGATGAATAAATCGCGCTACCTCCTTACGGTATCGCTGTCTGGGATCACCCGGAGCTACCTTTGTCAGTCGAATCTTAAAGCCTTCTCGAATTGCATAGATTTCCGGCTTCATTGCAGGTTGAAGTTCTCGCACCTTCTCACTTGCATATTCATGGAGTTCATCGATGGAGACAAACTCATCGCGATCGCGATCGGCTTCTCCCGACTTGATACCTTCAACCAAAAAACGAGTGTAAATCGATAAATCTTGCCCCTCTTCCTCAAAGGAATATTGAGTCGAAGTAGAAGAAGTCAATACTGCTCGTCCTTCACCGCCTAACTGCTCTCGGATGTCAATCATGCCGTCATCTTTGGCAGACATCCCCTCAGCAAACGCGCCACTAAAGCAGCTATCTAGGATCACCACTTGCCGCCGGGAGCGGCTTTCGCTCATGCGATCGTGAATAAAATTAGCAGACACCGACGTTGAGCGAATCAATTCGCCCTGCTGCGTTTTACTGGTGTTGCGAGTCGCCAGATACAGCCTACCGCGATCGTCTTTGATGCCGTGTCCTGAAAAGTACAGCAGCAGCAAATCATCCCTGTGCCGCCCAGATAATAGCGTTTCGATCGCCATTTCTACAACTTGTCGTTCAGGATTTTTTAGCAGGGTAATATCTGATGCGGCAAACCCGCCCATCTCGCTATGGAGCAGTACACCATACACTGCTTCCGCATCTCTAACTGCACTGGGCAACGGGTTTAGCCCTGGCTCATACTCACTGACTCCAATCAGCAACGCTACCTTCGCCATTTAACTCACCTATGCTGGATCAAATCCTCTGCGGCTTTAATCTCTGTATTGTTTTGTTGATACCAAGTTTTAGGATATCACCTATATCAATTGGACTACTGCTGCAAGGCGGAAGTCAAAAGTTAACACTGAGTGACAATGCATCGGTTGACAATGCCAATGCGTCCCTTTGCATTAAACAAGCTACGTTTTTACTCAAAAGTTTACGTATTATATATTTTTGGCATCTATAATTTTTCTTCTTAGCTGTTATGACCCTCCGCCCTGATTCTACCCTGAGCTTGGTTTCTCCCAGTATTAGCGATGTTCGCCAACAAGTCGCCCCTTTAAAACTAGGAATTATGGCTTCTGGGAATGGCAGTAATTTTGATGTTGTTGCCCAAGCTATCCAAGATGGACAACTAAATGCCCAAATTCAAGTTTTAATTTACAATAACCCTTCGGCGAAAGCAGCCGTCAAAGCAGCTAATAGAGGTGTAGAAGCTGTTTTATTAAATCACCGCAACTATAAAATCCGAGAAGAGTTGGATGAAAAAATTGTGCAGACATTACGGCACTACGATGTAGAATGGGTGATTTTGGCAGGTTGGATGCGATTGTTAACATCAGTTTTCATCGATGCCTTTCCTGATAAAATTATCAATATCCATCCTAGTTTGTTACCTAGTTTCAAGGGAATCCATGCTGTAGAACAAGCCTTGGCATCTGGGGTAAAAATCACCGGTTGTACAGCGCATATAGCTTGTTTAGAAATGGATAGTGGCCCAATCTTGATGCAAGCCGCAGTACCAGTATGCCGGATGATACAGCAGAAACACTCCACGCCAGGATTCAAATTCAGGAACATCGAATTTTACCATTAGCGATCGCTCTGGCAGCTTCGTCAAAAAGCTACACTAAACCTAACGTAAAATGGCAATCATATCTTAATGTTTAATTGCATCTACTTACTTCGAGGGTGTAGCGTGTAGGAACCCCACGCCTAAATAGAGTGCAAGGCGCTATGGAGTGGCATTTTGGGATTGAGATAAAGACATCCCCGTTGCTTGTGCGATCGCGCAACTTGCACTGTTTGAACTCATCTCTCGAAATAAATCTAGAAGTCATTTCAACAGTGTTAAAATGTCTAATATAGGCATTTTGTAACTTCTAAGTTGTCTTTCTAGAAGATAGCAACTCTACTACATCAGTCCTCTATTTTCATCTTCTTTGTTTTGGCGAAGGTACTGAACTATTAACCCATTTGCACCAGTTGTAGGACAACAGCAAGCCATAGAATTACTCACTCAGGCTGTCAGACAAAACCGGGTTCCTCCAGCCTATCTATTTGTGGGGCCGGATGGTGTCGGCAGGAGTTTAGCGGCTAGGTGTTTTGTAGAATTGCTATTTTCCAATGGGATAGAAATCACTGCGCCTTTACAAAACCGTTTGCGTCAAGGCAACCACCCAGCTTTATTGTGGGTACAACCAACATACCAATACCAGGGACAACGATTAACAGCAGCAGAAGCAGCCGAAAAAGGACTCAAGCGTAAAGCACCACCTGTAATTCGACTAGAGCAAATTCGGGAAATTACCGAGTTTTTAGGTCGTCCGCCTTTGGAAGCGCCAAGGAATGTGGTAGTGCTAGAGGAAGCCCAAACAATGGCAGAAGCGGCAGCCAATGCTTTACTTAAAACCTTAGAAGAACCGGGACAGGCGACGTTAATTTTAATTGCACCTACACCTGAGTCTGTGTTGCCAACTTTGGTATCACGCTGTCAACGCATTCCTTTTTATCGCTTAGATGCACAGTCTTTGGCTGTTGTACTCACACAAACAGGTCATCAGGAAATTTTGCAAAATCAGGCAGTATTGAGCATAGCAGCTGGTAGTGCCGGAAGTGCGATCGCATCTTATGAGCAATTACAAGCTATTCCCCCTGAGTTACTCGAAGACTTGAAAAAAGCGCCTAAATCTTACCGTAACGCCTTAGAGTTAGCCAAAAAAATTGATAAGGATTTAGATACAGAAGCGCAACTGTGGTTAATTGATTATCTTCAGCAGTTTTACTGGCAGCAGTGGCATCAGCCTAGTATCATTAACCAACTAGAACAAGCTCGTAAACACTTGCTTGTTTACGCTCAACCACGGCTAGTTTGGGAATGTCTGCTTTTATCCGTGTATCAAAAATCAAATTCCATTTCCCAGACTCATCGCTGAGTGCGATCGCATATTATATTGTTTGTGACAAATAATCTCGAAATACACGCCTAACACAATGCCAGTTGCTACATTTTATTTTTACTTTATAAATAACCTCTCAGAACACTATTTCATTAATTCGTAGCTAGTTATTAGGCAAAACTCTGCGTTACTTTGCGTCACTCTGCGTTTAAAAATTTAAAACCAGTCAAAGCGTCTCCCGTATTTCCATCAAAATTTATATCGTCAAGTTCATAGCCAGTAAAGGTATTGTAATAAAAGCGATTCCTGGATAAAACAAAAAGTTTATATGACCTCAGTTTCTCCTCACAAAAAAGCCAGAGCCTTAAAATCTACCAGCCGCCGCCCTGCGAAAGAACTCTGTAGCGAATGCGGACTATGTGATACATACTATATTCATTATGTCAAGGAAGCCTGTGCTTTTATTAATCAGCAAATAGGCGAACTAGAAGTTGAAACCCACACGCGATCGCGCCATCTCGAAAACCCTGATGAACTCTACTTTGGTGTTCACCAAGACATGATGGCAGCGCGGAAACAACAGCCCATCGAAGGCGCACAATGGACAGGTATTGTTAGCAGCATCGCCATTGAAATGCTCAATCGCGGCTTAGTTGAAGGTGTCGTTTGCGTGCAAAACACCAAAGAAGACCGCTTTCAACCCATGCCCATCATCGCTCGTACTCCAGAAGAAATACTAGCAGCACGGGTAAATAAACCAACACTTTCCCCCAACCTTTCCGTATTGGAACAAATAGAAAAATCGGGAATGAAGCGGCTGTTGGTAATTGGTGTTGGTTGTCAAATTCAGGCATTACGAGCCGTAGAAAAACAACTTGGTTTAGAAAAGCTGTATGTTTTGGGTACGCCTTGCGTAGATAACGTTAACCGCGCCGGACTGCAAAAATTCTTAGAAACCACCAGCCGATCGCCTGACACAGTTGTGCATTACGAATTCATGCAAGACTTCCGGGTTCACTTCAAACATGAAGATGGCTCATCAGAAACAGTGCCTTTCTTTGGCTTGAAGACTAACCAACTCAAAGATGTCTTTGCCCCATCTTGTATGAGTTGCTTTGATTACGTCAACTCTCTAGCCGATTTAGTTGTTGGCTACATGGGCGCACCCTTTGGCTGGCAATGGATTGTAGTTAGAAATGACACTGGCAAGGAAATGCTGGATTTGGTCAAAGATCAATTAGACACTCAACCAGTGACATCTAAAGGCAACCGGAAAGAAGCCGTACAGCAAAGTATTCCCGCTTACGATAAAGGCGTTACCCTGCCGATGTGGGCAGCAAAACTCATGGGTGTGGTGATCGAAAAAATCGGCCCCAAGGGTTTGGAATATGCGCGATTTTCCATTGATTCTCACTTTACTCGGAATTATTTGTATGTAAAGCGAAATCATCCAGAGAAATTAGAAGCGCATGTTCCAGAGTTTGCCAAGCGTATTGTTGGGCAATATAAGTTACCAGAATAAAAATTGGGCATGGGGGATTGGGATTAGGGGAGAGGTGACAGGTGATAGGGAATAGGGAATAACCTGTAACCTGCATCCTATTCCCTTCTTTACTTTCCACCAGTTATAACTTAAGCGCTGCTTTGGTGGATGAACTAGTTTTTTTGTCAATACATTAAGCCTAGATTAAAAAGAATTGCTCTAATTCTCTCCCAATACGGTTCGGATAAGCAGGGGAGGCAGGGGAGGAAAGAGAATTATTAAACAATTTCATCTTCCCCTGCTTCTCTTCTCCCCCTGCTCCCCCTGCTCGCCTCAACAGATAACTTTGTTAACCGAACCGTATTGAATTCTCTCCTCCCTAAGTTGGGAATTAGAGCAAGCTTTTACCAAAGCATATTGTCTTCACTCCTATCTGTCGGCAAATCAGGGTAGCAGATTTCTGAGATATTCGAGTGGATAGTTAGTGTGATTTTGATCCACTGCCAACAGTTATTGTCGAGTCTGCTGTTCCCGTTTCAGAGTTTTCAGCATTTTCAACCTCAAGAGTTCGGAGCAATTCTCGAATGACATCTGTTGCTGGCCTTCCTGTCAGAACACAGTAGGATTCAAGTTTCTTCATTTCCTCGGTTGTGAGATTTACTGTCAGTCGTTTTACAGCCCATTTTTTCTTCATGATCGTCTTCTGTCTTTAACTATGTTGCTTTTTGTCGAAATCACTAAGTCATTACAATTACTCTCGCAGTGCATAGCCTACACCACGGACTGTATGAATCAAACGCTTTTCATTATTTTCTTCTAACTTGAGTCGCAAATAACGAATATAAACCTCAATAATATTAGAATCACCCATGAAATCGTAACCCCAAACTTTCTCTAAAATCTGGTCTCTTGTAAATACTTGACGGGGATGTGAAAGGAGATATTCTAATAAATCAAACTCTTTTGCTGTTAATTCAATACTTCGTTTTACCCGAAATACTTCACGCGTGCGGCGATTTAAGCTCAAATCTTCAAATTGCAATACATCTTCGTCTGTTTCTTGGGTGCGACGGAGATGAGCGCGAATTCTAGCTAGTAGTTCCTCAATGCTGAAGGGCTTAACTACATAATCATCGGCTCCTGCATCTAATCCTGCGACGCGATCGCTCACTTCGTCTTTTGCTGTCAACAAAATTACTGGTACTGTGCTACCTGTTGCTCGCAAACGGCGACAAATTTCTAAACCCGTCAAGCCTGGTAGCATCCAATCCAGAATTGCTAAATCTGGCGATGAGTCTCGCGCCAGGGTTAAACCAGCAATACCATCATGAGCTACGCTTACTTTGTATCCTTCGCTACTAAGTTCTAATTCGACAAATCTCGCCAGTTTAACTTCATCTTCTACCACAAGGATATGTGCTGTCATAAATTTGCTCCTAGAGCAGGTAATGTGAAAATAAACAGGAGCCAGGAGTCAGAATACAGGAGTCAGAATACTCCACCCATGAAGGGATGGAGTTTTAATTAGGAGAAATATTTTAATTCTTTTCGCCCACAAGGGGCAAGGTTTTAAACCAATATTCATCAACCACTCGTACAGAATTCATGCTGAATTCTGACCCCTGATTTCTGAATTCTTCTTATAAAAGTGCTAACGTAACCTGGTTTTGAAAGGATGGTAACTTTGCCTCCCATACCTTTTACCAGATGTTTCACAATCGATAAAACCAACTTGTCCAGATAGTCTCTGACTAGAGTTATAGTTTTTGCTGAGAAAACGGTAATTATATATATAATGTTTTTTCCTATCATCTTGTTAGCAAATATTTTATAAGAATATTATTTTTTAAATCTCAGAAGAATTTAATTTATGAATTAGCCTGTTCTCATCTTCATAGATGAATCTATTAATTATAGGTTCTTGCTCCATCTTGAGCCATTGATTCATCTCAAAGCGAGCATTTCATCATGAAAGTTTTATTGTTCGGTAGTTTATCTGCTTTAATACTCACTATGTCTGCTACGGCTTTAGCCACATCTGTAAAAGATCATCAGTCAAATTCGGATACACATATACTATCCCAAGTGAATTTCAACATTAACGTTCCTCATATTACGAATTCTGGCATCCGAAATGATACTCATTTTATCAGATTAGCTGTAAAGGGAATGTCTCTGCAAAACCTAACAATTTTTCTACCAAGTCAGATGGAACGCTTTAATGGAGTTCGGATTACAGATCAATCTGGTAAAGAAATTACAGCTAAGATGGAGATCAGTAAAGAACGTTTGTTAATTACCTTTGACCAACCTGTAGCTACTGGTGGTTCTTTAGAGGTGGAGCTAATAGGTGTGCGAAGAAACAGTTTAGGCGGGAATATACTGCTCTATGGAGTGAGCGGTCAAAGAGTTGGGTTGATGGGAGAAATCCCAATTGGAACAGCCAGAATTGATATTCCTGAGAAAGGTTAGAATTATCTGCGGTTTATGTGAGTTCGACAAGTCTTATTTGACCTCTCCGTGTCGGAGAGGAGAGCAAAAAGCTGAATTTTTCGTTGCTCCTCCCTTTCCAAAAACGGAAAAGGAGGCTGGGAGGAAGAGGTTCATCGAACTCACGTTACAGTTAGTGATATTTAGCTCTGGAAGATCCCCTCTTAATTCCCCTTTAAAAGGGGAGTCTCATTTTTTTATTAAAAAGAAGGATTAGGTTGGCTTAATTTCTTCTTTTTAAAGTCCTGTTAGGTTAGATAGAACTGCTATATGTAGGTAAACTAATTGTAAAACATACTCCCTTCCCCTAATTTGGATTGTACACTTACACTACCCCCCATACCTTCTACAAGTGTCTTGACAATAGATAAACCTAAACCACAACCTCCAGTGGTATGAGAGCGAGAGTCATCTACACGGTAAAATCTCTCAAATATCCGTGCTTGCTGCTGTAAAGGAATGCCATAACCTTGGTCACAAATTTGAATAATTGCTTTATCTTGAAGCTGATTTAACTTAAAAACTATGGGTGTGTCAGGTTCAGAATACTTGATAGCATTATCAATTAAATTTAATAATACTTGTTTTAGACGGCTGTAGTCTGCTTTGATCTCAATTGGATAAATTTTTGACTCGATTGTAATTGTGCGATCGCTATACTTTTCTGCCATTATTACAACTTCTTCAACCAAGTCATTCAGCACATAAGATTTCATTTGAAAGTATAAGTAACCACTATCTGCTCGTGCTAAATCAAGTAAATCTTGTAGTAATCTGATGGTGCGTTTCAGCTTCCGATGCCGCAGTTTCTAAAGCTTCTTGTTGGGTTTGGGTTAAGTTATTCTGTTTTCGCAAGACGCTTTGCAAATAACCATGTACAATTGTCCAATGGTGTGCGTAACTCGTGAGAAACATTACTCACAAATTCTCGTTCTTGTTTCCATGATTGCGAAAGACGTGATAACAACATGGTTAAGGTTTGAGCTAGTTCTTTAACTTCGCTGGGTGCATTATCAAGATATAGCTGTGCTTGTCCTAAATCTTCAGCCGAAATCACAGAAGTCATTTGATTTAGCTGGCGTAGAGGTTGTAGAGAATGTTTAATATAAAATGCGATCGGCAGCTGTTAAAACAACAATTGCCAAAACACTCATAATACTTAAACTCTGCACCATTACCACAAACATTTTCTGTTCGCGGGTAATATCCTTGACTACAAATAACTCACCCAGTAGCTTTCCCTTTACTTTCACAGAACTACCACATAAAACAAAGTAGCTTTGGTTCACTTTGTAAACTTGTGGTTTAATTGGCATCTTAGTGAGAGACATTAACTCATCTACCGTAGCGTTAGATAATAAATATAAAGTGGCAGACTTTACTAAAGTTTTATGATCAGGACTTTTTAGCCATAATAGTGTGTTAGTATTTGCCAAATTATTAATAGCCTTTTGCAGCCCAGTTTCAGGTTGCATCATTTCACTATAAATTTGCACATCTTGCGGCAAACGCTTGGCAATTTGTTCTATATTATATTTATGACTATCAACTAAAATCTGCTGCATTTTCCAACTAGTCCATGTAGCAAGACTACCTAATGCTAAGGCTGAAAATGAGGCGATACCAACAGTGAGGCGTGACTGTAAGGAAAATGGGTCTATATTTATCCAAACTTTTCTGGTTTGCTTCACTTTTCTGGTTGCACTTGATGTGTTTAATAAGGCTTTATCAATAAAACTAGATTATTAAATATAAATTTATTATCAATAGCTATATTTTTAGTTATAGCTTATTTTAACTTCCCTTTGTTGCATTTTTATTGTGAAAAGTGTAGCTATTTTGAAAAGATTGCGAGATATATTTATTTTATTGCTCTCTCATCTTTGCAAACTATCTCTAATAATAATTTAAATGCATTTACTATTAATTAAATTAATTTTTGCTGAGAATTATCTTAAAATTCTCATGTTTTCTGCTTTATCTTTTTCCTCCTGTTAGAGCGATCGCTCTTTTATCCTTCTAGACATTCCAAAGTGCGATCGCAGCATAACCATTAAACCGCTTTTTAAACCCTATAGTTATTCCCCGCATCAACTCTCGGTTGCCAACCAAGCGCGTAAAACCTCTGCCACAGTCCACGCCTGGGCAATACATCCTCGTGGAGTCATTGGAGCATCACCATCAAAAATTTCGCTGAGACTGCCAACGCCGTGTGCAGTGAGATGATTTGCCATTGGTTCTAAAAATTGACGAGCCTGCTCAGGATTTTTGTAGACGCGCAGGTGTGCTAAGACGAACGGCCCTAATAACCAACCCCAAACTGTCCCTTGGTGATAAGCTCCATCGCGTTGATACTGATTGCCACCGTATTTACCCTGGTATTGAGGATGGTCGGGCGCTAGCGATCGCAACCCATAAGAAGTCAGCAGCGATCGACCCACAAGCTTCCACCACACCCTTTTGCTGGGCAGGTGTAAGCGGACTTTCTGGTAATGAGACAGCAAATATTTGGTTAGGTCGCAACAACGCATCACCACCATCAGGACTATCTAAAACGTCATAGCAATAACCTGTCTCTTCATTCCAGAAGCGAGAAAATCTATACTTAGTCCGGTCTGCCATTGCTTCATATTCTTGGTGTGGTTTACCAAGGTGACGGGCAAACTTTGCCATTGCTCGTAAAGCATTATACCAAAGGGCATTAACTTCAATCGGTTTGCCAATTCGGGGCGTAACTACCCAATCGTCAACTTTGGCATCCATCCAGGTCAGTTGTACACCAGCTACGCCTGCATATAGTAAGCCATCGCCTGGATCGAGGTGGATGTTGTAGTGTGTACCGCGACAGTGCCAATCAATGATGTCTGCAAGTATGGGAAAGAGTTCAGCAAGTAAAGTATCATCGTCCGTAGCGCTGTAGTAGGCGCGGACGGCTTCAAAATACCAGAGAGTTGCATCGACTGTATTATATTCTGGTTGCTCACCTGCATCAGGAAAGCGATTAGGCAGCATTCCCCGGTCTACGTATCTGGCAAAGGTGCGAAGAATTGAGCGTGCTACTTCTGGGCGACCAGTGGAAATTGTCAAACCAGGTAGACTAATCATCGTGTCGCGTCCCCAGTCGCTAAACCAGTGATAACCAGCAATGATAGTTTTACCGTTCGGGTCTTCTGGCAATGAGCGATCGACAATAAACTGGTCAGCAGCTAGTACTAGATGGTTGATCCAGCTAGGTGATTCCTTAGTTTTGAGAGGTCGATTAGTTTTCCAAAGTCCTGTTAATTTCTGCTCTTGAGCGCGACGTAACTTTAGTGCAGCTTCACCATTGAGATTTGGCTGTTTTTCTGTGCTGGCTACCAAGGCAATCGCTTCCCCAGGATTCAGTGTAACTTCAAAAGTGGCAGCGTGGAGGTGGTCTTCTTTATCTCTCAATCCCCGATAGCGTTCAACTGCCAAGTCAAAGCCATAATACCAATTGTGGGCAACAGATGCACTGCCGCAATCGCTCACTATATAAAGTGGTGCAGCACCCGGATAAGCAGTTACACAAATTCCCTGTTCCACCTGCTCAACAGACATCTGCCAATCATTGCTTTGGGTGTCGCTGTGATAATCACGGTAATTGACCATTGCTTTGAGCGTCAACTTTAGCGGTTGGGTAGCGCGACGCAAAGTATATTGCACATAAGTTGTGTTAGCACCTTGTTGCATCCACACCCGTTTTTCTAATAGGGCATCAGCAACAGCAAAACGCCATAAGGGAATCGTACCTTCTAGAGAAAAACGTTCAATATGTTTATAACCGTGGGGATTAACAATACTGTCTGCCCAACGATTGGTGTCTAGAGAATAAGAGCGAGCCTCCTGCGGATGAGCTGCGCTAACGCCATACAATACAGTTTCATCTAGTTTTGTCAGCATTAAGGTACGACCCAGAGGTGGTTTCAATGCTGCTACCAGTAGTCCGTGATAGCGGCGGGTCAATAAACCAGCCACAGTCCCAGAGGCGTAACCACCAATGCCATTAGTAACTAACCACTCCCGCGATTCTGCAATGTCAAGATTGCCGCAGATTTCCCGCCCAAATTCTATAGACATAAGTTACGTCGCTTTGTTCTAAATTCAAAATTAACGATCGCCATCATGCTTTTCTCTCTGCGTTGCGCCAGTTGCTACCCTGCGGGTTCCGCGTTAGCGGTACAAGTCGGGGAACCCGCCCAACGCACTGGCTTCTCTCTGCCTCTGCGGTTTAAAAGTAATTTATTGAACCACAGAGGCGCAGAGAACACGGAGAAAAGAGGAATTATTGTCCAAAAATTTTACCCAGCTTGAAAGGGCTACTCTAGCTTTTATTAGATTGGGGATTGATCCTCAGTTATTAGAGATTCATTCGCTAGAGGGTTGAGGACTACTTCATTAGCAACACTATCAGGTTTACGGGCACGAATTGCTGGACGCGAGCGCTTGTAACCGGCTCTTTCAGCTTTTTGGTGTTCGTAATCAATTAATCTCCCATAATATTCGTGCTTGCTTAAATTCATCGACAAGAAAATATGCTGGCGAGTATTACCAAAACCTTTGCGGTTAAAAAACTTTAATGCTGAAGTATTGGTGGGGTCAGTATCTACCAACATAAACCGCGCCCCATCTTCAATCATCCGCGCAACGACTTTATCAACCAACTTGTCTGCTACTCCCCGACGCTGGAACTTCGGACTAACTCCTAGCCATAAAATATATCCATAAGTCCAAGATGCTTTGGTGATGATGGTTCCCAGAACAAATCCTGCTAATTCTCCATCTGTTTCAGCCACAAGACAATATTCTGGATCGGTGTTGTAAAGTCCAATCACTTCCCATTCGTCCCAAGTGCGGTATAAATAAGGGTATAAATCGCTGGTAAATAAGCCTTCTCCTAAGTGGTAAACGGGAGCAATGTCGTCAATCCCTAATTCGCGTACATAAATTGCTTCAGTTCCGTCAAAGCTTGACATAATTTTATATAAATTTAAAAGTTATAGCTTCTTTATCCCCGATTGGATTTTACAAACATCCTCTAATTTATAGTGTTAAGTGAGACTTCTTGAATGCTGTCAAAATTTGGCAATGAATCTTTCACTGTTTCTTCAATTGCTTGTGTGCGATCGCACCGTTTAGCAAACTGACAATAATCACAGGTTTTGCTACCCTCCCCAACTTGGGGAAACTGCTGGTTATTTTGGTAATTTTCCAGCCAATTAGTTAACTGACTTAACAGTTGATTAAGTTTTTTAGCTGTTTGTGTATGTTGAGCCATATTGTAATTAAACTTAATATTTTGGGGTTTCCCTTCAGATTGGACAAACCAATAAGTCATAGAAATCTTTTCTGGCAAATAGTCGCTAGTTTCTGCCAATACATGTAAATAAAGCCGTGTTTGCCAGTTGGATTCTAACTTGCGTTTGTTCGGTGGTTTAGGATAAGTTTTCCAGTCGAGAATTTGCGCTTGTTGATTATCTGCAATCAATAAATCATAGACAACCGTCAGCAAATAGTCTTGAAGTTGCAGAGTCCGGTAGTGTTCACTTTCACGGAAAGTTTGATTATCAGATGCAGCCGTTAAGATTTCTGGGGCTGCATCAGCAAAAGATAGCATCCAGCTTTGCAGTTGAGCATCTGCTTGCAGGAAACTATCAATTGGCAAACCCATTTCTCGCTGCTGCATTAGCAAGTGAAAGCGACTACCCAAAGTTAGCCGTTCTTCTTGTTCGGGATTTGAGGGAGAATTGAGTTTTTCTAGGTAGGTATGTTGAAATTTGCGCGGACAAGCTTCTAGTAAGTTTAGTTGTCCTTGAGAAAGTCGCAGTAGTTGAGTGGGAGTTGACAGCATTCTTCTATTTTAGAAGCAAATATAAATTTGGCTCATTCGCTTATATCCCCCGAATTCTATTCGGGGGTTTTACGCATCACGCCTCATAATCTCCAAATGAAAAGTTACGAAGCCTTTGGCTGAGTGAAGTTAGTCAAAGGCTATTTATTGAGCATCAGAATGAGCTTTAACTCCAGGACTCAACAATCATGGCGATCGCAAATAGACAGGCTAGGGAAATTGCTATCCTCACAACCCATAACCATAGACCTGCGGATAAAAGCAGCCCAACTATCATGTAAGCGCCAAAAGTATGAGACACAACAAAGGCTAATGCAACCCCCAGCAGTGCCAGCATAAAATACTTGAGTCCTTTACAAAACCACTCAAACAGCAGATTATCGTTGTCTTTAAAACTCGGTTTCATAGGTTTTCTCCTGTTTTAAAAGTTGAATCTAGGTAGCAAATAGCGCCCCACGACCACACTAAGGAAACAGCTAATGCCCACAACGTTGCTCCCACCAAGTCAAGGTAAATAGTCCTACTCCTGAGTGGAGTTGGAATGCCACCGACGGTGGTTTTGATATTTGCAGATCATGAAAAGTTAAGCTCCTCAATAAATTGCCAGGGCAATTTGGATATCAAAATTAGACGCTCAATGCTCGTAATCGCAGATAACGCGCACTACGTGCATTGAAACCTTGCAATTCTGACAGACAATTTTAATGTTTGCCTTTTTCAGAATTGACGCTTCCAACCACTGCCTTTACTTCTTACTCACAGGACTTACGCAAAATTATGAAATAAACGTAGATGCCAAGGATATATTTGTTGAAGGCGTTCCCGTTGCCTTGACACAGCCTCTCGTAGAGAAGCATCAGATTAGAGTTTCAAAAAGTTCTTGCGTAGGTCTTAGCTCACTAAGTTTCTTTTTGTTGTATGTAACCGTAACCTTACTAAGTTACTAGCGTTTAAGCTATTATACTCACTATAAAGTAACCAAGTTACCTAGGTCAAGGTAAACTATAAAGAAAATTTTTTAAAAAGCCTAAAAACACTACAAATATGCCTAAAGATTGAGAAATACTCTACGTTCAATAAGCTTTCACACCGCTTTATTTGGGAGAATACTCACTTTTTGCAGTATATTGTCTCACATAGTGAGATAACATTGGGAGTGTAGTTTGTGAGTATGAGTGTGATTCCCGAAAAAGTTATTTTGGCTTTAGCTCAGGAAAGGTGCTTGTCTAGCAGTGAGCTAGAGGTTCTGTTATATGCTGTTCAAGGGCAATCGCCAAGTGCGATCGCTAAAGAATTGGCAATCAGCGCCGAGGCAGTACGCAAAAGATTGAGCGAAGTTTACAAAAAATTTAATGTTACTGGTAGCGGCCCAGGTAAGCTCACTAAGTTACAACAAATTATTGAGAAGTTACAACAAGCTATTGAAAGTGATTATCAAGCATCTTCACTAAATTCCATTGTCAAAAACCATCAAGATTGGGGTGAAGCGCCTGGTATCTGCGTTTTTCATGGACGTATAACAGAATTGTCTCAGTTAAAGCAGTGGCTCATCAAAGATAAATGCCAGCTAGTGGCAATATTGGGAATGGGGGGAATTGGCAAAACTACTTTATCGGTGAAACTGGCAAAGGAAGTTCAAGATAATTTTGAGTATTTGATTTGGCGAAGTCTTCGCAATGCCCCACCCGCCGCAGAGATGTTAGCAAACCTGATCGAATTTTTATCTGATGAGAGAGAAACAGACTTACCTGAAACCGTGGATGGTAGAGTAACGTTGCTGATTAATTATTTACGAGAGCGTCGTTGCCTTTTAGTATTTGATAATATAGAGACAATTTTACAAGAAGGCGATCGCGCCGGACACTATAGACAAGAATATGAAGATTATGGTCAACTAATTAGGCGGGTAGGAGAAGAACCGCATCAAAGCTGCTTAGTGTTGACTTCACGAGAAAAACCAAAAGAATTTGCTCCTTTAGAGGGAGAAACATCACCAGTCAGAACATTATTGTTAATCGGTTTAGAAAAAACAGAAGGACAACAAATTCTCCAAGATAAAGGGTTATTTGGGTTACAACAAGAATGGGCCGAGCTAATTGAGAAGTATTCAGGTAATCCTTTAGCATTAAAGCTAGTTTCTGAGCCAATTCGGGAATTATTTGATGGTGATATCGCTGCTTTTCTGGCTGAAGGAGAGATAATTTTTGGCGATACTCGAAATTTACTAAACCAGCAATTTGAGCGGTTGTCAGAGATAGAAGAAGAAATAATTTATTGGCTAGCAATCAAGCGCGAGTTAGTTTCTCTAGACGAATTGCTAAATGATATTCTGCGTCCATTACCCAAAAGGGAAGTACTGGAGGCGCTAGAATCACTGCGGCGGCGATCGCTAATTGAACAAAGAACAGCACTTTTCACCCTCCAGTCTGTGGTGATGGAGTATATGACTGACCGACTGGTTGAAGAGGTTTGTCACGAAATTACCACTCTTGAAATTGAACTATTTAATAGCCATGCTTTAATAGAAGCTACGGCTAAAGATTATATTAGAAATACTCAGATTGGTTTGATTCTCAAACCAATTATTGATAGATTGTCAACTATTTTTAGAACATCTAAAAATATGGAGAGTCAGCTATCCAAGATTTTATGGTATCTGCAACATATTCTCCAAACACCAGGATACGCGGGTGGCAATCTACTAAATATACTTTGTCAACTACAAACTAATTTAAGCGGCTATGACTTTTCCAATTTGACTATTTGGCAAGCATATTTACAAAGCGTGAATTTGCATCAAGTAAATTTTGCCAATGCTGATTTAGCTAAGTCCGTTTTTTCCGAAACCTTAGTTAGTATTTCGTCAGTAGCATTTAGCCCAGATGGAAAACTTTTAGCTACGGGTGATGCTGATGGCAAGACTTACTTGTGGCAAGTTGATGATGGAAAGCTACTTTTTAGCTGTACCGGACATAGCAGTTGGGTAAAATCAGTTGCCTTTAGTCCCGATGGTCAAACTTTAGCTAGTGGCAGTGATGACCAAACAGTGAAGTTATGGGATGTTCATGATGGTAAGTGCCTGAAAACCTTGCAGGGACATAGCAATTGGGTAAGGTCAGTTGCCTTTAGTCCTGATGGTCAAACTTTGGCTAGTGGCAGTGAAGACCAAACAGTAAAATTATGGGATGTCCATACTGGAAAATGTCTGACAACCTTGCAAGGGAATACTAATCGAGTCAGAACAGTGGCTTTTAGTCCCGATGGTGAAACTTTAGCTAGTGGCAGTGAAAAGCAAACAATTAAATTATGGGATATCCGCGATAGTAAGTGCTTGACAACCTTGCAGGGGCATAACAATTGGGTAAGGTCAGTTGCTTTTAGTCCCGATGGTAAAATTTTAGCTAGCGGCAGTGACGATAAAACGGTGAAATTATGGGATGTCCGTAATGGTAAGTGCCTGAAAACCTTGCAAGGACATACCAATCGGGTATGGTCGGTTGCCTTTAGTCCCGATGGTGAAATTTTAGCTAGCGGTGGTGATGACCAAACAGTGAAGTTATGGGATGTCAGTAATGGTAAGTGCTTAAAAACCTTTCAGGGGCATAGCAATCGGGTAAAGTCAGTTGCTTTCAGTCCCGATGGTCACACTTTAGCTAGTGGTAGTGAAAACCAAACAGTGAAGTTATGGGATGTTTATAATGGTGAGTGCTTGACAACCTTACAGGGACATAGCAATCGGGTAAAGTCAGTTGCTTTCAGTCCCGATGGTCACACTTTAGCTAGTGGCAGTGAAAAGCAAACAGTTAAATTATGGGATGTTCGTAACGATAAATTCCTCAGAATTTTGGAGGGGCATAATAGTTGGGTACGGTCAATTGCCTTTAGTCCCGATGGTGAAATTTTAGCTAGCGGCAGCGAAAAACAAACAATTAAATTATGGAATGTTCACACGGGGCAATGCCTCCAAAGGTTACAGGAACATACCAATCGAATTAGGTCAGTAGCTTTCAGCCCAGATGGTGAAATTTTGGCTAGTGGTAGTGATGACCAAACTGTGAAGTTGTGGGATGTTAATACGGGAAAATGCCTCAAAACTTTGCTAGGGCATACCAGTTGGGTAAGATCAGTTGCTTTTAGTCCTGATGGTCACACTTTAGCTAGTGGCAGTGAAAACCAAAAAGTGAGGTTATGGGATATCTCTACGGGAGAATGTGTCAAAACTTTGCAGGGACATAGCAATCGGATCAGGTCAGTTACTTTCAGTCCAGATGGTCAGACTTTAGCTAGTGGTAGTGATGACCAAACAATTAAATTATGGGATGTTTACATGGGCAAGTGCTTCGCAACCTTGCAAGAACATACTAATCGAGTCTGGTCAGTTGCTTTTAGTCCCGATGGTCAAACTTTAGCTAGTGCTAGTGCAGACCAAACGGTAAAATTATGGGATGTCCATAATGGTAAGTGTCTGAAAACTTTACAGGGGGCTAATTGGGTCAGGTCAGTTGCCTTTAGTCTTGATGGTCAAACCCTAATTTGTGGTAGCCAAGATGAGACAATTAAGCTTTGGGATGTATTAACGGGTGATTGCCTAAGAACACTGCGATCGCCACGACCCTACGAAGGAATGAATATTACTGGGGTTACAGGGTTAACCGCAGCGCAGTTAATGACGCTAAAAGCTTTAGGGGCAGTGGAAGAGGAGGAGTAAAAATAAAAGGTAAAAGAATGAATTTGCCTTTTTCATCCATTCCCTTACCTTTTTTATGTACCTGATGCTTATTTCATGTTAGCCCTTGCATCCTTAACTGCGGCAAAGAAAAATAATCCTGTGAGTGGAATGCTCAATCCCAGGATAATCGCCGTGGTTGTGAAACCAAAATCTGGTCGTCCGTAACTGAGTTCAAAAATCGAACCAACAGCTGCGATCGCACTTACACAAGAACCACCCAGAAATAAACCGCTTTTTGGAGTTAAATACACTACTAGCCCCCTATTTTATTGGTTTCACCGCTTGATACGAGAAGCCATTTTTAGATAGCTCCTGGGCTAAAGTCAAGGAGTTTTCTACACGGTCTACAAATACCACGCCGTTAAGATGATCCATCTCATGCTGAATGCAGCGTCCTAAGAGGTCATTAGCCTTTAATGTCCGAGGACGACCGTACTCGTCTTTATAAGCAATTTCCACCACTTCGGGGCGCTTTACGTCTAGATATACATTGGGAATACTTAAGCATCCTTCTTGGGCAACAGAGATGTCGCGGCTGACTTGTTTAATAGTGGGGTTAATCAACACCAAGGGCTGATTAGCTGCGTTTTCTGGTTCTAGGTCGATGACAATTAGTTGTTTATGAATTCCTACTTGGGGTGCAGCCAAACCAATGCCATCCTTGCTGTACATAGTTTGCAGCATTTCGCGCACTATTTTGCGGAGTTCGTCATCAACTTTAGAAACTCGCTTTGCAGCTTGACGCAGCACGCGATCGCCTAAGTAATGAAGTTCCAAAGGTGGATTTTTTAACTTTTTTTTCTCAACAGCAATATCAGAGGGCATGAGTCTTGATGGCTAGATGGTGAAAATTCCGATTATTCTAATTCTATCAATCTCAGTTAGACCTAGTAATCGACCAAGCCAAAAATGATCGATGGGTGAAGGCAGGGGGAGCAGCCGATATTTTTCAGCAGGTTAGAAGTTCCCTGATCAAGAAAATTATATTCAGCACTATTTAATGTGGCGAATTACTTCAGCAACTGACCAAGCTTGAGCGATCGCACCTCTGGGTGTATGAGGTAAATCGCCATCAAAAATCTCAGAAATAGAACCAATAGCAGCATCAAATTGGAAGTGATCTAGCAGGGGTTGCCAATCGAAAGGCAGCGATCGCTGTGGATAAAAACGTTGCCAAGCCCGAATATATGGCCCAATTAGCCAAGCCCAAACAGTGCCTTGATGATAAGCGCGATCGCGTTGCTCTTGGTTGCCCTCATATCTTCCTTTGTATTCGGGATCTCCTGGATCGAGACTGCGAAGACCATAGGGGGTAAGTAAGCTGGCAGTTGCTAAATCTAATACTTGACACCCTTGCTGTTCAGAAAAGGCGCAATGGTGCAGTGACAGCGCCAAAATGGCATTGGGACGAACTTGAAAATTCCGGCGATCGTCCGGCTCAATAGTATCGTATAAATAACCCAGATGAGGATTCCAGAACTTTTGCAGCGAGGTTTTTACATTTTGTGCTTGTTGAGCATAACGCTGTGCTTGCTTAGTCAGACGCACTGAATCACCAAACTCCATCTGGCTTAAGCGCTCTGCCCACTGACTTAGCCAGCATAAAGCTGAATACCACAGCGCATTGATTTCGACTGGCTTACCGTAACGGGGAGTGACGGGGTGTGCCCCAATTACCACATCCATCCAGGTAAGGGCTACACCAGGAGCATCCCAACTAACTAGCCCATCAGTAGCATCGATCTGGATATTGAAATGTGTACCACCGACAAATGCTTTGTAGATTTGCTGTACTAAGGGGAATTGCTCTGCCAAAAATTCCCAGTCTTGGGTAGCTTCTAAATAAAGTCCTAAAGTTTCAATCCACCACAACGCCGCATCAATACTGTTATAAATTGGTTCGCCATTGACATCAGGAAATGCATTAGGAATCAAACCGTGGCGACAATAATGCCCAAAAGTTCGCAATACTCCTTTTGCTAGGTCAAAGCGCTGTGGAACTAATGCCAACCCCGGTAAGGCGATTAATGTGTTGCGTCCCCAGTCATTAAACCAGTGATAACCAGCAATCACCGTGGGGCCTGCAATTGAGGCTCGATAGACAATAAACTGATCGCTTGCTTTGAGTAGTTGTTGGTTAAGTGGATATTGGGCATTGGACATTGGGCATGGGGCATGGGGCATTTGAGATTCGTAATTATTCCCCTGCTCCCTGCTCCCTGCTCCTCTGCCTCCCTCTCTCCATCCAAAAATCTGTGAGAGCCTTTCTTGCTCTGCCTCCACGGCTTCTGCAAAGGTTTTAGGGCTGAGAACACCTGACACCGAGTCGGGAAAACCTACTCGTGCTTCTAGAGTCACAGCATCTCCTGGTTGGAGTGTGACTATTAAGTAACCAGGACTGTACAAGTCTTCTTTGTCGCCTAATCCCCGTTTCGTCTCCTCAGACAATCCATAATCCCAATACCAAACTGCATCTGGTTGATAATTTCCTTGTGTCCAGCGCAAGTGCCAAGGTATACCGAAATGTCCAGAATTGATTGCTTGCAGACAGATTTGCTGTTGCCCTAGCAATTGTGAGAACTTTAATTCTTGACTAGCAGTCTGCTGATGGTGAAAGTCCCGTTCTGCTATCAACAGTCGCAACCGTAAAATTGCTGTATGACTTCCCTCGTAGCGATACTGAATTAAAATTCGATCGCAAAATTGGGCATTGGGTATAAGAGGCAGAGGGGAAAAACTTTCTGCAACTTCTCCCCTGCTCCCCTGCTCCCCTGCTCCTCTGCCCCCCTGCTCCCCCGCCCCCCTGCTCCCCTGCCCTTCGTCCCCAGCCCTCACCAAACCATAGGGCATCAGCAATTGTCTAGTTAACTGCCAGTTATCTTGACCCCAATTCCATTTTGGAACTGGGTTAATATCAAAAGAGCGTAGCAGGTCGTAGCCTGTCCGCTCAATCTTACCGTTACCCCAAAAATTTGTGCCCAGTGCTACAACGTTCCCTAATACTTCCAAACTAGCTTCTAGGTGCGAAAACAGCAGAGTCCTCCCAGAAGGTGGGTTTGTCGCGGCAAACAACCAACCATGATAAGTGCGCGTGCGGACACCAGAAACTGTGCCGCTAGCAAAACTTCCTAAGCCATTAGTAAGCAACCATTCTCTTGTATCTAAATCAGACATTTGCTACTCAAAATCGTTATGAGTATGATATAGTCGTAACAGATCGTAATTAAACTGTAAGAGCGTGGATGGGTAAGTTTTACTTGACCCGAATTCCAACGCTAATAAACCGATAAAGGAGAATTAAGTTAATGTCCCTTACTTACGGAACCGAAGGAAGCCTCCGCGTTGGTCAACAAGCTCCCGATTTCACAGCAACAGCTGTGGTAGATCAGGAATTTAAGACAATCAAACTTTCCGATTATCGCGGTAAGTATGTCGTCCTGTTTTTCTACCCATTAGACTTTACCTTTGTTTGTCCTACTGAAATCACAGCATTTAGCGATCGCTACGAAGAATTCAAGAAAATCAATACTGAAGTCCTTGGGGCTTCCGTTGATAGTGAATTCTCCCACCTCGCTTGGATTCAAACAGATCGTAAGTCTGGTGGTGTCGGCGACCTGAATTATCCCCTAGTCTCCGACATCAAGAAAGAGATTAGTGCCGCTTACAACGTTCTTGACCCAGCAGCAGGCATTGCCTTGCGCGGTCTATTCATCATTGATAAAGATGGTATCATACAGCACGCCACCATCAACAACCTAGCTTTTGGTCGCAGCGTTGATGAAACCCTGCGGACATTACAAGCACTTCAGTATGTTCAGTCTCACCCCGACGAAGTTTGCCCAGCTGGTTGGCAACCTGGTGACAAGACGATGAATCCTGACCCAGTGAAGTCTAAAGTCTACTTCTCTGCTGTCTAAATTTTCTTAGCTAGCAAACTCTAATCCATACTGTTGGAGTTAAGAGCAAAATCAATGAAAACCACAGATAAACAGAGATACACATTAAACAGTGTTAACCTCCGTGTCTATCTGTGGTTTTCTCTTGAAGAATTCAGAAGTCAGAATTCAGGAGTCAGAATGCAAAACGCTCGTTCGTGAAACGTCTCCCCTTGGGAGAAGACTCGCTAACGCTTCTCTACGAGACGCTAAAAGCGAACGCGAACTCGCTCTAAGGGAAGCCATGCCGTTCGGCGTTAGCGTCTCTGAAAGAGAAGGCTTTACGCTATCCGCTTTTTTGGTCAGAATTCATGCTGACTCCTGAATTCTGTTCGATTAAAATGGTATTTAGGACTTACGCACTGTACAAACGAATCATCTTGTGTATTAACACAAATGCGTCGTTTCAGGCTTTTGCAAAGTATCTTTTTTTAATTGCGATCGCAAAAAGTTAGTTGAAAAATCTACCTAAAAGCCCAGAAAAACATAGCTGCTATTTCGCCTTTTCTGTCAATGCGTAAGTCCTAGTATTTAAATAATCAGAGTTAAAAATATATTCAGTTTCAACATTGATGGCGACAGTTATATTCCATAAATCTTTGAAAATCTAAAAGCCAAAATACTACTATGCTTACTTCAACTGATTTTAGTGGTTTATTCAATGAGCGATTTTTCCGCAATTTCTTACCAGTTCCAGCTAGCAATAAACTTAGATTGGAAGTAGGAACACCAGACTTTCAACTGCCAGATATTACCAACGGAAGATTAGTAAAATTATCTGATTATAGAGGCAAACAACCCGTACTAGTTGCCTTTACTCGTATCTTTACCGAAAAGCAATATTGTCCCTTTTGTTTTCCTCACATCAAAGCTTTAAATGAAAACTATGAACAATTTAAAAATTGCGGTATAGAAGTTTTAATGATTACGAGTACCGATGAAAGGCAGAGTCAAATAGTTGTGAGGGATTTAGGCTTAAAAATGCCATTATTGAGTGATCCTAGTTGTAGAGTTTTTCGTAACTATCAAGTAGGACAAGCGCTGGGAGCGCCTTTAGCAGCACAATTCGTATTAGATAAAGAAGGGAAACTCCGCTACTGGCATTTATTTTCTTTTCTGGATCACAATGCTAGTGTTGAAACATTGTTAGAGCAATTTAAGTGAATATCAAAAATTAAATGCTTGGTGCGATCGCTTAGTTGCACGGATAACGTGGCAAGCTACCGAGCCTACACCAGAGGCAATAGAAGCGTTTAAATTCATTCTGATGGCGAGAATGGCGCAGTAAATTCATACCGAATTAATTTAGAAACGCAAAGTGCCCCTCCGCGTTTCTAAAATCCACAATATTCACAGCCTGACTTGGTTCAAATGACTGCGGGGATTATAAGTACGTATAGCCCGGATTTTTTCATAATATTCCCGCTCTTGTTGGCTGAGGTCTTTTGGTGGAACGATCGCCACTTTCACCAACTGATCGCCGCGTCCTCCCTTGGCGAGGGGCCAACCTTTGCCACGTAAACGCAGAGATTGACCAGAACGCACCCCTGCTGGTAGTTTGACATTAACTGAACCATCAGGAGTAGGTACATCAATGGACGCTCCCAAAGTGGCTTCATCTGGGGTGATTGGCACTTCGCAAACAAGATTATCGCCTTCCATTTGGAAAAACGAGTGTGGCTGAAGTTCAACTTTTAAGTATAAATCCCCGCGTTGTTGAGTCATGGGGTTGATTTGACCTTTGCCCCGCACACGCAGGCGAGTACCAGTTCTAGCGCCAGATGGAATGCGGACATCTATTGTTTCGTTACCTAAACTGAAGCGCTTTTGCACACCATTAAAAGCTTCGGTAAAAGTGAGAGCGATCGCAGCTTCACTATCTTGGCTAGTACCCGCACCTGCATCTTGAAACCCAAAATCGTTAAAGCCGCCAAAACCACTTGGCGCACCTGTAGAAGTGCGATAAGAGTAACTTTGTGAGCTACTTTGTCGCCCGCCACGAGGAGTAGCACCACCAAAACGTCCTAGCAACTCATTAATGAACTCATCAAAATTTCCGTATTGGCTGAAGTCAAAGTTACCCATATCGGGGCCAACACCGCCGGATGGAAAACCTTGACCGACTTGTTTCCAATATTGGCCAAATTGATCGTACTTTTTGCGTTTATCTGGGTCTGACACAACTTCGTAGGCTTCGCTAACTTCTTTAAAGCGTGCTTCTGCCTGTTTGTTATTTGGGTTGACATCAGGGTGATATTTGCGGGCTAGTTTACGAAAGGCTTGTTTAATCTCCTCTGGACTGGCAGTCTTACTAACTCCCAAAATTGCGTAATAGTCTTTGAAGTCGGTTGCAGCCATCTACCAGCCTCCTATAGAAATTCCCGTTATGTTTTTTTTTAAGATAAGAGATATTATTTTGCCTGGTATAGTGCCAAGCGAAAAGAATCTGACTTTAAATTAACAAAGAATATAGAAAATCAAGTGTGGTTCTCGCTCATTGAGCGATCGCAATTTCCGTACTCCGATTTTTCTGATAAGCGGATCAGGTTGTCTAGTCCTTCTTCCAGGCTTGGGGGAGCATCGCGGAGTTGACGGTGCATCCGCAAAATAATTTCTTCTGGAACCTGGTGCAATCGTCTTTTATTCCGTGCCAAACATAGCCAGACTGGTGTATCTACCCAAATTACCGTAATGTGGGTAAAACCCAACTCACGCGCTAAAGCAATGACATCACGACGATGGCGGCGCTGGGCATTAGTGGCATCGAAAATAGCTTGATTAGTTGTGGAAATAGCTTGCTGAAATTGCCGCTCAATTTCGCGCCAAATCAGCAGCCACGGCCCCTGAACAGCTTGGGAACCGAACAATTGCCCCCGGATGGCATCTGTAGAAATCAGCGCCATTTGGGGGCATTCTGCCAGTAATTGTTTTGCCAGAGTTGACTTACCGCTACCTGGAAGACCAATTAGCAAAATGAGTTTAGTCATTTGTCCTTTGTCATTTGTTACTTGTGACTATTAACTAATGACTAATGACCAATGACCAATGACCAATGACTAAATGATGGTTCCATCGGGAATTACAGCATTTTTCAACACGACAACAATGCCACTGCGGATGTAGAAACCTTGATTTTCCCGTTCAGCTTCTTGCACGTTATCTTTATTAATTATTTTGACATCGTGACCGATGCGGGCATTTTTATCGATGATGGCACCGCGAATCATCGTGTCTATACCGATACCTACGGGAATGTCGTTTTCTACTAAGTTAGATTGACGTTCCACAGAAGCTTGGTAAAAATCTGCACCCATGAGCAAAGATTCTTCGATGACGCAGCCAGATTCAATCCGCGATCGCACTCCCAAGACTGAATGTTGAATGCGGCAATTTTTCAAAATACAACCTTCGCCGATAATTGATTCTGTGATATGGCAATCTAAAAGTTTAGTTGGAGGTAAGTAACGAGCGCGGGTATAAATTGGTGCCTTTTCATCGTAGAAACTAAAAGGTGGCTGGGGCTGCTGAGTCAGTGCTAAGTTTGCATGATAAAATGCCTCAATTGTTCCAATATCTTCCCAGTAGTCATCAAAAAGGTAAGCTTGAACGTTGTAATCTTTAGAGGCATCAGGAATAATTTCTTTGCCGAAATCAGTCCTTTCGATACCTTCTCTCAATAACTTGAACAAAACCTCTTTCTTAAAGACATAAATCCCCATTGAGGCGATGTAAGGCTGTTGCTTGGCTTGTTCTTTTGATAATCCCAGTACACTTGTATCAACTTGCATTTGGGTTAACGCTTCACCTTTGGGTTTTTCGCTAAAGTCGATTACCCTACCAGAATCGTCAATTTTCATCAAGCCAAAATCTGAGGCGCGCCGCTCATCAATGGGGATGACTGAAAGAGTAATATCAGCCCCTGTTTCCCGATGGCGCTGGATAAACTGGCGATAATCCATCCGGTAGAGGTGATCACCTGAGAGGATTAAATATTCTTCTACATCCCATTCTTCCATTAACCATAGATACTGACGCACAGCATCGGCTGTACCTTGGAACAGTTAGGGTTTTCTGGTGTTTGTTGTGCTGCTAGGACTTCTACAAAACCTTCGTTGAAGCCACTAAAGTTATAGGTACGGGCAATGTGACGATTCAGGGAAGCTGAGTTGAATTGTGTCAGGACATAGATTTTGAATATTTCGGAATTTATGCAGTTACTAACAGGGATATCGATTAGGCGATACTTACCCGCTACTGGTACTGCTGGTTTAGCGCGGAGTTTGGTTAGGGGGTAAAGCCGAGTACCCGCGCCACCACCAAGGATGATTGATAATACTTTTTTCACAAAATTTCTCCCGACTGCCTTTCAACTCTCACTCTCAGTTTAGGACTGTCTGCCACCACAGGTAAGGGGGATCATCTGATTCTTTGGGATGAATTTTACAGAATGCTGGTAGTGTATGGATGGTGGGGCTGATAAGGAGAAAAGCTAGAACGTTTGTATTAGTGAGTATGAAGAATGGGTGCGATCAATCGCTACACTAGTTCTACGACGACTACCATTTTTCTATTCTTTTGCACATCACAATACCTCCAATCCCCCTTGTTTGGAGGAATTAGAGGCAAGAGTATCTGATTTTTGGCAAAATCACACAGAATTTGTATTAACCCCTTTTTTTAGTAGACAACGTGGAGAATCTTTATCTTTCCGAGGACATCCGCGATCGCAAAGTTCAATTAAGTTAATTGATTGCTGAAACGGTCGATAATAATTACTCTTCAACCAAAAATTCGCGGTTTCAGAAGGTTCTTCTACGTTTGTCGGCAGTAGAATTAATTTCATGTGCAGTAACTCCCATTTTTAAATTTTTTGTTTTACGAAGCCATCAATGTTTTTCGCCTAAAAGTATCTCTTAAAGCAATCATTGTGTTTTTGACATTACTATTAGTTTGCTAGTTTAGGCTAGGCATTTTTTTAATTGCCTGGAGTTAAAAAAACGTTCTTAAGAAAATCTCCGATATTTATCTCCCTTGCTTTAGTTTTATCAATACTTAACAAATTTTGTAAAATATCAAAAATTGCTGGTTGATTAACAATGTTTATTAAATAATTATATGTATCTTTTGATATTCGTTCTATTAGTTCTTGTCTACTTTCACCAATGTTTACGGTATCCCAAATTCTAACATTTTTATCATCACCACCAGAAGCGATAAACTTACCATCATGGCTAAAACTAACGCTATTTATCTGAACCCCATGCCAAAATTCTGCTATTGGTTCTGCATTTAAATCTCCATAAGTCACGGTAGACCAAACTCTTACAAATCCATCTTTACTTCCAGAGGCGATCATCTGATTGTCAGGACTGAAACTGATTCCATACACTGTATCTTTATGTTTGCAATTTTTTATAGTCTTCTTTGTTTTTATATCCCAAATCCGAACAAAGTTATCTTTATAAGCAGCAGCTATCATTTGACCATCAAAGCTAAACTTGACATCAAAAACTGGAGTTTTTTGAGCCATTTTTTTCTCTAATTCAGGCACTAAAGAATGTAGCAGTTTAGCATCAGGAGGTAAACTCCAAATATTTACTTTGTTATCTCCACCACCAGAAGCGATAAACTTACCATCAGAGTTAAAACACACTCCATAAACTTTATCGTCGTGTTCGCCAATTTTTATGAGTTCATAGTTATGATCTAAAAGCTTCCAAACCCTTACGTTTTTATCCCAATTAGCAGATACAATTGACTGATCGTCAGGGCTGAACATAAGTTTTAAAACAATCTCATCATTATCTTCTTTTGGTTTTATTTGTCTATTAATACTGTTATTATTTATGCTTGTAATTTTTATAATTCCATCAGCATCACCAGAAGCAATCAACTCACCATTACGACTAAAAGTAACAGACCAAACTGGGCTTTGATGTTGTATATCCAAACTATCAATCATTTTCCATGAAGTTGATAAAAAAGTATCGTCTTCTTGCTTACGCCAAACTTTTACAGTTTTATCTACACTTGCAGAAGCAATCATCTTACCGTCTAAACTTACTTTAACATCATTAACATTGTCATCATGTGCTGGAACATTGCCATCAAATCCTTGCAAGCGCCGACCATATTTACCTTCATAGATCATTTCCTGTATATAATAAATTGCTTTGGGATTTTGCTCGACGATATCTTTAATTAAGTCGTGGATAATTTCCAGCAATTTACTGTTGGTTTCTAGCATAAATTCCTTTAATTTCAAATGTGATTTTGATTTAAATTTAATTATCGCCTCAAAGCATCTATCTCTTGTAAAACTCATCACAGATATGTTTATCTTCTTTTGATATCTGGGAATTGTTAGTTAAATAATTTCGCAGAATATCGCAACTATATTTTAATAATTCATCTCGACTTTTTACTTTTACATTACTTATATTTGAATTGATATGCCAAAGCGTGACGATTTTACTCTGAGCCGATGCTATCATTTGATCCTGATGGCTAAAAGTAACGCTGTTGACACTATCACTGTGCCAAAATTCTTCTAATTTATTGCCGTTAGGAATACTCCAAATTTTCACAGTTTTATCTTTACTAGCAGAAGCTAGCATATTACCATCCTGATTAAAACTTACTGCATAAACTGAGTCTTGATGATGGAATGTTCTTTTAATTTTTTCACTAGCAACATCCCAAATTTTTACAGTTTTATCCTGACTAGCAGAAGCTAGGATACTAGCATCTGGACTGAAACTTACTCCATAAATCACATCTCCGTTTGCAAGCTTTTTCAATAATGTTTTATCTTGAGCTTTCCAAACTTTGACAGTTTTATCATCTCCACCAGCCGCAATCATATTACCATCTAAACTAAAATTCACGGCATTAACCCGATTTCCATCTGTCAAGGTTTTGATTAAATCACCATTTGCAACATTCCAAATTTTTACAGTTTTATCCCAATTAGCCGAGGCAATTGTCCGATCGTCAGGACTAAAGCTCACTTTTAAAACAAGCCTATCGTCTTCTTTAACATTTTTTGGTGGGAGAAATTTTTGTTTCAGCTCTCCATTTCGACTATTCCAAATGTTGACAATTCCACCAGCATCGCCGGAAGCAAGCAAATTACCATCGTTACTAAAAGTAACAGCCCAAACCGCACTATTGTGTTTTAGAGGTTGTTTGAATGGCTTACCTTCCTTAGTCCAAAGTCTGACAGTTTTATCGTTACTTGCAGAAGCAATCATGTTACCGTCTGGACTAATGCTAACATCATTAACTGTCTCACTATGTCCTTCTAAGCGATTGCGCTCTTTGGATTGAGAGATAATATTTTGGAGCCTTTTAGTAGATGCGATTTGCTCTGCACCAATTTTTTTTAAATATTTCAGTACTTTTACACTTTTTATCAATGCTTCTAACTGTTTGTGGACTTTCAATAGCTGTTCTGGTTCTAAAATTAAAACTTCGATAACAGCTTTTTCTCGTTGATTTGCTTGTTGCTTCAGTCCAATAACCAAGACTGCAACTATTGTCAAATTAACTACTGCTAAAGACAACCACCAATTTTTTTGCCTTTCAGCTTTAACTCTATTACGGGCTTCCTGTTGTTTTTTCTGCTTCAGCTTTGGCCCTAGCTTCTGCTTCTTCTTGTCGAGATTCTGCTAGCTCTCGCAATTGGCGTTCATGCTCTAGTTCAGATTGTATTTCTCGATTGCGCCTTTTTAAACTCTTTTGCAAAAACTCTATTTCTGGTGGCGTAAATCTTGGTTGAGTTTTCTCTACCCACTCCGCAATTACAGCTAACTTTGCACCCGTTAATAGTGCATCATCGGATTTATTAAATATTTCCTGCCATTCTTGACAATCTTCTTCTAAAGAGCGATGGAGACGAATATTCTCCAAATCTTTAGCAATCCAACTGTTGAGTAATTTCCACTCAGATATCAGCGCTTCATGGGCGACTTCTATTGTCTTTTCATCAGTGATAATTAAGCGTTGTTGGGAATCAGCTAATAATCCTATCACCCGTTGCAGCTGTTGTGGAGAATCTGAAATTGCTGCTAATCTCTCCCAGCTAACACGCCGCCGCGTCACTCCTCCACTTTTACTTAATTGCACCAACTCCATAAATAAGCTTTGGACAAACTTTTGATCTACGGTTGTAAAACTTTGATATAAAATTGTAGCTCGTTTGTCTAAAGCTCCTATAACTCCCCCAATTTCTTCATATCCTATGTGAGTTAAAAGTGGTTGTGGAGATTC
Source organism: Nostoc cf. commune SO-36 (assembly GCF_023734775.1). Lineage (NCBI taxonomy): Bacteria > Bacillati > Cyanobacteriota > Cyanophyceae > Nostocales > Nostocaceae > Nostoc > Nostoc commune. The sequence continues at coordinate 6,754,602 of NZ_AP025732.1, read as the reverse complement.
CGCTTCTATACAAACTCGCCATAGTTCTTTAAGGGCGTATTGTAAGAGTGGTAATGCTCCCGGCTGTCCAATAATGTCTTGAGCAATTTGCGATACTAAACCATGTTCAAAAGTCACGCCATGCAAATTCGCAGGTTTTTCAATAGCTTCCTGTAATTCAGCAAAAGACATTGGTGTGACGATGAATGCTGTGGGAGGATCGCTATTAATAAGAGTAATAATTTCTAGATATTCAGCACATTTATTTAAAAAATCACCTCGCATTGTCAAAATTATCCGCGTTTGTTTTTCAGCCGCCTTAACTTCCTGTACCACTGAGCGGATAAAAGCTTTTCTTTCCTCTTCGTCTTCACAGAGAGTGAATATTTCTTCAAACTGATCGATAAATAGCACATAAGGCTGATTTTGTTGTTGTCGAGCCAGAATATCAACTAATTTGCCTAGAGGGTGTTCTCCAGGGGTAAAAGATGCGATCGTCCATTCACTGCTTCCAGGCAGCGATTGTCTTTCAGTTGCGGTAACAAACCTGCTTTTACCAACGAAGATTTGCCACTACCTGAGTAGCCAATTACAGCCAAAAAACGACTATCCAGCAAACGTAAAATCAGTGTGCGAACTGCTTGTTGTCGTCCACCAAAATATTGTGCTTGCTCGAATTCAAAAGCATAAAGTCCTCGATAAGGATTTCTCCGATTAAAAGCAACTTCTTCTTTCGGAATATCTAATTGAGGATAAGTTATCAAAGTAATCAAACTTCCTAAGCCCATACGAATTGGTTCTTGTACTGAACCTTTCAATTCGTTGCTGACAAAATCGAATAAGCGATCGCTACTAATTCGCCTACTACTCCCTGCATTTTCAACTGCTAATCCCTTGATAACAGCACCTGTGAAAATACTATATTCTTCACTCTTAATAACTGCTGCGCGTTCAAAGCGGCGACAAGCTGTAATTAAGTAATAATCCTTTTGTTTACTGAAAGCGTTAAGAGTTCTTTCTATTAATTGTTTTTCTAAAAAATAGCCGCTATGACAACAATCGAGTAGCATCACTAAACTACTCAATTGCGAATATCGAATTAAGTCGTTAAGGCTATCCAAGTCAATGCCATATTTTTGTTCAACATTTTCGTTATCCTTAAATTCAATCTGACAATCGGAACTTGCCAAATATCCTTTTTGTTGTCCTAAGTTGTCGGAAATAGTAAACCCATGCCCGCTAAAATAAATCAGCGCTTCATTATTAGCAGCTTGCTCTAGCAGGAATGTTTTGATTTTTTGACCGATTTCAGCGCCAGTAACTTTTGACGCTGCCATTTCATAGCCGTTTTTATCTTTGTTCCAGCGCTGTGGTAGTCTTTGCACAGACTGGAAATCACCATACTGCTCTAGGAGTTGCGCGATCGCTTCAGCATCATTTGTAGTCTTCGACAAACGCGGTAATGATAGGCTGACATACTCAGCGATGCCAATAACAAGCGCGTATCGTGCCATTTAACACACCTTAGGTTGAAAAATGCGGGATAATCTTGAGAGACACAATGATGACTGTGTTACTAGAAACAATACCATCTATTATTTTTCTACAAGCAAATTGAAATTTTTCAGACACGATACAAAAATTTAACTGAGGTATCCCATGTCAGAAGTACAGCAACTATTTTTTGAAGCAGATGGAGAGATTGAGCAGATTGAGATCAACCTCACAGCCACCGAAACAAGTTCGGAAATTGAGGAGGATGACGATGGCATAGAATACAAGGATGTGCGAACAGATGCGATCGCTCGGATGCAACAAGCTCGGCAAATGATTCGCTCTTATACTATCTATGCTCTTAGTGCTTTTAAAGACTTCAATACTGCTGAGATTGAGGAGGTAAAACTTACATTTGGCATTAAGTTGGGTGGCAAAGCAGGCATTCCTTACATTACCGAAGGTTCAGCCGAAAGTAATCTGCAAATTGAGGTGAAGTGTAAGTTTGCAGAAAAACCAAAACCTGACTCACAATAAACGCAAAAAATTATCCGCACAGTGTAGGGTTAGGTAATGCCCATTAAACACCCAATTTTCCTATATTTAGTCTCCTATTAACCAAACCTAATTGCTGCGATCGCTTCAAATATTTCACCCAAGGTTGCTCTGACAACTGAGAAATGGCATTTGGTGAGAGTGTTGCCGTGAAAATATCTTTGCCACTGCTAACACCACTGACACCAAAACTTTCTAAAACAGCAGTTGCAGCAGAGTTTAAAATTGGTTCAGTATGAATGAAAACTGTCAAACTTGGTTCTTCTGAATTTTGAACATCATTCAGCGCTGTAGCAAGAGCAGCATCTAATTTTTGATAATTCATCAGCAATTCCTTAGTAAAGAGGGTAGACAATTACTGTCTACCCTAACTTATCAAATTTATAGGTTATTATTGCCTACCCTTGTACAGAAATAATATCCACCTTTCTCAATCTAATTACAGATTCAAAGCGTTAATCACTCCATAACCCCATTTCTCATCAAATGTGCCTGGGGGTTTTCCGGGAATAGCACTATTTTTACGTAGCAAGTCTTTCACAGCAGCCGGATCAAGTTTAGGATCTCGCTGCAACAACAGTGCTACTAACCCACTTACAAAGGGTGTCGCCATACTCGTACCCGCCTGCACCACAAACTTAGAATTAATCATCGATGAACGGTCAAAATTTGCATCGGCGGAAAGGGTGGAAATAATCATCGCTCCTGGTGCTGCTACATCCGGCTTGTGTCCATTATTGCGTAGGGGGCCTTCACTACTGAAGTCGGAAACAGTATTTAATTCTAAGCCCATTTCTCGTACTTGGCCATCAATATCTGTGTACTTGGTTCTAGTAGTATAGGCAGCAACTGTAATTGCACTGCTGGCGGCTCCTGGTGAGCCAATTTTTACCGCATCCTTCACACTTTTACCTGTAAAAAACACTGATGAAGTGTCATCTAGTGTCCACACATTCAAACATGTGTCAGTTGAAGAACAGTTGCGGACTCGCAGCTGCCAAATACCTCCCATGACTTGCGAGGGGCCAATACCGCGTATTTGCACAAAGAAATTATGGTCGCCGTTGGCTTGGTCTGGTGGTGGTGTCGCTAATTGCACCCGTGAATCTGGTAACTGGTAATCTTGTGCAGCATTACCATCAGTAATTATTTTTTGGAAGGGAGTTACAAAACCGTTAGGACTCCGCACGGACACTTCCAATTCGCTATCTTTAGAATACCAAGCGTTTAACCAAACTATGCCTACTTGATTCAAGGAACATTAAAGCGCATACCACGAGTGCGTCCACTGGGTATTGTCGTTTGTCCATGAATGTTAGCGTTTCCTTCGTTACCCGCAGCAGAGCAAACAATTCTTCCAGGGCCAGTTTCGGCATCAATAACTTTGGATAAGGAATCACTACCATCATGGGCATCAGCGTGTCCACCCAAGCTGAGATTTACCACTGCTGGGCGTCCTAACTCTTTAGCAAGTCGGAAAATGTAACGCACAGCATCAGCAATGTGGGCATCCTGTAAATCTGACCTGACAATAACTAATTCTGCTTCTGGTGCTACACCGCCATAGCTAGCATCAGCACCGGCGGCAATTCCGGCAACGTGAGTGCCATGACCGCCAGTATCTTGAGAAATTGTCAGTTGCGCTCCCGTGAATTCAGCCCCATAGCCGCCCTCTGTGACTCCTGGGCCTGGTAGTGTTTGATCCCAAATGTGTAAAATTCGTCCAGCAAAGGCAGGGTGTTTCGGATCAATGCCACTGTCTATAATGCCGATGATTACTCCTTTACCAGTCAGTCCGGTTTGATTCTTAAATTCCGGCAGTTTGACTGTTCCTATTGCAGTGTCCATCCTCAAATGAAGTTTGCGTGATGGCTTGATGCGTTGGATAACATCTTCTTCAGATAAGACATCTAAACTTTCTAAGGGTAAGAAAGCTGTCCGCACACTTCCAGAGTTTTGATTGACTTCAATATTATATTGTGATAGATAACTTAAGTCTGCATCAGGGTCGCAGTAGATAAAAACGACGCTCTTAGTGGGCTTTACCGGGCTTTTGTGGGCAATGATGCCAAGCGATCGCTTGTGTGTAACTAAAGCTTGATCTCCTTCGTTTTGATAGTCTTGAAATGCCAAAAGTAGTCCGGGAGAAAGTTTTTCGTGCTTCATCTTTACCTCAAATTAAATTTATTTCCTGAAAGCAAAATAGTGATTCTAGTAAGAATAGTCGCTTTAGTATCGTAGTTTTTTAGCCTTAATTATTTGATGCGACTATAGTTATCTATTGTTTTCATAGATAACATCAAATAAGCTTAGGCGGCTGTAAGTTATTCCTAAGACAATTGCTAATTCATAACTCATATTCCTGAATCACATCTCCCTCATATTGATTTTATTTGGCTCATGAGACATCCTTGAGCAGTTGCATCTAAGAATTACCTAAGACTGGGGTAACAGGTAATTTTTATGAAGCTATTAAATATATCCACTGTCTGCCTAAATCATTACGGATAAAGTCAAAAAAAGAAAATTAAGAATAATTAAGGAATAAATAAAAACTATAAATTTGTTAAAGAAAATTTTAGGAATCATATCAAGTTCGGCAAATCACTTACGATATGTCATTGCGAATGCAACGAAGTGGAATGAAGCAATCGCAAGGCTTTGGGATTGCCGCGCTTCGCTTGCAATTGACATAAATATTAAGTCGCACATGATATCAATGATAGGTCTAACTTGTTGATCTGTTAAAAACCAAAACAAACTGCAATCAAAATAGTTAAGACTGATAACATTTACGTATAAAACAGCAGGAAAAAAGTTAAATCACTAATGACTACTGACAGATGACAGATTCTCTATCATAAGTAAGAGCCATAAAAAAGCTAATATTTGCAACGATCGCTTCTAAAGGTACAAAAAGTTATTCATGCAAATTCAAACACCAGACTGGGTAAAGCACGCGGTTTTCTACCAAATCTTCCCAGACCGCTTTGCTAGAAGCAAACAGCCGCGCAAACGGTTATTGCGGGAAGCCCGTTGGGAAGATTGGGACTCTATGCCAACACTCCAAGGCTATAAAGGTGGCGATTTATGGGGCATCATGGAGGGTTTAGACTACATCCAGGATTTGGGGATTAACGCGATTTATTTCACACCCATTTTTCAATCTGCCAGCAATCACCGCTATCATACCCACGATTATTATCAAGTTGACCCGATGTTAGGGGGCAACGAGGCTTTTAAGGAATTGCTAGATGCAGCCCACCAAAGGAATATCAAAGTAGTTCTGGATGGAGTGTTTAACCATTCCAGCCGGGGCTTTTTCTTTTTCCACGACGTTTTAGAAAATGGCCCCCATTCACCTTGGGTAAATTGGTTCAAAATTGAAGGCTGGCCCCTTTCAGCATACAATGGGGAATTCCCTGCTAATTATGTAGGTTGGGCAGGAAATCGTGCTTTACCAGAATTTAACCACGACAACCCAGAAGTACGAGAATACATTATGGAAATTGCCGAATATTGGATAAAATTCGGCATTGATGGTTGGCGATTAGATGTACCATTTGAAATAAAAACTCCTGGTTTTTGGCAGGAATTTCGCGATCGCGTCAAAGCCATCAATCCCGAAGCTTATATTGTCGGCGAAGTGTGGGGAGATTCCCGTGAGTGGTTGGATGGAACGCAATTTGACGGCGTGATGAATTATCTATTTGCTGGGCCGACAATTGCCTTTGCAGCTGGCGATCGCGTAGACTTAGAACAAGTCCAAAGCCGCGACTATCAACCCTACCCACCCTTATTTGCCGCCGAGTACGCTACCAAAATCCAAGAAGTACTGCAACTTTACCCTTGGGAAATTCAGCTAACTCAACTCAATTTGCTAGCAAGTCATGATACAGCTAGATTGATGACCATTGCAGACGGTGATATAGGTAGTATAGAATTGTCAACTCTATTGCTACTCACCTTTCCCGGTGCCCCCAGTATTTACTATGGTGATGAAGTTGGTTTACCAGGTGCAATAGATCCAGACTCACGGCGTGGCTTTCCCTTAGAAGCTAACTGGAATCGAGAAATTTTCAATACTCACCGTCAATTAATTGCCCTGCGCCACACATACCCAGCCTTGCGTACAGGTGATTACCAAGTTCTCCATGCTCAAGAACAAATTTATATCTTTGCGCGAACTCTAGGGACAGAAGAATTGATAATTGCCGTCAACGCTGGCACAAGTTCGGCAACAGCGAATGCAGATGTCGTCAGTTTGCGTACTCAACCCAACAAGCTTTTATATGGCACTGCTGAAGTTGAGTGGAATGGTGAAGGAGAAACTCAGCAGTTGTCGTTAACTGTCCCCGCACGCAGTGGGTGCATTCTGGGGGCTGGGGATTAGAGGGAGCAGGGGAAGCAGGGGAAGCAAGAATGGAATAACTTGCCCAATGCCCAATGCCCAATGCCCAATGCCCCATGCCCAATGCCCCATGCCCAATTACATTACCTTCCCGCCACCATTGCAGGCATCAACACCGCATCAATAATATGGATCACGCCATTGTCTGTCAGAATATCTGTTTTGACGATATTGGCGTCATTCACCTTAAACTTACCGTCGGCAGATTCAATGGCTACAATTGACCCTTCAAGCGTCTGTGCCTCATTAATCTGTGCCAAATCATCAGACCGAACATCCCCACTAGCAACATGATACGCCACAATTTTCTGGAGCTTGGGGATATCTTGTAATAGCGAATCTAAAGTTCCCTCTGGCAGATTATCAAAAGCTTCGTCAGTCGGTGCAAAGAGCGTGAAAGAACCAGGATTTTTCAAAGTTTCTATGAGATTGACAGCTTTAACAGCCTTTATTAGGGTATTGAAATTACCTGCTGCGATCGCAGTTTCCACAAGGTCAGCCATGAGGGTGCGTTATTTAATACTACAAGTTACTTATAAAGTGACTAAAATATCTTAGCCTCTATCAATAGAGAGGTTGCTGGCATTAAACAGACAGCAGCAGACTGATTTAGTACTGTTACACTGGATAATGACCCCAAGAACCACTGATTATGCTAAAGCGTTCTAAGTTCGAGACAACTCAGTCTCAGATTATGCACCGTGCTGAGGATCTGATTAGTGCAGCCTCAAATCGTTACCGCATTACGGTTCAGGTGGCAAATCGTGCTAAACGTCGGCGTTACGAAGACTTTGAAAGTAACGAAGATGCAATGATGAAGCCAGTACTAAGAGCAATTATCGAAATGTCCGATGAATTGACTCAGCCAGAAATTATCGGCGAACTATAAAAAAGGCTTTAGAGAAGGTAGGATGAGCAAAAATTTCTCGTTCATTCAATCCCTATTTAAACCCTGGCAGACACTCACTGCCTTAATGGTAGTGGGTGTAATTGTTTTGGGTTCAGGGGCGGACAAATCAATACAGAAAAATTTATTTAGTATCCAACCTGTATATGCTCAGAGAATCACTCCAAGCGATGTTTGGCAGCTAGTGTATCAACAGTTGCCAGATTTACCACGGGAAAACAAGTATATCAGTAAAGAAAATGGCAAAGTTGCTGAAAACAACACCTTAGTAACTCGCCTGATCCGATACCATATTTATACCAAAGGGCGTGCCCCAATTTATCGCTTCGATTGGAAGCTAACTTTAGCTGATTACCTAGGTGCGAATGAAATTATGTATGATACTACCTATCCAGGCAACGATTCATTACGGCAAAATCCGATAGAAGGCGATCGCAAAGCAATCACTCGTCTCACCCGCAGCGAACGAAATGCCTTAGTGCAAGTCTTAGTCAATATATTTAATCCTACTTCCCAAAATACCTTATCTCCTAACACCAACACCGCACCCAGTCCGAATACATCAACTACTCCACAGCCAGCACAACGAGGAGGTGCTGAACTACTAAAATGACCATTCCTTTGCGTTACGCCTCTGCGTACCTCTGCCTTTAAAAACTAAACTATGGAACGCGTTATCAAAAGCGGATCGGGTTGGCGTATTGGTTGGAACCCCGATGCACCTGAATTTAAAGGTTTAGTGGGTACAGATGATTGGGCAATAGAGTTAACCGAAGCCGAGTTGAATGATTTTTGCCGTCTATTAGCGCAGCTAGCAGACACCATGAAGCAACTTGCAACTGAATTGATGGAAGAAGAAAAAATTGCTTGTGAAGCCGAGAGCGATTTATTATGGATGGAGGTAGAAGGCTTTCCTCATGCTTATAGCCTACGCCTCATCTTGAATACAGGGCGATGTGTTGAAGGTAAATGGGATGCTTCTGCTGTTCTAGATTTACTGCAAGCGACTGAGATGCTTAAGGTTTTTTAAATATTACCTCTTGATTATCTTAGAGTTTTGCTATATGATGGTAATTCTGACCGGGGCGTAGCGCAGCTTGGTAGCGCGCCACTTTGGGGTAGTGGAGGTCGTGGGTTCGAATCCCGCCGCTCCGATTGATGATAAGCCATACCTGCTAGTCTTTTTAAAAGATTGGCAGGTTTTTTCATAAATTTTTGGAAATGGTATGACACCAGTGCGATCGCAATCTCTGCAATAGAATTAGTAGCTCTCAATAAATCTTGACTTGATTCTAAGAGTATACCAGTATTATCACTGAAGTTTAACACTTAGAGCTAAAGCTATCCTGTAGCGGGAATATACGGAAGTTACCGTATATTAATTGATTCTTCGCAACCAATAGTCAAGGAAAATTTATGAGTTTTACAGAAATTAAGAATGCTTCAATTGCAGAACTTTTACAAACTGAAAGCGCAGAAAGAGATATTGACTGGCTCAAGAACAGTTTTAAATGCAGCTATACAACTGGAGTTAGCTACTTTACCACCATATCTTTGTGCTTGGTGGTCTATTAAAGATTTGCAAGCACCTGCTGCTAGATTGATTCGCACAGTTCTAATTGAAGAAATGCTACACATGGGATTAGTAGCTAATATGTTGACAACTATCGGCGGCAAACCACAAATCAGCACCGTTTTACCTACTTATCCAGGCCCCTTACCAGGAGGTGTACGACCTCAGTTGACTGTATATTTGGCAGGTCTGAGTAAGACTTATTTAGATGAAGTTTGCAAACAAATTGAATATCCTGAAAGTGGGCCAATTGCCTTCTTTTTAGGCGAAACTTTTCCCACCATTGGTGCTTTTTACGATGCAATCCTTGAAGCATTTAAAGAATTGCAACCTAAGATGACTGGTGCTAATCAGCTAACTGGGGCAGTTGGGCCAAAACATGAATTATACGCAATCAACACACTTGCTGATGTAGAGAAGGCAATTAATGAAATTAAGGTGCAAGGAGAAGGAACTTCCTTATCACCAGATTCAGACGAATTTGAGGGAGAACTAGCTCATTATTATAAATTTGATGAAATTTCTCATGGACAAAGATTGATTCAAGTTGATGGTATGTGGAAATATGCAGGTGATGTTGTTCCATTTCCTGAGACATATCAAATGGCGAAAGTTCCTAAAGGTGGTTGGAATAATCCACCTCAAGAAGTTCAACAGCTATTAGATACCTTTAACAACACTTTTCAATTAGTCTTAGATAATCTTGAAGGTGCTTGGAATAATGGCAATCAAGACCTCCTTAATACTGCAATTGGTGATATGTTTCAGTTGAAAGAATCTGCTGTTAAACTTATGCAAACCCCATTACCTGATGGTAGTGGTAATTATGGGCCAGATTTCCTCATAAATAGTTAGAGCTAGGCGATCGCAATCTGTAGAGACGCGAGGAATTGCGTCTCTAGTCAAGCTAACTTTGAGAACTGCCAATTTTCCGGTAGGATAGCTCCCATACCCTTCAATGTAGCTGCACCCTACAATACCATAAACCTTAGCTATGACAACTTTCCCAATCCCTGCTCAAGAATCTTCTGTTAGCTGGTATATCTTGCTGCAACAATTGATAGATGGACAATCATTATCCCGTACTCAATCTGCTGAATTGATGCAAGGATGGCTCAGTGAAGCCGTTCCTCCAGAGTTATCAGGGGCTATTTTAACAGCGCTGAACTTTAAAGGCATTTCTGCCGACGAGTTGACCGGTATGGCCGAAGTATTACAGTCTCAATCAAAAATGGGGGCTGGAGAAAAATCGACTCAATCACCAATCTCCCTAATTGATACCTGTGGCACTGGTGGAGATGGATCATCAACTTTTAATATTTCTACGGCGGTTGCTTTTGTTGCTGCTGCATCTGGTGTATCGGTGGCCAAACATGGCAATCGTTCTGCGTCAAGTCTCACAGGAAGTGCAGATGTTTTGGAAGCCTTGGGAGTCAACTTAAGTGCTTCTAGCGAAAAAGTGCAAGCAGCAATACAAGAAGTTGGCATCACCTTCTTGTTTGCCCCTGGTTGGCATCCAGCACTCAAGGCAGTTGCCCAATTACGGCGAACTTTGAAGGTACGAACAGTGTTTAATCTGCTGGGGCCGTTGGTAAACCCCTTGCGTCCAACTGGGCAAGTGGTGGGCTTATTTACTCCCAAGCTTTTGGCAACTGTTGCCCAAGCTTTACAAAATTTGGGCAAAGAAAAGGCAATTGTGCTACACGGGCGAGAAAAACTTGATGAGGCTGGGTTAGGAGATTTAACTGATTTGGCAGTGTTATCAGAAGGAGAAGTGCAGTTAACTACCATTAATCCCCTAGATTTGGATTTAACGCCTGCTCCCATAGGTATGCTGCGGGGTGGGGATGTGCAAGAGAATGCGGTGATTCTCAAGGCTGTACTCCAAGGTAAGGGAACTCAGGCGCAACAGGATGCAGTCGCTTTGAATGCGTCATTGGCGCTACAAGTAGCGGGTACGATCGCTTTCCTCGATCACGCCCAAGGGATTAAAATCGCTAAGGATATCCTACAAAGTGGGGCAGCTTGGACGAAGTTGGAGCAGTTAGTTGAGTTTCTGGGGAATTAATTTGCGATCGCAACTGCGGACGAAATTCTACGACATTACGTTTGATGGTGACATCGTAATTGCCAAAAAAGTCATGTCCTAGAAGGCCAGTTTCTAGTTCCGCACCTGCGATCGCAACTGGTGTTTTATTTACAATTACCCCGCCAACTGCCATCGAATTAACATAGCCCACCGGAAATTCTACAGCTCTGGCACTCGCGGTGTTTGCTTTAGCTTTTCCCACTGTCACGACTCCTAAAGCATTAGCCATCTGTTGGGTAATCACAGTCCCACTTGCTCCCGTATCCACGATCATCTCAAATTGTTGTCGGCCATTGAAGGTGACTTCCACAATTGGCGTGCCACCAATTCGCCTTTTAATCGGGGCTGTAAATACTTCCTGATCTGGAATTACCACTGCTGATGAAGGCAAACCTGGCTCTGGTGACAACGGTTTTGTTTCTTGTGGAGGTGAGATATATTTTGGTTTGGTTGCCATCTGGGGAACAACAACGACTATTTTTTGAGGTTCCCTAACTGGCACAGGGCGAGGATTAGCTTGCTGTTGGGCATATTTAACTTGGCGGCGATATTCAGTTATTTTAGTTTGAGCGATCGCAAATTCTGGGCTTTGTCGTCGCACTTTTCCCATCAACGCGATCGCATGTTGGTACTGACTCGCCACCAAATTCCAGTCATCTGGAGATTGAGCCGATTGGCTGATACTCCAAGCGCCAACAGCTTTGTCTCGCCCCATCTCAAAAAGACTTGGTTCACTTTCAGACGAATCTAGCGGTTGTACTTCTGGGGTAGCTGCTGGTGTGACTGGTTCAACAGCAGGCTGAATTGATGCCACCCCAATTGGCGTGGGTTGCTCATTGCCACCAGTTGCAGTGTTCCGTTTGTCTTCACTACAGGCAACAGACAAAACCGCTAGAGCGCTTGATACAAAAATTAGGGTTACACGGGATAAAAAAAACTGAAGCATAATTAATTTTAACTGCCCAAGCTTTGCCAAATCCACTCCCGCTACTTTAAATAATTCCCTTTTAATTTTAATTAACTATCTTAAAAACTTCCAATAGCTCAACTCATGGGATAATTAACAATCGCAGTATTGGGGAATGGGGAGTAGGAAATGGGGAAGAGTTTTCCCAACGCCTCTCAAGAGTGCTAAGTGGGGTAGAGGGGAGAATAACTCCAAACTCCTAACTCCTAACTCAGCACTCAGAACTGTTTTGCCTACTCCCCACTCCCCACTCCCCACTCCCCACTCCCCAATTTACTATGCCTCTGACTGACTCAATACCAGCTTTACTTGTCCTAGCAGATGGAACCACTTATCGCGGTTGGTCTTTCGGTGCTACGGGAACAGCGATCGGAGAAGTGGTCTTCAACACTGGCATGACCGGCTATCAAGAAGTCCTGACTGACCCTAGTTACTCTGGTCAAATAGTCATTTTTACTTATCCTGAATTGGGAAATACCGGCGTAAATCCTGAAGATGAAGAATCAGATGGCCCCCAAGTGCAGGGTGCGATCGCACGGAATATTTGTCAACGTCCAAGTAACTGGCGATCGACACAATCTTTACCTGACTACCTCAAACAAAACCAAATACCAGGGATATACGGCATCGATACCCGCGCCCTAACCCGCAAAATTCGGATGTTCGGAGCGATGAACGGTGGCATTTCTACAACCATTCTCGATGAAGCGGAATTGTTAGAGCGGGTACAAGCAGCTCCCAACATGGCAGGATTGAATCTGGTTCGTGAAGTTACCACCGCAAAGGCTTACGAATGGTCAGATCCCACAATTGCAGCTTGGGAATTCAACTCTGAGGCTGCGGAAAATCTTGGAGAACCCTTTACCGTTGTTGCCCTTGACTTTGGCGTTAAACGTAATATTTTACGTCGCTTAGTAAGTTATGGTTGCCGGGTAATTGTTGTACCCTCTGATACGCCACCAGAGGAAATTCTCAAATACAATCCAGATGGTGTATTTCTTTCTAACGGGCCTGGCGACCCTGCTGCCGTCACCGAAGGGATTGCAACTGCCAAAGCACTCCTGTTAAGTCAAAAACCCATCTTTGGTATTTGTATGGGACACCAAATTTTAGGTCATGCACTGGGGGCAAAAACCTATAAACTCAAATTTGGTCATCGTGGTTTGAATCAGCCAGCAGGCCTACAACAACGGGTAGAAATTACCAGCCAAAACCATAGTTTTGCTATTGACCCAGATTCATTACCTACGGCAGATGTGGAAATCAGTCACCTGAATTTAAATGATCGCACCATTGCCGGAGTACGTCATAAATCTCTACCTGTATTCTCCGTACAGTATCACCCAGAAGCCAGCCCTGGCCCCCACGATGCTGATTACTTGTTTGAGCAATTTGTTCAATCCATGCGAACAGCACGTCAAGCCGTGGCAGAGGTGAGGTAAAAATAGGAAATGGGGAATGGGGAATAGGGAATGGGGAATAGGGAAGAGTTTTCCAATACTCAATGCCCAATGCCCAATGCCCAATGCCCTATTCCAGCAGATTGTAGACAATTTGCTCAAAAACCATCTATACTTGAGCGTTCACTTTAACTCATGAGGAGGGAATTATTGCTGAGCCACTAAATCTAACCGTTAGCCTGAGGGGCACTCGTGAAGTCCGGGATAACTGTCAGCTATTCCGCCTCACAGGTTTGTTAGATGCTTTTTCTGAGCCGACATTTCGCAAGACACTTGGCAGCAAGATTGATGAGGGCCCTAAGCACATTATTTTGGATCTCTCACAAATCGACTTTATTGATAGCTCTGGCTTAGGCGCTCTGGTGCAGCTAGCCAAGCAGGCTCAAACTGCTGATGGCACTTTGCAAATTGTCACAAATGCCCGTGTAACTCAAACGGTCAAGCTTGTTCGCCTAGAGAAGTTTCTCTCCCTGCAAAAATCAGTTGAAGACGCTCTAGAAAACGTCAAGTAGTCTTGATAGCTCGACCTGAGAGTTCAATTTAGCTATTTAGATTCAACATCGGATAGCTTAATTTTTAAAACTTCTGGCAAAAAAAACCTCTCTCCTTGTGGGAGAGGCACAAAGCCAGTTGAACTATTATGTTTAAAGTTGAGCAATAAAAAGATATAAACAACCAGTTCTTAGCTATGTAATAGTTGGCTAAAATATAAGTTAAATTAAGAATTCAAGAGTCAGAATGGAAAGCGTGGGGAATTCAGACCTAACACTGTTTAGTTGACCGCTAAATATGCTTTCTTTAGTGTGGGGTCAAAACTGCCGTTTATTCATCCGTCTGCCGGACTCCAATTGATCAAACAGAATTCACGAGTCAGGAGCCAGAATTCAGAATGAATTCTGCGCGACTGGCGGATAGCGCAGCGTTAGCGAGTACTCGAGCGTCGCGTCTGAATAAATGGGTTTAAGACCCCCACCAAATTGAAAATTTGGTGGTCTACAATGAGTGGCGGGTCTGAATCCCCCACTCATTGATTCTGACTCCTGAATTCTGGCTTCTGAATTCTTCTTCAATCAAGCTGATTATGACTCCTGACTCCTGAATTCTGTTTTGATAAACAATCAAGTCTGAAAAATTTGTCAGAAATGCAAAGCCAGTAGATTTATCTACAGGTGGAGTTGGCTTAATACTGTATAGTGAATAGTTGCAGCTTACTAAGTAAGGATGGCAATGCGATCAAGTAAAAGGGTGAATTTGATGTCCAAATTTTACCCCATTTTAGCCCTACACCACAAGAAGTAGGCGAAATTTGGTTTATAGGCTATTGACATCAGGGTGACTTAAAAATGCCAACTATCAATCAAAAAGATGAAATTAGGAAGTAATTTTGATAGTATTGATTATGCTAAGTATATTAGCATGGCATACTTCAGAAAAGTCAGTCTTTGTAAAGATTGCCTGCCAAATGTAGCCCATCAAGGAATGATTTATTTGTGAAGTCACAGGAGGAAGAGCTATTAGATGGACAAGATAAAGCTCCCAAACAGAGTTTATCTTGGAACCAAGCACTCTTGGCAACCACAGCGCCATTCCAACAGATTTCTCTCTCACAAGTGCAAAACATTTCTCCTATTGCTTTAGCATATTTGGGGGATGCAATTTATGAGTTGTATGTTAGAATTTTCTATCTGCTGCCATTGCAGCGGTCAGGAATTTACCATAGTCTGGTAGTGGAGCAGGTAAGAGCGGAAACACAAGCGCTACATTTGCGATCGCTGATTCCTCATCTCAGGGATACCGAATTAGAAATTGTCCGACGGGGTAGAAACGCCGCAACAGGACGCCCTAAGCGACTTAATCCCGAAATTTATCAACAGGCAACTAGTCTAGAAACCTTAATTGGCTACTTATATCTCACCGATTACCAGCGTCTAACCGAACTGTTGCAAATACTTCATATAGAAAAGGAGTGAAAACTCAGTTTCACAGTAGGCACAACACTAGATTAGGTTCAAAAAATTGAGGTAATCGGGATGATCAACCATACGCTATATCTATAACTCAAATGCAGAATAAACCAAGAAAAGTCAAGACTTCTGGCGAAGCTAATCGTGGACAACCCGTAAAAATTAAAGGTAAACGTGTTGTTACTAATCCGACTCGTAATCCCAGGAAAGTAGATAGTAATCCTACTTCTGTTGCGAATCCGACTCGTAATCCCAGAAAAGTAGATAGCGATCCTATTTCTGCTGCGAATCCAACTCGCAATCCCAGAAAAATAGATAGCGATCCTATTTCTGTTGCGAATCCGACTCGCAATCCCAGAAAAGTAGATGGCAATACCATCTCTGTTGTTAATCCGACTCGCAATCCCAGGAAAATAGATAGCAACTCCAGCTATGGCAACTCCCGACAACGAAATAGCAACTTCTCCCAGCCGTCTGTATCTACACAACCGATAGAAGAAGATAACGATCTCATCTACGGTCGTCACCCCGTATTGAGTGCTTTGCAAAATCAGCGCAATCTCAATCGGATTTGGATTACTACCCGTTTGCGCTACGATCCCAGCTTTCACCATTTCCTCTTGCAAGCAAAGGAAAATGGCACAGTTATTGATGAGGTTGAACCCAAGCGTTTAGACCATCTTACTAACGGGGCCAATCACCAAGGTGTGGCAGCACAAACTGCTCCCTACGCCTACATCGAATTGGCGGATCTAATGGAACAAGCGAAATCTATAACCGATCCTGTAATTGTCGTGGCTGATGGAATTACTGATCCCCACAACTTGGGAGCAATTATTCGCACTGCCGAAGCAATAGGCGCTCAAGGGTTAGTTATTCCCCAAAGAAGAGCATCTGGCATCACTTCTACTGTAATGAAAGTTGCAGCAGGTGCTTTAGAAAATTTTGCTGTAGCTAGAGTTGTCAACCTCGGTCGTGCTTTAGAAGAATTAAAAGAAGCTGGCTTTTGGATTTATGGCACTGCTGCAAGTGGAAGCGAACCTGTGCATACAGTTAATTTCACTGGCCCCATCGTTTTGGTAATCGGCTCAGAAGGTGAAGGTCTGGGTATGTTAACTCAACGCTCCTGTGATTTTTTAGTATCGATTCCTCTACAGGGTAAAACTCCCAGCCTCAATGCCTCTGTAGCGGCGGGTATGGCGCTTTATGAAGTTTATCGTCAGCGATCGCTAAATACGCTGCACCTAGAAAAATTACAAAAAATTTCTTTGAAAAAATAACAGTAACAGAGTATAAAGAAATGTAAAAGATAATAAAGCATCATATCGTTTAACACCCTGTAGCACGTTTATAAATCGGCGAAAACCATGAAAACCATTTGGCATAACCTCAAGGAAGTGTTGATTAACACGTTCGAGAACCTCGGCTTGGCTTGGTGGGTAGAGATTGTGACGCAGAATCCCCGTTGCACGTACTACTTCGGGCCATTTCTGAGTTCTTCTGATGCAACCTTAGCAAGCAAAGGATACATAGAAGATTTGGAGCTTGAAGGAGCTACGGGAATTGTTGTAAATGTCAAGCGTTGCAAACCTAATACCTTAACAATTGCTGACGACTTGGGGGAAAGATTTGACCGCAAAGTACAGCCTGCCTTTGGCGGTCAAATTTAAGTTAGGCCAGAGAATAAACACGATGTAGGGATATGGAGACGCAAAGACACAGATAATTCTTTTACTCACTGCGTCACCACATCTTCTTTCTCCATTTATTCTTCGTCAATAGTCAAAATTTTTTACCTATTGACTACTGATTACCTGCGGATGTTCTTCCAGCCAACGATCAATGTCACTGAGAACCAACTGGGGGACTTCCCAAGGAAAAAGATGGGCGGTATGAGGATAGCACTGCCACTGAGAATTTTGCAGGTGTCCAGCAGTTTCTAAGCTGGAATTAGATGTGATGTGGCGGTCTTGCTCACCAGCAAGTACTAAGCTAGGACATTGAATTTGTTGCAAATCTAGAAGTCGGTTGTATCCCGATTGAATTGCACTATAAAGGGCGCGAGTAGCAGCAGGGGAAGTTTGTAAATAAGCTGGTACTGCTTCTTTAGCTATGTAATTGTAAGTGCTATGTGTATGTTGTTGGATTAGGTAACGAAAGAGCGATCGCTTGCCAAAAGTTTCAATATTCCATCGCCAACTCGGTTTTATATAGTTCAATAGGGCAGCAACGCCAGTATATAAATTATCTTGCCAACTAATAGGAGGATGACTACCACGGGGTTTTGCAGCTGTCGCCACCAAAATCAGCCCAGTAATGCGCTCTGGTAAACGTAATGCTAGTTCCATTGCCAGAATGCCCCCAAGTGACCAACCCAATACTAGGCACTTTTCAATCTCTAAGCGGTCTAGCAGCGCTTCTAAATCAGTCAAATGGTCATTCATGTCAAAATTGCTGTTGTAGCGACTTTTGCCGTATCCGCGTAAATCAGGGGCAAAAGTTTTATAGCGTTTTGATAAATGATTGGTGAAGACAGAAAGACTACGACCATTTCCAGGATGGCCATGTAAGCCCAAAATGGGGAATCCTTGACCTTGGATATAGACATTCAGGCGTGTAGCAGTAGTAATATTGTGGCGATCGCTCATTCCTGACGATTCTCCTGTCTATCGATACTGCCAACTGCATTGATAGCAGCCTCCAGTGCGATCGCTACATGAGTCCAATGAGTTCCCCCCTGGCAATAAACCACATAGGGTTCACGCAAAGGCCCATCTGCCGATAATTCTAAGGTACTCCCTTCAATAAATGTCCCTCCAGCCATGACCACCTGGCTCTCATACCCCGGCATTTCATCTGGAACAGGGTCTAAGTAAGAACCGATGGGAGAATGCTGTTGTATGGCTTTACAGAAAGCAATTAGCTTTTCGGCAGAACCAAGTTTTATTGCCTGAATTACATCTCCACGGGGAGCTAAGGGTGCGGATTAACTGGATAACCGAGTTTGTCAAATACATAACCAGTTAAATACGTCCCTTTCATTGCCTCTCCTACCATTTGCGGCGCTAGAAATAAGCCTTGAAACAGCAGGCGATTTTGGTCAAAAGTAGCGCCGCCATAACTACCAATACCGGGAGCAGTGAGGCGACAGGCGGATGCCTCTACTAAGTCGGCACGGCCGGCAACATAACCACCAGCACTAACAATGGTTCCCCCAGGATTTTTAATCAGCGATCCCGCCATTAAATCAGCACCTACGGCTGTAGGTTCCCTGGTTTCAATAAATTCGCCGTAGCAGTTATCCACAAAGCAAACGGTGTTCGGGTTTTGCTGTTTGACTAAGTGGACGATTTTTTCAATATCGGCAATTGATAAACTAGGTCGCCAAGAATAGCCACATGAGCGCTGAATTAACACTAAACGAGTGTTTTCAGTCACATTAGTACTTAAAGATGACCAATCTATAGTTCCTTCTCTGGTTAGCTCCAATTGGCGGTAATTTATGCCAAACTCGATAAGGGAGCCTTGACCTTTACCTCGTAAACCAATGACTTCTTCAAGCGTATCGTAGGGAGAACCGACCACTGCTAACATTTCATCTCCAGGACGGAGAACACCAAACAAAGCACAAGCGATCGCATGAGTTCCTGAAACGAACTGCACCCGCACGGCCGCAGCTTCAGAACCCATAACTTCGGCAAAAACTTTATCTAAAGTTTCTCGTCCTAAATCATCGTGACCATAGCCACTTACACCAGCAAAGTGGTGTGCGCCTACACGGTGATTACGAAAGGCATCCAGCACTCGTTTTAGATTATGCTTGATATGAGTGTCAATTCCAGAAAAAATTTCTAATAGTGCCTGTTCTGCTTGCTGCAGCTGCTCTAAGCTGTTCATCAGTTCCTCGTTCAAAAAAAATTAAATTATAGATATGCGGATTTTAAAATCGCGCAGACTAGGCTGGAAAAATCAAATTCAGGTTACTGCATGACAATTGCTACTTCAACCAAACCTCAAATTAACTGGGTTAATACCCTGTTCTTCATTGGACTGCACATCGGCGCTTTATTTGCCTTTGTTCCTGGTAACTTTAGCTGGACGGCAGTTGGTGTGGGTTTCTTGCTGTACTGGGTAACTGGCGGCTTGGGCGTTACTCTAGGATTTCATCGCCTTGTCACCCACCGCAGTTTTCAAACTCCCAAGTGGCTAGAATATCTCCTGGTTTTCTTCGGCACACTCTCGTGTCAAGGCGGCCCAATTGAATGGATCGGGACACATCGCATTCATCATTTACACTCCGATACTGACGCTGATCCCCATGATTCTACTAAAGGCTTCTGGTGGAGCCACATGGATTGGCTGATTCATTATTGTCCCGCTCACGCTGATGTTCCTCGTTTCACCAAAGACATTGCAGAAGACCCAGTTTATCAGTTTTTAGAAAAATATTTCATTTTGATCCAGGTTGCTCTAGGCGTATTGCTTTTGCTTCTGGGTGGCTGGCCTTTTGTTATTTGGGGAATTTTTGTTCGCATTGTCTGGGTTTACCACTGCACCTGGTTGGTGAACAGCGCTACTCATAAATTTGGCTATCGGAGCTATGATTCTGGGGATCAATCGACTAATTGCTGGTGGGTAGCCGTATTAGTTTTCGGTGAAGGCTGGCATAATAACCATCATGCTTTTCAATACTCGGCTCGTCATGGGCTGGAATGGTGGGAAATCGATTTAACTTGGATGACTGTTCAATTGCTGCAAGCAGTTGGTCTGGCTACTAATGTGAAGTTGGCCCCAACAAAAAGTAGTTAGGGGTAGAGACGCGATTAATCTCGTCTCTACAGGAGTTAGGATGTGTAACGTTTTTAACTCATCACTTCTAACTCCTCACTTTTGAAAAAGCTATTTACTGGTGCGCTTGTGTCGGTTAGATTGCTATAATCCGAAGCGCTAATATTAAGAAATTTTGCGGCAAGCCACTTTTTTGGTGACTTGGTGGAGGAGTTTGTTGTTTTTTAGGTGTCCATGACTACATCAATAATTAATAGCCAGAAACTAAGTGACGAGCCTAGTAATTCCGACTTTCGGCTCAAAGATATTGTCAAAACCCTGCCACGGGAATGTTTTCAACAAAACCGTCGCAAAGCTTGGACACAAGTACTGCTCAGTGTCTTGGCGGTTGCACTGGGCTATTACAGCCTGATTATCACTCCTTGGTTTCTCTTGCCTCTAGCTTGGATTTTTACGGGCACTGCTTTAACAGGTTTTTTTGTAATTGGCCATGATTGTGGTCACAGGTCTTTTGCCAAAAGTCGTTGGGTAAATGATTTGGTGGGGCATTTCTTCATGATGCCGTTAATTTATCCCTTTCACAGTTGGCGCATTAAGCATAATTATCACCATACTCATACCAATAAACTGGATGAGGATAACGCTTGGCATCCAATCAGACCGGAAGTGTTTGAAGATTGGGATAAAACCCGGCAGTCTGCTTTTGAGTTGTTCATGCGTAAACGCCTCTGGTGGGTAGGTTCCATTGGACATTGGGCTGTGGTGCATTTTGATTGGCGGAACTTCAAAACTAAAGACCAATCGAGTATCAAGCTTTCTGTGGCAGTAGTAGTTGTGTTTGCGGCGATCGCTTTCCCAATTCTCATCGCCACAACTGGTATCTGGGGATTTGTCAAGTTTTGGCTAGTGCCCTGGATGATTTACCATTTTTGGATGAGTACTTTTACTATTGTTCACCACACTGCCGCAGATGTTCCTTTTGCGACAGCGAACAAGTGGAACGAAGCTTTAGCACAGCTAAATGGCACTATTCATTGCGATTATCCGCGCTGGGTAGAAATTTTGTGCCACGATATCAATGTTCATGTGCCTCATCATATTTCCACTGCAATTCCGTCTTATAATTTGCGGCTAGCTTACAGCAGCATCAAAGAAAATTGGGAGCCTTATCTGCATGATGAGTGTCAGTTTTCTTGGCCTTTAATGAAGCAGATTACAGACCAGTGCCAACTATACACAACTGATGTTGGCTATAAGACTTTCAACGAACATTACGCAGAGCGATAAATAGCGCTCTGATTACACTCACGCTCTTGAACCAACAAGAGCGTTTATCATGCTGTGTTTATATAGAATCTGGCAATTGTTTACTGAATAAAATTATTAGATAAATTGCCAGAAATTATCCTCTTGTTTGTTAGCGATCGCTAATGTCGTGGGCATCCTAAAGATGAGATAATTTTGTCTCAAATAAAGTTCCGATTTCTATTCAACAAAAGAATCCAGTGCAATTAGATACCATCAGTTTCAACAATCCTCTTAACAGTGAAACTTCTGAGGATACAACTAAATTACCTTTCACACTTGGGGATTTAAAAGCTGCAATACCTGCTGAATGCTTTCAGCCCAATGTGACAAAATCACTTTTTTACTTTTTTCGTGATATCCTGATTATCGGTCTGCTTTATGCAGTTGCTTCTTACCTGGATTCTTGGCTTTTCTTTCCGATTTTCTGGCTAATGCAAGGAACGATGTTTTGGGCTTTGTTTGTAGTCGGGCATGACTGCGGACACCAATCTTTTTCTAAGCAGAAATGGCTCAATGATTTGATTGGACATCTTTCTCACACACCAATACTTGTTCCTTATCATGGTTGGCGGATTAGTCACAGAACTCACCACAAAAATACTGGCAATATTGATAACGATGAAAGCTGGTATCCTGTGACAGAATCCCAATATAAAGATATGCCTTTAGCCCAAAAGATAGGCAGATATTATGTTTTTCTCTTGGCTTATCCTGTATATCTGTTTAAGCGTTCTCCTAATAAAGAAGGCTCCCACTTTTTACCCAGTAGTTCACTTTTCAAGCCATCAGAAAAATGGGATGTCCTCACTAGCACTGTACTTTTGATTGGCATGGTTGGTTTGCTAGGTTTCCTCACCTACCAATGGGGTTGGATGTGGTTGCTGAAATATTATGCAGTGCCCTACCTTGTATTCATAGTTTGGCTAGATTTGGTGACATTCTTGCACCATACTGAGCCAGAACTTCCTTGGTATCGTGGAGAAGATTGGACTTTCTTGAAAGGTGCAATTTCTAGTATTGACCGTGATTATGGTTTGGTTAATCATATCCATCACGATATCGGTACTCATGTTGCTCACCATATATTCCTCAATATCCCTCACTACAATTTGCTGAAGGCAACTGAGGCAATAAAACCAGTGATGGGCGAGTATTTCCATAAATCGGAAGAACCAATTTGGAAGTCATTATGGAATTCATGTATCAGTTGCCATTTTGTACCTGATACTGGTAGTAAGGTTTACTACACATCTAAGAACAAGTCAGCTAAAGCCTAAGACTCAGATTCCCGACTTCTTTCAAAAAGTCGGGAATCTAATATTTTCGTCAGTGCTTATTACATTAAATATTACTTAAATATTTTAGTACAACCTAGCTTTTGAGGTATTTTGGCGTAGCCCGCCGCAGGCATCGCACATTACATTGTTAGTGCTTCTAATTTTGCCAGTATTTGATCTATAAGGTTATTAAAATACAGAGGTAAAATAAAATATAGATAGATGAGGTTCCCAGCTTATTGTTCCTACTTGAACAAAAGATTTATTTTTTCCAGACTCTTGCTGTCTCGGTAGGTAAAGATTAACATATCTGTGGGCATAGGTAATATCTTGTTCAACCCACCCTGACAAAGATGACAAACCCTTGGTTCGCCTACTTTTAATTCTGTTTAGCGACAGTTAAGTTTATTTGCATCTAGTGACTTAATACCATTACCTAGTAGGTTTATAAATCAGCACAGACTATACTATAGACAATTTACTCAAAACTTTTTCCAATTTTAAAATCAGAGGTATCAATGATTATAACTAATTTTAGCAAACAAAGAAATGAATTTAAGGAACCTAAAATACTTAAAGCTAAACCCAATTGGCAAGGGCAAAATTTGAGTGATAGTGCTGTCAAAGGTAAAGATACTAAGAAGATGCATGATACTGCACCTGATGATTCGATTTTCAATAGCTTGAATCGTGGTCGAGTTGCTATTTTTATTGATGGCTTAAACCTATTTCATACAGCTTTACAGTTGGGTATAGAAATTGACTATGTGAAATTGCTTTGTCATTTAACTAACGGTTCTAGACTATTGCGTGCTTTCTTTTATACTGGGGTTGATCTCAGCAATGAAAAGCAACAGGGTTTTCTATTGTGGATGCGTCGTAATGGCTATCGTGTAGTGGCAAAAGAGCTTGTTCTAGCAGCAGAGAATTTCAAAAAGTCAAATCTGAACGTAGAAATTGCTGTAGACATGATCACTTTAGCTCCTTATTATGACACTGCCGTTTTAGTTAGTGGAGATGGGGACTTAGCTTACGCTGTGAACGCCGTCAGCAGAATGGGGGTTCGGGTAGAAGTGGTCAGCCTGCAAACAACGACTAGTGAAAGTTTGATTGATGTTGCTGACTGCTTCATTGATCTCGATAGTATTAAAACATACATTCAAAAAGATTCTAATCTTGGCTATAGTTATCGCACGCCTTCCAATTCAAATCTTTAAATAGCCTATTTCAAATCTATCGAAATCTATACTGAGCTATTGCAAGCTTATAAACAGGAGTCAGGAGTCAGAATACAGGAGTCAGAATACTCCACCCATGAAGGGATGAAGTTTTAATTAGGAGGAATACTTTAATTCTTTTCGCGCCACTTGCGGGCAAGGTTTTAAACCAATATTCAGACGCTCTCTACGAGACGCTAAAAGCGTAGCTTGCTTCCCTGTAAGGGTACGCGGACTCGCTCTAAGCGAAGCATCCCGAAGGGTATACGCTGCGCTATCAACCACTCGTACAGAATTCATGGCTTTTTTCTGACTCCTGATTTCTGAATTCTTCTTATAAAAGGTTTATCGGTTATCAGATTGGGTGGGGTTTAAATCCCCATCCATATCCGTCCTAGTCCCCAATCCCATCTGCCTATTTTGCTCGACCGTATATTGAAATGGATATTTTAATAGTTGAAGATGAGCCAGAAATTGCTCATTTAATTGAACTCTCTTTAGAAAAAGA
Organism: Nostoc cf. commune SO-36; assembly: GCF_023734775.1. Taxonomy (NCBI): domain Bacteria; kingdom Bacillati; phylum Cyanobacteriota; class Cyanophyceae; order Nostocales; family Nostocaceae; genus Nostoc; species Nostoc commune. The sequence goes on along the minus strand of NZ_AP025732.1, from coordinate 6,730,105 downwards.
AGGATTTTTTTGTCGCACTACGCGAGATGGCATCAATGCTTTGCGGATGTTTCAGGAGCAACCACCGGATTTAATCATTTTAGATTTAATGATTCCTGGTTTAGATGGGCTGGAAGTTTGTGCCCGAATTCGCCAGAAACCAGGTGCAAAAGATCCTTATATTTTGATGCTCACGGCTAAGGGTGAGGAAATTGATCGCGTCATTGGTTTATCTACTGGTGCTGATGATTACATGGTTAAACCCTTTAGCCCTAGAGAGTTGGTAGCTAGGGTACGGGCACTATTGCGGCGTAGCCTCCGCCAAGGAGGACAACATCAAGTCAATCGTACCCAACACTTTATTGTCGATGTAGACCAGCGCACTGCCAGTCGTCAGATGGATTCTCAGGAAGTTGAGATTTTGGACTTAACTACCCTAGAATTTAACTTGCTAACTACCTTTGTGAGCAATCCTGGTCGAGTTTGGAACCGCACTCAACTAATTGATAAACTTTGGGGAGATAACTTTTTTGGCGATGAACGAGTGGTAGATACTCATGTAGCTCGGTTGCGAAAAAAGATTGAGCCTGATTCGGCAAATCCTACTTTTATTAAAACTGTTGTTGGGGTTGGCTATAAATTTGAAGATCCTTTGGTAGCGTAAATGTTATGAAGATGGGGCTGAGAGGACGCCTATTTTTCTCCCACTTAATAGTAATGATTGTAGGGTTAGCTAGTCTGGTAAGCATCAGCAAAATCTCTTCCCCTCACTTGTTTATCTTGCATTTGGAACGATTAGAAAATCAGGGGTTCAACTTAATCAATGTTCGTACTAAATTGGTTACAGGATTTGAATTTGCTTGGCAGCGAAGCACTATTTGGTCAGTCTTAGTTGGTAGCACCGCAGCTGGAGGATTGAGTTACTGGGTGTCTAGACGGATTATGCAACGCTTGACGGAGATGGAACAAATCACCCAAAAATTTGCTGCTGGTCAGATGGATGCACGATTACCTCTGTCTGACATTCCAGAACTTAATAGACTGGGTGCTAGTTTCAACCGGATGGCAGCCAGTTTAGAAGGGGTTGAAGCGCGGCGGCGAGAAGTGATTGGAGACATGACTCATGAATTACGGACTCCGTTAACAGTGGTGCGCGGTTACTTGGAAGAACTGGCTGATGGGGAAATTGAAGCGTCTCCTGAAATTTATCGGCGTTTAGCTAAAGAAACTAGACGCTTAGAACGGTTGGTGAACGATTTACAAGAATTGTCTAAGGCAGAAGCTGGTTATTTGCCAATTAATATACAACGGGTAAATCTGCGTCCGTTGTTAGAGTCATTAGTGGAGAAATTCACTGACCAGCTGTTGGAAGATGGGCCAGTTTTGGTATTGCAATGTCCATCTCTGTTGCCTCCTGTATTGGCAGATATTGACCGCACAGAACAGGTGTTGGTTAATCTGTTAGGTAACGCAGTGCATTATACAAATGAAGGTTCAATTACTATTCGTGCTGGGACTGAAGCATCTCAACTCTGGATTGCGGTTGTGGATACAGGTATTGGTATCGCTCCAGAAAATTTACCTGATGTGTTTGAGCGCTTCTGGCGAGCCGACCAATCGCGCGATCGCCATTCGGGGGGTACTGGTATTGGCTTAACTATTTCCCGACGTTTGATTGAATTACAAGGCGGCAAAATTCAGGTAGAAAGCGAGTTGGGAGTTGGCAGTACGTTTCGGTTTTTTCTGCCTTTGGCTTGAGACAATACCTTGAGATCCCAGGGATTGACACAAGGTAGTCACGGCTGTGTCATACCCAATTGCTAATTTGAAAATATCCCAAATCTTGGTTTGTTGATGGATGCTGAGATTTGGGAATTGCATTGAGTATAAAATTATGTCTACTTTTGTTTTAGCTGCTTTTTTGGTTGGTTTACTCAGTCTTTCAGGTTACGCTGCGATCGCCTACCTATTCCCTCAAAATCGTTCCCAAGACTGACCAAATAGTTCGTAGTTCGTAATGGGCTTCGCCCCGCTACGCTAACGTAATTCGTAGTTAAGAATTCAATTACGAATTACGAATTAGTAATTAGTTAATCTCTTTTCTCAATAATTGGGGAATTAGAGAAGGGCGTTCCGCTACTGGAACTTGCGCTTCTTTTAAAGCAGCTAATTTACTTTGGGCTGTGCCAAAATTAGGATCGCGTCCGATAACCGTTGCTAAAGTCCCGGTTTGTCGCCAAGTTTTTCCTGGTGGTGCAAGTCGGCCTGCAATATAGGCAATTACTGGTTTATCAATTGCCTCAGTAATGTACCGCGCTGCTGCTTCTTCACTACCACCACCAGGTTGACCGACTAAAACGATCGCCTCTGTAGTTTCATCCTCATCGAGAATTTGCAGCCATTGCAGAAAGGAGGAACCAACGATCGCATCACTACCAATACTGACACTAATCGACTGCCCTAAACCTGCTTTTGTTAATTCGTAGGCAATTTCGTAGGTGAGTGTGCTGCTACGACTGACGATCCCCACTGTCCCAGGGGTATAAAATTCGCTAGGTTGAGTCCCTAAGAGAATTTTTCCCGGTACAATGATCCCCGGACTGTTTGGCCCGATTACCAAAGTTTCACAGGCTTCGGCTTTGCGGAGTAATTGCACCATATCTAAAGGTGGCACGCCACCAGTGATAATAATAATCTGGCGAATATGAGACGCGATCGCTTCTAATGCCGCATCTAACACGTCGTAAGGGTCAACACAGATAATTGTTGTGTCAATTGTCCCAAATTGTTCTATTACTTCTTCTACTAAGTCAAATACTGGCAGTCCATGCAGTTCCTGTCCGCCACATCCAGGATTAACACCAGCTACCAAATTCGTGCCATAAGCTTGCATTTGAGCAACATGAGTGCTTGATATAAATTCACAAAAGCCTTGAATTAAGACTTTACTCTCTGGCGTTAAGTTCATAAAAAATTACCTTAAGTTTAACAACCCAGTGCCTTGGAATACTGGGCATAAAAACGACAAGTTTGCACTGTCGTATTGATTCAATTTTTACTACTTCTTACTAACGGTTGGTTTAGCAAGACGAACTGCTGCTTCTACTGCCTCATCTAAGTTTTCTACCACAAGTAATGCATCGCTGTGGGTTTTTAGCGTTGTTAAATATTTTCTAGCAGCATTAAATTCAGAACCAGCAAGACGGACAACCAAAGGTGAAAACTTCAGTTCTCGCCTACTTTTAATACCATTAGAATGCACAATCTGTGATTTAAGTTCGCTGCTGTCTTGCTGCACAAATTTGGCTATAACTTCAGCTACTTCCTCAGTTTGAGGAATATTACCTAGAAAGTTAATTAGGATTACTTGAATGCTTTTATCAGCCTCCAGCATTTTCAAACCTGTCTCTAGGCGATCGCGGAAGGTAGTTGGTTTAGTATCTGTAAGGAAAGCATGACGTAGATTCAAGCAAACACCTGGATTGCCACCAGCATTAGCGACTAAATCCAGAGTTGCCATGACTGAACCAGTACCATTACCTAAAATACCGATTTTCCCATGCATTTCTACACCATCCCAATCGCCCAATATACCATTGATTCCAGTACTGGTATTACGGCTAATAATTTTTGCTGCCATCTCGGCAAGGTCGGGATGACGCTTGATTGACCGTTCATTGACCCTGACTTTACCATTAAGAGCCATAACTTGACCAGTAGCACTGACTGCCAAGGGATTTATTTCGACTAAATCCAAGTCTTTTTGCACAAATAACTGGTACATTTTCTGAACAACGCTACTTACCGACTGCATCAGCGCCCCCTGTAAACCCATCTTCAAAGCCAGTCGTCGGGCATAAAATGGCGAAAATTCCTGTTCCACGACAACATGATGCATTCTTTCGCCAGCAGATTCCCAATCGATGTTTGCTTCTTTGCAACCTAAAAGTACTGGTCGGCAGACAGCAGTATCTAAGACCACCGCGAGATAAAATTCCTGGTTGGCATCGTATTGAGATTCTGCCAGCACAACCTCCGGCAATTCGCCCCATATTGGTAGATTAAAGATATTTTGAGCAGCTGCGATCGCATCGATAGTTGTTTGGGCAAACCTGACCCCACCTGCTTTTGCCCGTTCTGCTCCGTGTACTTGAGATTTTAGTACAATTGGAAAACGAATTTTTAAACGTTTCAAATCTGTAGGATGGTCAATTCGTTGAGAAGGCAATACCGGAATGCCTATTTTCCCGAACCATTCTTTAACTTGATACTCTAATAAATCCATTGGTACACCTTATATTTACTATTGACACTTTCCAAGTTTCTGCTGATTCCTGTCTTAATATTTTGCAGCACCTTTATTGCAGAATTTAGCTTTTGGCAGGTATAAAAATTTATTTTTCACGGCTCGAATTTATCGAATTCAGCAAATGAGGTACATTAATTTCGACAGCTAACCTGTTTGTGCCAAAGCCACAACACATAATTAATCTCCTCAATAAGTTTTCCAGCATAGAAGATAACTAGCATTTCTGTCAAAACCCTCTGACATAACATCGTTTTCTTAACCCTTGGATAATTTGGTCACAAGTGGTCTGTAACTATAATTTTTTACGAAAGTAAACAAGCATGAATAATTAAAGGTATGTACTCAGGGCTAAACCCCTGACCAAGAGACAATTTAACTAATTTTACATTGTGTAACATAGTTTAATTTATTATTGCCCATCTGCTTAGTATCTCCTATAAATTTAATTGCCAGGAAACAATGCCGGGGAATGGTGAAAACCTCTATTATTCCCATTTTTTATTTGATATTTATACCTGGAGACAGATTATTTAATTTTGCATCTAGCACAACGAAAATGTATCGCTGCGAACAATAACTACTTTTTTAATTTTTGGTGAAAACTCAGAATTTGTGTTAGAAAGTTGGTCGTTCAGATTTTTAGGCTGTGATTGGTTAAACTGTGCATTTGCATTCAATAAACCGAGAAAGTTCATTTCATCCTCTTAAAAATAATCAAAACAATATAGAAATTCAGCGGGAAAGCTCTATGAAAGTAGCAGTCCAGCAGGAAGATTTACAGCTTTTAGGCAAAACTTTGCAGGAGCAATTACTTGTAGAAGTTTCAACGGCTGAAATCTTCGAGGTTAAGTGTGCCGTCAATAAAGACGAGCTGATGATTTTAACCCAACATGCATCAGATGTAATAGTTGATCCTCAACTAATTTTTGCAGTTATTGAGGAAGTACTTCAGTCTCTAGCACCCCCAAAAGAGCAGAGGGTGCAATGTTTCCTCAGAGTTTTTGGTGAACAACTCCCTTATGCCAAATGTTTCGTGACATTGAAGCAGACGGCAGGATGGGGGGATGGGGGAATGGGAGAATGGGGAGATGAGGAAGCAATATCCTACTTATCCCCCTCATCATCTCTGACATATTCTCCGTTAATCGATGAGACTGATCAAGAGGAAGCGTTTGATCCGTTTGCAGATGTGCCGAATTTGTCGGCATCAAAGCCAGGATTTCAAGTCAAACCGATCCTACTGGTTATAGCCTTGGTGGGAACTCTAGTTTTAAGTTGTGGTGCTTACTTATTAACTCGCCCTTGTGTAATGTCTGAGTGTAAAGAAATACAAAATGCCGAGCAATTAAAAATAAAATCTCCGCAATTGATACGTCGTGCTAGGTCTGAAAAAGAATTAGTAGCTGTACAACAGAAACTTGCGGCAACCAGTACAGCCTTGAATGTAATTCCTAGTTGGTCGCCGCATTATCAGGCGTCTGAAGAAATAAAAGCAAGTTTGTCTGGACGGTCAGAAAAAATCAGCCGAGTGGTCAAAGCTTTGCAGACGGCATCTTTAGCGACACAAAAAGTTCAAACTCCTGCGTATAGTCTAGAGGAATTACAAGCTAGGCAACACTTGTGGCGACAGGCTATAGCGCCACTAGAAACTATAAGTTCTAGTAGTGAACTTTATGGATTGGCACAGGGTAAATTACTTAATTTCCGTGTCCGTTTGCATGCTGTAAATCAGCAAATATTTACGGAGGAAAAATGGCTGAAAAAACTAACAGCAGCAAAAGCTGTAGCCGTTGCAGGCGAGAAGCGAGAAGCTACTGCTAAATCCATAAATGACTGGCAAAAAGTGCAGTCTACTTGGCTGGTGGTAATTAATGCCTTGAATACTATTCCCCGGACTAGCGTTGCATACCAAGATGCCCAAAAGCTTTTGGTAGATTATAAACCTAAGTTTGTATTAGCACGCGATCGCACGACTAAAGAAGGATTAGCTGTTAAAACCTATCAACAAGCCCTTACCATTGCCAAGCAAGCCAAAGTATATGAACAGCAAAACCAATGGCAAGCAGCAGCAACATATTGGGATCAGGCTTTACAAACGGTTAAAAAAGTTCGCCAAGATAGCTTGTACTATACTCAGGCTCAGTCTCTCATCGAACCCTATTCAACTGCGCTCAAACAAGCACAAGAAAAACTACAAGTTGTTAGTACTTTACAACAAACCCGCACTGATTTAGATAAAACCTGTATTAATGTAATTCGGATTTGCACCTTTAGCATTGACGATGCAGGAATTATTGTCCGATTAACACCTGAGTATGACAAAATAAGGCAAAATAACTCGGCTAATCCTTATTCGGAGAATTCGGATACTGCCGTTGATGTTACCAATCACTTGCAAATCTTACGGGAAGCCTTAGCTGTAATTGGTGACAATGCCAACCTGTCCCTTTTCCTCTATGACTCCCAAAGTCAGGTAATTTATACGCGGACTATAGGCGGGTAGAAAAGTTAGTTTCAAAACCTCTCTTTGCTTCTGAGAGAGGTTTTTTTGAAGAAGAATCCAGAAGTCAGAATTCAGGAGTCAGAACAAGAAAGTGAGGGATTCAGACCCGCCACTAATTGTAGACCACTAAATTTTTAATTTAGCGGGGGTGCAAAAACGCCCTTTATTCATTCGCCACTCGCACAGAATTCAATTCTGTTAGCGATAGCGGGGCGTTTAGCCCATTCTGGCTCCTGACTCCTGAATTCTGCTTTGATAAAGGTCTTTGTAAGCATCTTTCAATTTCAATAGGGATGGAGTTTTAATCAAACTCATCGTCTTAGAGGCAACAGGAGGATTAGAAACAGAACTGTTAATTAATCCACGTCAATGTTTAGAGTCACGGTTTTTTGCTAACGATCGCTTGACTTTTAAGACAGTCGCTACAATTTTCTTGATATTGCTTAAGATTTCAAGTTATAAGCACGAAGTTTCGTGTTCTGATAATTTGGCTAAAATATTGAGGCATTGTATATATGCGGTGCGATGTCTACGACGGGCTATTCGGTGTCGCAGTTTCGCAAGCAACACCTACAAAAAGTTGTCAGCAGATAAACGCAAAATGCAACTAGCTCCCCTGTTTCCAATTTTTTACAGCATTCTCCGGCCCAGTTTTCCCAACTGCCTTTGGGCTGGAAATTCTCATACTAAAGCGATCGCACTCACATTCGATGATGGGCCTCATCCTCAATACACACCCGAAGTCTTGGCAGTGTTAGACCATTACAACATTACAGCAAGTTTTTTTTGGTTGGGTGTTTGCGTTAACCGTTCACCAGACATTGCCAAAGCCGTTAGCGATCGCGGACACTGGATCGGATTGCATGGTTACGATCATCGCTCTTTTCCCATACTTTCCCCAAATGACTTGAAGGATAGTTTAGAAAAAACCCAAGCTGCCATTTACAATGCCTGCAACCTGCAACCTGAACAAGTGCGAGATGTCCGTCCCCCCAATGGTTTATTTACACCTGCTACTTTAAAATTGTTTTTTCAGTGGAATTACCGCCCAGTTATGTGGAGCGTTGTACCAGAAGACTGGGTGCGTCCAGGTGTCACCACCGTGGTACAGCGAATTATGCAGCAGGTCAAAAATGGTTCAATAATTGTTTTGCATGATGGTACTTGCGGTGGAGAAGATGTTGCTGCCACAATTAAAATTCTCATTCCGCAACTGCTACAACAAGGTTATGAGTTTGTAACTGTTGATACTCTATGGCAGCAAGTTAAGGAGCGGAGGATTGCTCTCGATAGATTAGGCGATCGCTAAATTATTAGGACTTCCCTAACAAATATTGACCGTTACCAAGAATCTCACCATTACAACCGTCAAAATACATTATGCACAAGAGCAAATAAAGTCTCCACATCCGGCAGAACTTGCCATAGTTCATGCCATAATTTAAATCTTTGATTTTTGCTTGATTTTGATCAAAATTTATCAACCAATTTCTGAGGGTATTTGAGTAATTAGCACCATTTAAATACCATTGATTAATGGTTTTTAGGTCTGTATTAATCTTTGATATAACATCATAATTCCACACCCGCATATTGGGGAAAATATATTTATTGATAAAAGGATGGCTTATATTGTAAGGTAGTTTGGTTGTGATAATGTGAATTAAAACCTTACCATCATCTTTGAGGATAGAAGCCAGCTTTGAGAATGATTTTGTTAAATTACCTACATGTTCAAACACCCCAATCGTCATAATTTTATCAAACTTAGTCTCCAAATTAATATCATTAAAGTCTTCTTCATATAGAGTGAATCTATCTGAACTAAGGTAACTCCTAGGATCTAGCATTTTCTTCCGTATATATTCGCATTGTTGATGGCTCAAATTAACAGCCGTTACTTTCACACGCGGAAACCGGGAAAGAATGTAATTTGATGCAGAACCCCAACCGCATCCCAAATCTAAAATTTCGTCTCCATCTTCAATGCCTGCTTTTGCAATTAAATCGTCGAGCATATCCATTTGAGCTTGCTCAAGGTTAGATGCTCCTTTCTCCCATAAAGCCATACTGTATTTGGGATATAAAAGTTCTGTCTCTTTCAACATCAGACTGAACATTTCTTCTGGTAGGTTGTATTGAACCTTCATTAATTCGTGTGATCCTTCTGCAAGGCGATCGCTTTCTTGTAACAGCCATTCATAGGGAACTAAAAGAGAAGGAAAATACTTGTAACTGATTTGGATAGATAGATTTAAAAGGATTTTAAGCAGAGGATCGGGGATTTTTAGCCCATTGATATAAGCCTCTGCCTCTGCCATTACGATTCCATTGAATCCAGCGATCGCTGTGCGACTCGCTTGGTAAGTAATTCGACTTTTATTATTCACATCTCCTACTAAAGGAGTATGTATTTTGATATCTTTTGGAATGCTGGAAGTCATGTATACAGCCCCAATATTTCTATTAAAATTTTTATTGTCAGATTTTGGAGATCAATGACGTGCTAGTTAAGCCAGAAGACAGTCCCAATGAAATAAGTTTCACCGCCAAGTATGAAAATGTCTTTCTCTTCCTCTGCTCTTTAAAGTCAGAAGGTTTAAGAAATAAAACTCTATCATTTTTTGCGGTGCAAAGGTTGCAGAACCTATGCATTACAATCTCGTCTTAAAGTTGAATCTGAGTTTTTGCGACAAGTTTCACGACTACAGGCAAAATGTTTAAACTTTTTCCCCTGTGCTTCATGCCCTAAAGCGACTAACCTTGAATCATTATCAAAGGTTGCCAATAACTTCTGTTAGACCTATGATAAAACTAAATAAAATTGATATTTATAAAACTAATTTATTGTATTAAAAATTAATATATTATTTTCTGAAGCTTAATAACGGCTCCAAACTAAATTTCCCAGAGGGCGTATGCAAAAATATTATGTTCCTTGCTTCTGGCTGAAGCATTTACACCCAGTGCAAAAGTGTTTCTCTTAGGGTTTTAAAACTATTTAATAAGCAGAATGGGATGACGATTTTCGTCCATTTTCTAGCCGGAAGTATCAGCCTGTGGTGGCTGATATCCCAGTGGCTTATGTTAATTCCTAGAGTTGATGTGTGGCGAGAAAAGCTTCGACTTCAGCAGCAGTCGGTTGAGAAGCGATCGCACCTGCTTTAATGGTAGTCAACGCTCCAACAGCACTGGCATAAGTGACAATACGTTTTGCTGTTTCTGCATCCCGCAAGCTGTGAATGCCGTGCTGACTCAATTGATGGATGAATCCTGCCAAAAAGCTATCTCCTGCACCAGTTGTATCAACAACAGGGATGGAAAACGAGGGTAATTTGCCTTCGTTTTCACCCAGACAATAGGTACAACCGTTTTCTCCATCTGTCACTAATACTCCTTCAATTGAAGCTAGACGATAAGTGATGGCTCCGGGGTCTGCGGTTTCAAATAGCCATTCAGCTTCTTCTTTGGAAAGTTTAAGGAAATCAACTCGCTTAAATAATTCTGGAATTTTTTGATGGGCGATATTTGGCTCATCCCAAAATACAGGACGCCAGTTGACATCCAGCACAATCTTCAAGTCGTAATTTTCTGCTAACTCTAGAGCGCGGTGAATTGCTTTTTCACTTTCAGGATAAGCTAATTCCAAAGTACCCAAAACCAGAAAATCTGCCTCTTGAAAGAGCGAACTTGGCAATTGTTTTGCTTGCAGGTGAGTATCGGCAAATTCTGCGGTATCATACTGACCAAATCCGGCGAAGGTGCGATCGCCAGCCATATCTCGTGTAACATAAACTTGCCGCGTTGGTGCTGTGGGATGGCGTTGTACTCCCGTCGTCTCTACACCTACATCTTGTAATAGCTTGACCAATTCATTCCCTGGTTCATCTTCGCCAACGGCTCCGATAAATCCTGCTGAGGTACCTAGCTTGACTAAAGCACAGGCTACGTTAGCTGGTGCCCCTCCTGGATAGGGAGTCCAAGATTTCACTTCTTCCAGCTTTAGCCCTAATTGATCGGCTAAACAATCAAACAAAATTTCACCAAGGCATAAAACACGAGGATTGCTCATCTCATTTTCAGTTTTAGATTTCGATTTGGAATTAGGAATTTACAGTATAAAATCTACAGCAATTTCTGCTTATCTGTCGCCAGTCCTTCATAGAATTAAATGGCATTTTTTACTACTTATATAATATGTATGCTTCTAATTTTTGCTGACTTTAGCTAAGTGCTTAGACGACACATTTGTTATATTGAGCTATATTTACTACTTTAAACACTGGATAGTTTATTATTGATGCCAACTTGAAATCCAAAGAAAATATTGACAATCACATTACTGCCAACACTTGAAACCCCTACCAAGAAAAGAATCTTCTAGAATTAGAAAGAGCGATTAAGTACATATACCAAGGGAGGATAGAAATAGTCATGGCTGGTGGCAAGTCTGAGACCCCCGTTAGTCTGTCAGACAGAGAACTGCAAATTATCGACTTAGTAGCCGCTGGCTTAACTAACCAAGAGATTGCAGGAAAACTGGAGATTAGCAAGCGTACAGTTGATAACCATATCAGTAATATTCTTACCAAAACTGAGACAGAAAATCGGGTAGCCCTTGTCCGCTGGGCTTTACAGTGGGGCAAAGTCTGTTTGAATGATGTCAATTGCTGTACTCTGCCTAACCAGATCGAATAAGCAATTTACTATTAGCAACGTAATTGCTCTGTCCTGGTATGGTAAGCCAATTTTGAGGTTTACTGATTGTTCCCCTTTTCACGCCTAAGTTTTCAGTGCGAACACTCTACCAAAAGTTCCGAGTCCTTCACTCAGCCGGAGTTTATGTTAGTGGAGCCAGCTGACCCTCGGACTCGGAAACTCAAAATTCAGAATTTATTTGGGGACTGGGGATTGGGGACTGGGGAGAAGCATCTACAATGCCCCATACCCAATGCCCAATGCCCCAACTCAACAATCATCTACAAAAATTAGCAACAATCCAGTGGTGCAAGCGTTACATTTGAAAGAAATCTATATTACCCCATCAGCTTTGGGAGCAGTGTTCCAATGAATACTTCCGCTTCTTCTCAAGGTACTTCGTCTCCCTTTGAATTTTTTAACTTTGGTTTTACGTCACCTGTATCTGAGAAAGTTCCGAGTCTTGAAGGTCGATTTTCAGACTTTCCGCAACCCACACAAGATGCCGACTTACTCAGACAGCTATCGTTTATTCCAGGGTTGAAAGAAATTTTGATGCTGCGGCAGGTTCACGCTTTAGAGCATGCCACTGTTTGGGTTCTTAGCGAATCAAAAAGTGCCTATCCTGCCACAGGAGAAGCCACTAACGTTCAACTAGATGATGAGCTATTAGGCGGTTTGTCAACCGAGCAAGGATTCTACCTCTATGGTGAGGTAAATATTAGTGATTTGCGGCGTGCGATCGCACTTGCTCGACATCGCATCACTAGTGGAGAATGGGATTTGGCTGTACATCCTCGTTGTGGCACAAATTTATCAGTAGCGATGCTCTTAACAGCTGGACTAGCTGTGGGTGTACATCTGTTGTTACCATTTCGACCAATTGAGCAACTTATAGGTTTGGGGTTAGCAGCACAACAGCCGCAGAACTTGCACCTGATTTAGGTTCTGTGGCACAGCGTTATCTAACAACTGCAATTCCTTTTAACCTAGCAATTGAGAATATTACCCGTACACGCGACGTTTGGGGGCGTGAGGCACATTTTGTTAAAGTGGCCTGGCAAGAGTAGGAATAAGACGAATGAGGAGGATGAAGAAGATATTGCCCCTTCATCTACCCCTGCTTTACCATTTCCCACTCCGATAAAAAAATTATGAGAAAACTTTACTTCTTACTCCCCGGTACAGATGGCAAATTTGCTTGTGGTGGTCTTTGGGCTGAGTTAAAAGCCCTTAATCTGGTTCAGCAGTTTTGTAGTGCTGATGTTGTAACTTACCGTCAACGGGAAAAAGATAAACTTTTTCTTGATGATTTGCTAAAAGAGAAAAATTTAAATGATGTAATTTTTGTCATCAGTTGGGGATTTGATGTAGCTCAACTCGTGGCTAAACTTAAGCAATACAATGTGGTTTACCATGCACACAGTGCAGGTTATCCATTTAGACTACCTGCGAGTATTCCGATTATCACTGTTAGCCGTTACACAATGGGATACTGGGGAGAAAAATCACCCAATTCTTTGATTTATTATTTGCCCAATCAAATTTCTGATGAATTTCAAAATTTAGAGCAGGAACGGGATATTGATGTTTTAGTTCAGGCTCGCAAGTCTTCTGAATATTTAATGAGAGAATTGATTCCAGCGTTGCAAAAACGTTGTAAAGTATTGGTTGTCGATTCATACATAGAGGATTTACCTGGACTATTCAACCGAGCTAAGGTTTACCTATATGATTCGGCTGAGTACTGGGCGCAACAGCGTGTTAGCGAAGGATTTGGTTTACAACCAATGGAAGCTCTTGCCTGCGGTTGTCAAGTATTTTCTAGTGTCAATGGTGGACTAGCTGATTACTTAGATCCTGGATTTAATTGCTATAAGATTGCTGGATATTCTCAAGAATATGATGTCCAACGTGTTCTCAAAGTGATTGATTCTTCAGTAGCTTTTAGTTTGTCTGAAGGGTTTTTGGCTGAATATCGGACTGAAAATATTATTAAGCGTTTCCAAGTTATTCTGGATGAGTTAAATGAGTTTTTTGATCACAAGATTCAGCAGCCATCTAATATTAAGAGTTTGACGAAAATACGGATGGCGAAATTACTTGCTCAGAGGATATATGGGAAGCTGAGGAAGAAATATTTTAAGTAATAGAAACGTAGACGCGTAGAGGCTTGCCGTAGGCTACCGCAGAGGCGCAGAGATCACAGAGAGAAGAGAGGAAATAGAATGAGTCGGCGGTTATTAGTTACTGGGGGTGCAGGGTTTATTGGGGCGAATTTTGTGCATCACTGGTGTCAGGTTTATCCAGATGATCAGGTGGTGGTGTTGGATGCGCTTACCTACGCGGGAAATCGTCTCAATTTGGCGCTGGTTGAGGGAAGAGAGAATTTTCGGTTTGTAGAAGGGGATATTTGCGATCGCACCATCATAGATGAGTTATTTTCAACCGAAAATATTGATACCATCGCCCATTTTGCTGCTGAATCTCATGTTGATCGTTCAATTCTTGGGCCGGCTGCTTTTGTACAAACTAATGTAGTGGGAACTTTCACCCTGCTAGAAGCTTTTCGACAACATTGGGAAGCAAAAGACAAGCCATCTGATTATCGTTTCCTACACGTTTCTACAGATGAAGTTTACGGTAGCTTGGGCGCAGATGATGCAGCTTTTTGTGAAACTACACCTTACGCTCCCAATAGTCCCTATTCAGCCTCAAAAGCCGGTAGCGATCATTTAGTCCGTGCTTATTATCATACTTATGAACTTCCAACCATTATCACAAATTGCTCTAATAATTACGGCCCTTATCAGTTCCCCGAAAAGCTAATTCCCTTGATGTGCATCAACACTTTGATAGGTAAGCCATTACCTGTTTATGGTGATGGTAAAAATGTACGGGATTGGCTTTATGTAGGCGATCATTGCCGTGCTTTAGATGTGGTAATCAATCACGGTCAACCAGGGGAAACGTATAACATTGGTGGCAATAACGAGGTGGAAAATATTAACCTCGTCCAACTTTTGTGTCAAATGATGGATGAATTAGCACCTGATTTACCAGTGCGTCCAGCAGAGCAGTTGATTACTTTTGTTAAGGATAGACAGGGACATGACCGGAGATATGCAATTAATGCGAACAAAATTAAAACTCAACTTGGTTGGACACCTTCAGTAACAATTGCTGAGGGTTTGCGTTTAACAGTTGAATGGTATCTCAATCATCGTGATTGGTGGGAACCTTTACTGTCTGCCCAATATCAAGCTTACTATCGCAAAAATTATCTGTAGAATCAGCAAAAACGCCTATATCACTAATTTACCATACACCGGCAACGACGCGCAAGGATGCCAACAACGTGCCGTAATCATTGTTTTCTGTGTATTCCTGAAATATCTCGGTTAAATAATCGTCGATTTGTTCTGGGTGCTTGCGAAAGTATTCTTCTTCAAATTCATCGAGTGTTCTAAGTTTTCTCACGGTTTAGCTACTCTTTGGTCAAAAAATTATCAGGCTCCCACAATTTCTGTAGATAATGACTATCCTTGAATATAAGGGAATCAGAGTAAATTGTCAGCAGGTGTCAGATGCTGCAAGCAGAACAGATATTACAAGATCGTTATCAAATCCAACGCCAACTCGGCAACAATGGAATTCGTCAAACTTGGCTAGCATTGGATTTACAAGCCTCTGATGGCGAAAATTCCACCGTTGTAGTCAAACTTTTAGCCTTTGGCGGTACTGTCCAGTGGGATGACTTGAAACTTTTTGAGAGGGAAGCACAAATACTTAAACAGCTAAATCATCCCCGCATCCCTCGATATATAGATTATTTTTGTATCGACGATCGCACACTTTGGTTTGCCTTAATCCAAGAATATATCCCTGGTGAGTCACTCAAGGAAAAACTTGCTATTGGCGAAAGGTTTTAGTGAAAAACAAGCTAGAAAAATTGCTGTTGAGGTTTTAAATATTCTCATCTATCTACATGAGTTAAATCCAGGCGTGTTGCATAGAGATATTAAACCGAGTAATTTAATTTGGGGCGAAGATAATCGGATTTATTTAGTTGATTTTGGTGCAGTTCAGGATAAAGCGGCAAGAGAGGGCGTTACTTTTACCGTTGTCGGTACTTATGGTTATGCCCCAATGGAACAATTTGGTGGTCGAGCAGTTGCTGCTTCAGACCTCTATGCACTGGGTGCGACTCTGATTCATTTGTTAACAGGAACTTCCCCTTGTGATTTACCCCAGCAGGATTTGCGGTTGCAATTTGCAGACCGAGTTAACTTGAGTCCCAGTTTTATCAATTGGCTACAAAAGTTGATAGAACCTGCTCCAGAACAACGATTTACTGATGCCCGCGAAGCGCTGAATGTTCTCAAATCTCGTTTGGCTATCAAATCTGCAAACAAGAGTCAGCTTTTGCCGCTAAAAGAAATAATCAACAATTCTGGATGTGGGATAAATAATCACAATGAAACAGTCCCAGAGGAAATTCTCGGTTGGAATTGGGGCGCATTTCTCATGCCTTGGTTGTGGATGTGGTCGAATCAAGTCTGGTGTGGAGTGTTCTGTTTTATCCCAAAATTTTCATTGTTTCTGGCGATCGCATTCGGTGCAAAAGGCAATGAATGGGCTTGGAAAAGTAGACGGTGGAACAGTATTGAACAATTCAAAGCGCATCAGAGAGGTTGGGCGATCGCTGGTATTCTAATTGGAGCGCCTACTAGTATTATGTTGTGGGTTCGAGCGATCGCTGTACTCAAATCTGTATTTTAAGGCAGTATGAGGGTAATTTTGTAGTGGCGTGGCAAGACTAAATTGTTGCGAAAAAAATTGTAGGTTGGGGAGCCACTGCGTTGGGCGGCTATGCCGACTTGTAGCACGTGGCGTTTGAGGAACGAAACCCAACTTTTTACGGGGTTTGTTGGGTTGCGCTTTGCTTAACCCAACCGTATTGATTTATAGCACAATTGAACCAAGCACTGTTGATTGCTCTTGATCTGCCAGGGCAAGATGATGAAATATTCTTGGATGTAGATTAACTCTTCACCTCACCAACTGCGCGGCAGAATTGAAAAATTGACGACACAATCCTTTTGTGACTAAAACTGTTGTCAATAAGTTAGCAAAAGCCACCATGAACATAATCAAAATTTCGTAAGAGACAGCATCTAGAGGTTTCACACCAGCTAGTAACTGTCCGGTGGTAATTCCTGGTATTGCGACCATCCCTATAAGTATCATTTGATTGAGAGTGGGAATCAATGCCGCTCTGATACTATCTTTGCGGTACTGGCTAACTGCTTGCTCTGGAGTAGCACCTAAACTCAAGTGGGTTTCGATTTCGAGATGGCTGGAATTAATGGTGCTGACAAGGCGATCGCCTGCGATCGCAGCTGCATTAGTAGCATTACCTAAAACTATCCCTGCCAAGGGAATTATATACTGTGGCTCATACCATCTTTCTGGTTGGATGATCAAGAAGTTGGTGTAAAGCACTGTCAGGACGGTACTAATTAAAATTGCACCCCACACCAAAGGCAACAGATGAGGAATTTTTTGGCTGATGCGATTTCGTGCGACAATCGCCGTAATTGTCAGCATTATTGCTAATAGCGCCAAAACTGCCCAAGCATTGTCTAAAGCCAAGATGAAATCTAAAATGTATCCCAATACAAGAAGTTGTAAGATGGTTCTCCCAGTAGCAAAGGCTAAATTTAGCTCTAGCCCTAATTTTTCCCAGGCAGATACACCAATGGCGATCGCCATCAATCCGACAGCAACAGCTAAATCTACGAAATCCAGCTTGATCAGATCCTGCATGGGTTTTCTATCTCCTGGTATTTTCTTTTCAAAACAGTCTACACAGTTGGAACTTTGATCCGATGTGTTTGATCTGGAGTAAAAGGGACTGGGGACGGGGATGAGGGATTGGGTTTTCAAACGAAAAATTATGGAATTTGTTCTCACCCCTGCCAAATTTTTACATATTTTCCCTGTCCCCAGTACCCTGCGGTAGTTTCCCGTCTCACAATTTAAGTAAAAACCCTAATAAGATGCGTATTTTGGGCGATAGTCTTTTAGTAGCTCCTCTTTGATTAACAATTCAATCAGCAAAAATTGACTGTCGAAGTGCATCCTTTGTATCTCCCGATAAAATGAGAACTCATGATCCAAAGTGTAAATCCTATCCCTGCCTTTGATATCAAGCAGCAATACACCACCATCGAAGCAGAAATAAGTGCAGCCGTCTTAGAGGTTTTGGCTTCTGGCCGCTATATTGGCGGCCCCTTAGTCCAAGGCTTTGAACAACAGTTTGCCGCTTATAATACTGTTACTGAATGTGTGGCTTGTAATTCTGGTACTGATGCGCTCTACTTAGCGTTACGAGTCTTGGACATTGGTGCAGGCGATGAAGTGATTACAACGCCTTTCACCTTTATTGCGACATCTGAAGTGATTAGCGCCGTGGGTGCAAAGCCTGTTTTTGTTGATATTGACGCGACTACGTTTAATTTGGATGTGGAGCAAGTTGCGGCGGCGATTACATCCAAAACTAAAGCGATTATCCCGGTTCACCTATTTGGACAACCCGTGGATATGACATCATTGATGGCGATCGCTCAGTCTCACAATTTGTCAATCATTGAAGATTGCGCTCAGTCTACAGGGGCAATTTGGGCTGATCAAAAAGTAGGAAGTATTGGACATATTGGTTGCTTTAGTTTCTACCCTACCAAAAATCTTGGTGGTTGCGGCGATGGCGGAGCAATAACGACTAATGACCCTGCGATCGCCACTAAACTGCGAATACTACGGGAACATGGTAGTAAAATTCGATATTTACACGAAGAAATAGGTGTAAATAGCCGTTTGGATGCTCTCCAAGCAGCTATTTTGCAGATTAAGCTACGTTATTTAGATATTTGGAATGATCGCCGACGAGATATCGCCAACTATTACTACCAGTACCTGTCTCAAGTTCCGGGGATCGTCCCACCCCAAGAATTACCTGCGGGTATTGGGGTATGGAATCAATACACTGTTCGCATCTCAGGCGAAGGGCGAAATGGTTCTAGCGCCAAATATCGAGATTGGGTGCGTAGTCAATTGCAAGAGCAGGGTGTAAGTTCAATGATTTACTATCCCCACCCTTTACATTTGCAGCCAGTGTATCAAAGTCTGGGCTATCAAATTGGGGATTTACCTATAGCAGAGCAAGCTTGCCATGAGGTCATATCCTTGCCGATGTTCCCAGAACTGACACAACAGCAGCAAGACCGGGTGATTTATGCGTTGAAGGATTGTTTGGGGTGAGGGGAGTAGGGAGTAGGGAATAGGGAATAGGGAATAGGGAATAGGGAATAGGGAATAGGGAATAGGGAATAGGGAATAGGGAATTTTAATATTCACCACTCCCCCTCCCCACTCCCCACTTCCCACTCCCCATTCAAAACTAAGCGATCGCGCGGTTGTTTGCAGTTGCTAAGGCTTCTACTAAGCCACGCACAGCAGCAATCATTGCCACTTCGCTATTGAGTTGGTTGATGGCAGAACCAACACCAACACCAGCTGCACCAGCTGCGATCGCTAATGGTGCAGTAACGTTAGAAATGCCTGAAGCACACAATACAGGTACTGAGACTACACGAGAAATTTCAAAAGCTGCTGCCAAGGTGGGAGCAGCTTTTTCAATTAATCCTAAAGTTCCGGGGTGGACTGGCTGACTGCTAGTACCGCCTTCAGTTTGAATAATGTCTGCTCCAGCTTTCACCAGTTCTTCTGCTAACTGTACTTGTTGATCTAGTTCCAGGATGTGGGGAACGGTGACAGACAGAGTAATTTCGGGGAAAAGAACGCGGGTTTGCTTAGTCAGTGCTAGCACTTCCAAAGCCTCAAAGCGGCGTCCTTGAGCATAGAAAGAATCGAAATTGCCGATTTCAATCAAATCAGCACCAGCTGCCACAGCTTGCACAAATTTCTCTGGTTCTACTGCTGATACACAAACTGGTAAGTTAGTCAAACTTTTAGCTAGCTGGACTAAGGCAGGATCGGCAGCGATATCGACAAAAGTAGCACCGCCAAATTCAGCAGCTTTGACAGTAGCAGCGACGCTAGCGATGTCGAAGTTATTCAAACCGCTGATCACTTTCAGAACGCGGCGGTGATTAAATGCACGTTGGAGTGTGGAATGCATCGTCATAGTTTGGCTTTTGAAGCTACGAAAATTAGGTATATTCTACCGTCCCTCTGCTGATTGGGGAGTAAATCACCTATCGCAGTTGCCAAATCTTGATAGTTTTATCCTTTTTTTCGCATTAGCGTAGTTTACCGCCGCAGGCATCGCAATATTGTAGAATTTTGCACTTGGAGCTTATTGAATGAGCGATTTTTGTCAAAAAAACCTTGGTAAATGCCTTAACCTTCGCTAATTAACTGTAACAATACTTCCGTCGAAATTTTGCCACTGATATCAGCACCTTCCAATAGGCTGTCTGCCAAATCTCGCTTGTGGTGGTGCAACTGCACAATCTTTTCTTCTATAGTATCCTTTGCTACTAGACGATAAATGGTAACAGGGCGTTGTTGCCCAATGCGATGGGCGCGGTCTGAGGCTTGGTCTTCCACTGCGGGATTCCACCAAGGGTCTGTATGAATCACATAATCAGCCGCAGTTAGATTCAGTCCTGTACCGCCCGCCTTGAGACTAATCAGAAAGACATCTCCTGAACCAGCTTGAAATGCATCTACCCGTTTTTTGCGCTCTACTACTGAAGTACTGCCATCTAGATATTGATAATTAATACCTTGCTGTTCGAGGTAATCGCGGATAATGTGCAAATGGTCAACAAACTGACTAAACACTAACGCTTTATGACGATTTTCCAGCAGTTCACCCAGCACTTCACCAAAAAGTTGTAACTTGGAACTGGGTAATTCAGTGTCAGGCATAACGAGGCTGGGATTACAGCAAGCGCGACGCAGTTTCATAATCTCAGCCAAAACTTGCAAATGTTTCTTTCCTGCTTCGGCATCAGTTTCGGTAAGTTTAGATATTGCCTGACGGCGCAACGCTTCATAGAATGCCTTTTCCTCTCGACTTAACTCTACATGCAACAAAATTTCGGTACGAGATGGCAACTCTTCTAATACTTGATTTTTTGTCCGCCGCAACAAAAATGGTTGAATCAGTTTCTTGAGTTTATTACGTGCAAGTTTATCTTGATATTTTTCAATGGGGGTAGCAAAGCGTTGATTGAAGCTTTCAAAAGAACCCAATAACCCAGGATTAATAAAACGGAATAAATTCCATAACTCACCCAGGTGATTTTCAATGGGAGTCCCAGTAGTCAGCAACTTAAAATTAGATTTTAGGTTCATGGCTGCCTGAGAACGTTTAGTGGTCATATTTTTAATCGCCTGGGCTTCATCCAGGACAATTGTTTGCCACTGTACACTAGAAAGCATTTGCGCTACTTCTTCCTGCTGTAATAAACCATAGCTGCATACCAACATATCCAACGGTTGTAAACCATCCAATAATTTTTGACGGTTAGCACCAGAAAATTGAATAATATTGAGAGTTGGGGCAAACTTCTGCGCTTCACTCACCCAATTCATACACACAGAAGTGGGGGCAATAATTAGGGTTGGGCCTTCATGGGCATTTCTGAGAATGACAGCCAATGCTTGCAAGGTCTTACCCAGTCCCATTTGGTCTGCTAAACAAGCGCCCACACCCCAATGTGCTAGCCGCGCCAGCCAACAAAAACCCTCCATCTGGTAGTCTCGTAGTTCTGCAAGAAGTGTAGATGGCAGTTCCGGCTGGAGGTTTTGCACCTCCTTAAGCCTCTCTCTATGTGCCTTCCAATGTTTATCTGCTTTTACCTTACCTACCTCATCGACAAAATCCTCTAACCCTAATGTTGCCAAGGGGTGAAAACGAATACCTTTACTATGTTTTTCCGAAAACATCCGTAATTCGTCGAGGCGTTTCCGAAAAGCTTGAGTTAAAGCCAAAAATTGACCATCACCAAGGGGGATAAAACGGCTGGGGGTTTTCTCCAATAGTTCTAGTAGCTGCTGCATATCTAGCACTAGGTCGTTATTCAATTTCAACTCCCCAGTTGCTGCAAACCAGTCTTGCTGACGTTGAATTGATAAATTAAAGTCTTTCAAGTCGGCATTGTGGCTAACACGCAGTTTTTCTCCTTGTGGCCATTCTATGACTACTTTATTTCCCAGTGCTTGCAGTTCTAGCAGCAGTTCTAAACAGTCTTCTGGATTGTCTATAATCCATTCACCATCTTGTTCTTCAGTTTGAGTCAAGGTGGCGCAGGCGGCTACAGCATCTTTGACAAGTTGCTTTTCTTCAGACAGATTTCGTCTAGTTTGCAGACGTTTACCGTCAATCTCGGCAATTACAGTTTCACCACCTGTACCAGGACGATAGTAGGGGCCACCTTGGGCAAAGGGACGCGACAAAAGGCTGATTTTCAAGCCGGCATTGGCAGGTAAAAGATGAATATGGGGTAGAGTTTGGGCGGGTACTTCTTCTGCACCTTCTGAACCGCCACCAATGTCAGAATGTACGGTAACGATGCCAGAGACGGCATTTATGGCTGCTAAAACTTGTTTCTCTGCGATCGCAGGCACATTTAATTTATTATCTATACCAATAATCTCCGCAATGCGTCTGTGTTCGGCAGTAATTTCAATGACTTTGATGCGGGTTGGAGTCTCTTTAATATGCAGAATATTTTGTGATTCTGGTAATTTGGGAGAAAATTCCAAGGTGAGACGATCTTGTTTCCCTTTTTTAACCAGTAGTTCTGGTTCTCCTTTGACAATTTCTACACGGATATTGGGTGTATCTTCCCAAAAAACTAACGGGTGTCCAATTAAAGCAGAGATGGCTTTTTCACCGAAGGTATAATCAACTTTGCCGTAATAGCCATCACTATATGTCTCAATACAACTACATACCCGCATATCTTGGGGGGTGATGTAATCAAACTCAGATAATGCACTGCTTAGACGCTTGAGGGCTATGGGGCGACCTTTACTCCATTCTCCTTTGGCATTAACTTTTTGTTCCTTTGGTTGTAAGACACATCTGCTGGGATAGAAGGTTATGAACCATGCTAAACGCAGTTCCGATTCTGGTTTTCCTGGGGTTTGTGGTTCTTTTTGGAGATTTGCCAGGGCATTGAGGCACATTTCCCAAGCTTCTTGCGGTCGAATTAAGTCTACGATGGTTTGGATATTGCTATCTTCTCGCAGTGCCTCTGCAAGTTGTTTATAGTTACTACTTGGTTTGAGTCGAGATAGGAGTTCTGCGGTTTCCATTGCTAACCAGTGATAACCGGAAGCGAGCGATCGCCGATACAATGGTTCTAGTAAATTAGGTAAGCGTTTTTTAGCACTCTCAGCATCCATCCAGTAAAGGCATAGCGAACAAAACAATGTTTGTAAGCTATTTTCTTCTTCCACGGAAGAAATATGACCACTGACTACAAATTGTTTTTGAGTAATATCACCTTGGTGGACTTGCAGTACCATTTTCAGTCTGCCATAAATGAACCTGAGCCAATGATCTGATTGACGGGACATCAAACTGGTGTACTCTTCTGCTTCTTTGAGGCGTTGCACTGAACCATCTTTTAAAAGTGCAAGGATAAAAAATAAGCCCCCAATTGTATTGAAATATATTTGCCGTTTGCCTGTAGCCTTTTTGATGGCTTTCAGGGCATCTTTATAATATTTGATGGCTTGTTCATTATCACCCCGCAGAAAATTTAACCAACCCCAAACGATCGCAGCGTTATTTTGATATTCTTTTGATATCCGCTCCAGACTTTCTTGTGCTTCTTGGGTACAACCCTGTAACAACAGTTGTTCTGTCAAAATCAGATGTAAATAATCTGAGCAATGTTTTCCAGGTGTAGAGCATTCTTCTTCTAGCAGCATCAACGCATCTTCAGAAGCGGATAATTTTAAGGCTGAATTGAAGAGGATACTTGATATGCCACTTTCATATAATGCTTGTGGAAGGGTCTTAAACCAATCTGCATCAAATGGATTATTGTATATTTGCTCAAAAATATTTTCTATTATTATTTTTTCTTCACTATCAGCGTACTTCTGATAATCTTCAATTTGCTGATTAATAAAACTAAGGTCTTGACGATAAATACCAATGCGGATTTCTCTGATACACTGGCGTAAGCTGTAGAATATTCGAGAATCTCTGTTCCAGTGAGTACGTATTGGTAGCTTCTCCTCTACTGCTGTAACCAGGATTTCAAACTGTCCGGTTTGTACAGCGTGGCGAGTAGCAATTTCTGTGAGTAACGGATGACATTCAGCACCTTGCCTGTTTTCCTGTATTAACAAGCCTGCTTTTAAAAATTTATCAATTTGGGAACTGAGGGTTTTAGTAACCCAAGGTTTATTGTTTTCATCTAAAGCATCAATTTTACTAAGACAACTTACGAATGAATTTTTGTCTATCGGTGCATAAATTACCGAAAATAACTGGATAATTTTTTGTAAGGAAGGGTGTAACTCGAAATATTTCTTTGCGAGTAGTGCTTGTTGTATTTTGGAATTAGGCTCAAAAATAGTCATATTATGTATTCAGTTCTTTAAATAATTCCATTAATTTGCGTTTACGTCCATGAGCCGCTTCTAATTTTGAGCGATAAGCAGACCATTCAGCTTTTTGTCCTAGTTGAATATAAGCAGCCTTGACTTTTTTGAGCCAACTAACCGCAGCGTCATAACGGTCAGCTTTCCCTTGTTCCATAATTGGTTCTGCCCGTCTGCGAGCGTTATCAATTACCCAATTTGGACGATGGGAAACTGCTGCATCCATGACTCGATGAACCAATTCTGAAGTATAGTAAGTATCTCTCTCTACTGTTTTAATTGCATCATCAATTAATCCCTCATGTAGAAAAATATCAACTTGAGCTTCTCGTATTCCCCAATCTGGCTGATCTCGTAGTGTTTGCAGTAAATCTTGTTTGAGTGTCAACCAAGTTTCTCCTGCATAGTCTTGAATCTTACCATAGTCTCGAAACGATGGTCTGATTTTAAAAGCAATGATGCTGGCAGTTAACGCAGTGGCATTATCTTCTAATCCTTGGGCTAAATCACTTGTCCAAGTAGCAAATTCATATAAACAGTTACCTGTTAAATTGATACCTGCTTGGCATATTTCTAACGCTTCAACCAAATACCCATCTTCTCGCAATATTTTTGCCAAGGCAAAACCCTCTTCTGCTTTTTCCATCAGAATTTTAGCCGCAGACATGGCTTCTTCTACTCTTCCCAAAGCTGCTAATTGCGTCAGGTATTGCAGAGTCATTTCTTCTGCTAAAGCTAGATTTAAATACTCTGTGTAACGATTTTGACGTTCAAGAATTTGCAAGCGAATCAATGCTAAATCATCAGCATAGCTTGGTCGTTCATTTTCCCAAAGTTCTGCGCTATCATCTCCTTGCATAATTTCTTGCAGTGGTTCATAATCCCAACCTTGACGCAATGCTTCTAAACTCATACTAAAGTCTGCACTGATTTCGTCTTGCCAGGATTCCAACATCAACTGCAAATCTACTATTTCTCCTGTAGACATTTCTGCACACAAAATTGCTTCTGTCCAGGCGCTATCAAGAGGTTCTGCAATGGAATAACTGTCTCCACCGTAATCTAGCAACTCGTCCCATTCTTGGGCATAAGTTTCGGTAATAGTTTCGAGAATTGCGATCGCATTATTGCCATCTCCATTTTCTGCTAACTCCCGCGCTTTCTCAATTACAGCCAGTAAATCATCTGTAAATGGGTCTTCTTCTGAACCATACTCTAATTCTTTCAATCCATCCCGCAAAATCCGCTTGACATGAGAGCGAAAAGGTGATGTGTCAATTTTGCTTTGACGGGTAGAAGACTGTTTTGTTTGCGGTTTTGGCAAGTCTATCAAACTGACAAACTCATCAATATCATCAATTATTTCCGGTCTATTTTCCACCAGTTCTTGCAGTAATCGCTGAGTTTGAAGGATATCGAGGCGATTTAATAATTGTTCTAGCGTTGGACGTTCTTCAATGATCTCTGATTGACGCGAACAGCTTAATAAGGTGGCAACAATATGTTTGCACCAGCCATCATAATCATAAGGGCAAGTACAACAAGCTGAGGTGATTCCACCTGCATCAAAACGAATACTGACTCGATATGGTGTGATTTCGCCACCTTCTACCTCTGCTTGAATCAGATTACCTCGTTTTTTGAGATCAGCGTTAGCGAAGCTCACCGAAGGTATCGCACCCCTGCGATAATATTCTTCACCACGACTGTATGATGAAGCGTTGGAATTATGGCGTATTATTGCTTCAGAAATTCCTGGAATCGACATAGCACCCAAGTCTTTTATTTTTAGCTTACGCTTAAGTTTATTCAAATGATATTTTTCTTTTTCCCCTGCTCCCCTGCCTAAGTAAGTAGGCATGATTAAAACAATTCGCAATTCGCAATTAAGTTTTGTGACGGGGATTTATACTCCGACACAAAACGGGCTGCCTGTCTTGCTGGGGACTTAAACCCCCAAAGTTTGTTAAATATTAAGATGTCATTGCGAGTGAAGCGAAGCAATCGCAAAGTCTCTGGGATTGCTTCGCTTCACTCGCAATGACGGAACATATTATATTTATTTACGCCCATTTACTTATACCATTTAACTTTAATAATGATACAAATACGCTGGTAAGGGCTTGTCTTTGCCCATAGGTGTCAACTTAACGTAAAAGCTATGTCTCGCAAGGAACTGAAGTTCCTTGCTAATAGCGAAAGTCATCTGAAGATGACTAAATAATCCGAAAAATCTTGAGTCTACTTTAGTAGACTTTAACTATTAGCCTTGGAATTGATTCCAAGGCGGGTGTGGAGGCAAAGCGAGAAGCTATTTTTAGCTTAAGTTGACACCAATGGGCAATGCCATGCCCCTACGATAAATCTATGTGTATCAGGCTTTTCGTGAATTGGTATTACACAGCGATTGATTATTATTTTTAATTGGAAGTCCCTAATGTATTGGTCGAGACGTTAGCATTCTTGCAAATACTCAAAGCCTGGATTTTCACTCAATATCCCCGCCATCCTCAGAGGACAGACTTTTAACGCTGGGGTAAATCTAACTAAAATTGTTTCACGAGTTAACAGATATCTTTCAGCACTGCTACTAATTTCTCAATCTGCACTGCTTCATGAGTTGCCATCAAAGATATTCTAATCCGACTTGTGGGTACTGTGGGAGGACGAATTGCTGGGGCAAAAATGCCGGCATTTCTTAGCTGTTTTCCAGCTTTGAGGGCATCTGTAGCACTTGGCAATTGAAAACATAGTATAGGTGATTCTGAAGGCAGTAATTTTAAATTAGGTAACTGTTGCTGGAGCAAATTTTTTAAGTAACGTACATTTTGCCACAAATTAGCACGGCGTTGTGGTTCTTGTTGCACTATTTTGATTGCTGCTAAGGCTGCGGCTGTGTCTGCTGGTGAAAGCCCAGTGGTGTAAATCCAAGTGGGTGCGCGGTTCCGCAAGAAGTCAATTAGAGCGCTACTTGCTGCCACATACCCACCTAAACTACCCAAAGCTTTACTCAAGGTTCCAACTTGAATTAATTGCTTTCCTGTACATCCAAAATGTTCAACACATCCAGCGCCAGTTTTTCCTAGTACTCCAGTGGCATGAGCTTCATCGACTAGCAGCATACAGTTAAATTCATCAGCGAGATCCAACAGTGCTGGCAACGGACATAAATCGCCATCCATGCTGAAGACGCTATCAGTAAGAATCAAACAGCGTCGGTAGTTTTGTCGCTGTTGACTCAACTGAGTTTTTAATACTGCAATATCACAGTGTGGGTATTCTACAAATGCTGCACCGCTAAGAATCGCCCCATTTTTCAGACTGGAATGATTGTATTGGTCAGAGAAAATTAAATCACGCTTACCAACAAGAGCGGTAATTGCCCCCAAATTGGCTAGATACCCGGAACTAAATACCAAGGCATCTTCTGTTTGTTTGGTAGATGCGATCGCCTCCTCTAATTCCCTGTGTAATCCCCGATGCCCACTGAGTAATCTAGAACCAGTGCTACCAGTGCCAAATTCAGCGATCGCAGCGATCGCCGCCGCAATTAATCGCTGATCTCCCGCAAGCCCTAAATAGTCATTGCTGGCAAAATTAATTACCTCTTGCCCAGCTAAAACCACCGTTGCACCCGGACGACCATTGATAGGTTGTACCGAACGATACCAGTCTGCCCGATGAATTGTTGCTAAGGACTGTTCTAGCCAAGCATAAGGATCAGTCATTGGGCATTGGGCATTGGGCATTGGGCATTGAGTAGATGAGGGGGATGTAAAAGGATGAGGGGGCAAAGAGAATAACCCATGCGCCATGCGCCATGCGCCATGCCCAATGACAATTAAACTTGTTCGCTACTGAGATGAGCGATCGCTTGTTTAATCCAATCTTCGACATAGGCATCTTTGGGTAGTCCGATGTCTTCGCTGACCACATGATAAGGCGTGACTGACCTCATGGGCAGTGTATCCCAAGGCAAAGAGGGTCATTTGCACTTCTTCGAGAATTCCTGGTGCTGGGCCGCCTGTGGCGACGAAGAACCCGGCTGATTTGCGCCACTCGACCAATTTGCTTTTGAGTTCCAAACAGATGCGTTCAGCGATTTTTTTGCCGACACCGGGAGCCTGAATTAACATTTGTGTGTTGCCAGCGATAATTGCTTGGACTAACTCTGGTAGTTCCAGAGTGTCTAGGAGTGCGATCGCTAAGGCTGCACCAATACCTGTGACAGTCAGCAAGTGGCGAAATAAATCGCGTTCGGCTGGTGAAGCAAAGCCATAAAGAAAGGGCACTTCTTCGCGAATTTGCAGATGAGTAAAAATTTGTGTTACTCCTCCCGATTCTGGTAAATGGTTTGCTAGGCGTTGGGGAACTTGCAAATCATACCCCAAGCCATTCACTTCCAGAGTCAGAATCACGCGACTAGCGCCAATTGTTTGGATACCAGCGACTATACCTTTTAAATAACTAATCATTACAAGAGACCAAAATAATGTAAGCCTTCAATAATTCCACCTGCACAAAAACATGAAGCCAGGTAGCGGTGTTCGGCGGGATGCTCATTGTGCCATTGGAGTAACTCTTTTCGGGCATTCCCCACAATGATTCCCCGTTCGTTGCCTACAGCAAATAAAGCAATATCATTACCTGAATCACCACAGACAACTGTTTGTTCTGCTGCAAATTTCCACTTCTGGCGTAAAAACTGCATTGCCTGACCTTTATCGCTGCTATGGGGTACAATGTCAAGGTCTATTCCGCTACTGTAGATTAACTTTACATTTAATTTAGATTTCTGCAACTCTGCTTCAAGTTGTGAGAGAAGGTTTACAGAGGTTTCTTGTTCTAAAAAAAAACTCACTTTGAAGGGACGCTGCTCTGAATCTGGTTGCCGAACTAACCCACGGTATTTTTTAGTAATAGATAATACAGCTTCCCGATCCCATCCCGGAGAGAGGATTTCTGACCAATCTGAGTCAGCAGTATCAGTACCATCAAGGTAAATTTCTGTACCAACAGACAAGACAACGGCATCTGGTTGCAAAAGATTTTTTTGAGTTTGGAGTTCTTTATAAAGTACAGGCGATCGCACCGGTAGAATAAACAATTTTTGTACCATATTCTTGCCGATGTTGACTCAGCAGTTGATTGAGTTCTGGCAAAGCGCTATCATCGCCCACGGTGCGATGTACGAGGGTATCATCTAGGTCGGTTACAAAAAGAAATTTAGCCATAACCACTTTTTAATGCTTCGTTTTCCATCAAAAAGTTTATGTCCTTTTTGCACTTATCTAAAAAAAACATGATGTAGTAGGGGTGCAAGGTCTTGCGCCCCTACAAATCTAGATGAAGCCTAGATCCCCCCTAGCCCACGCCTGTCGAGAACCGCTATAAGGTTAATTGTTAACATTCATAGACTGCAACATTTTTTCTCGCTTCTTGCGGGCAATTTCTTGCAAGTCAACAGTTCTATCAGTTTCATCTACAATTTCACCAGTTATCACCTCAAGCACATCTTCCAAAGTGATAACACCAGCGATGCTTCCATATTCGTCCACCACTACTGCAAGATGTTCACGAGCTTCTATGAAGTTTTTCAACAGTTTATCTGCCCTAATTATCTCAGGGACAAAGTTCACTTTTCGAGTCAGACTAGCAATTTTTTGATTGTTACTTCCTTCAACCATCGCTGTCAGTAAATTCTGTTTTAAAGCATATCCAATGACTTCATCAAGAGATCCATCTATTACAATAATTCGGTTGTGTTGGGACGCAATAATGTTGGCTTTCGCTTCAGTAAGAGTCATATCTCCGTAGATATATGTCAGCATGATTCGGGGTGTCATTAAATCAGATGCAGTCACATCATTTAATCTGAACACCCGCTGAATCATTTCTGCTTCCTCACTTTCGATAATTCCCTCTTGATGCCCAATCTTCGCCAACAGCTTTATTTCAGCCTCATTGGTGGTCGGTCGTTTTTGCCCTTTAGAAAAAGGTGCAGTAACATTCTCTAGAACCCAAACTAAGGGAGTGAAAGCAATAGCAAGTCCAGCCACAGGTAAAGCCGCAAGTATGGCAATTTGCTCAGAATAACGTTCTCCAATTGTCTTGGGGATGATTTCACCAAAGATGATAATCAAGAATGTTAATACTCCTGAAAATACACCAAGCCATTGATCTCCTAATACTTGAGTAGCAACACTACCTGTGAGAATACTGCCAATGATATTGAAAGTATTGTTGAGGATTACAATAGCCGCAATAGGTCGATTCATGTTTTCACGAATCGCTAAAAGTGTTACTACTGAACGGTTATTTGATTGTGCTAATTGTCTGACTCTTAGGGTCGAAACAGAGAACAGGGCCGTTTCTACACTAGAACAAAGCGCTGAACCTAAAAGAACAACAAACACAATCAATACAAGCTGTAGCATATAATTTCCCAAGTATTGGGAAGCGAAAGTTGAGCTTAACTGATAGCAAGAGGAGTTGCTATTTTCTTATCTTTTGAGTTTACCGCTTTCCTATTTTAAGCTCATCGTCCGGGAAGGCTTTGCTCCCATAGTACTAGATTTTCCGCTTGTAGGTACTTCGTTCTCAAGCAAAGCCTGGGAATACATTCATTGAGCCTCTGACTCAATCTTTAGCCTCTGGTAAGCCATTCCTATGCAGAACATGAGAACAAGAGAAGAATGGAAAAATCGAGCTTTTTTCGACTTGTGTGTACACGGTAGCCTTAAAAAAGGGGGGAACCGGAGTCAAAGTCCCCCTTTTTAAGGGGGATTTAGGGGGATCTAAAATTTTTGATACCGACAATAGTACTTTTCAAACATCCTCTAAAGCCCTTTTTTTAATGGGGTTGGGGGATCTGAGTGCGTAAGTCTTAGTTAAATTTCCGGTAATAAATAGATTTATAAGTTCATTACAATGATTGTTACAAATGCTTAAACGTTTCTTATACATGGAAGAGCATTAGCTGCAAAGCATTAAGCATTTGCAGCAATTAATTATACATTTGCTGCAAATACTTAAGCCTTTCTTATACATGGAAGAGCATTTGTTGCAAAGTATTAAGCATTTGCAGCAACTAAGTATACATTTGCAGCAAATACTTAAGCCTTTCTTATATATGGAAGAACATTAGCAACAAACGTTCAAATTTTGACAACTAATGTTTAAAATTGAGCGATGTCTACAGAGACGTAGCATCAAAAAACAATGTAGAGAGGTAGTAAGACTGTTCCAGTACTACTGGGGTTTTGCATTTTGAACTCAAAGTTTGGTTTTGGGGAAGGGTAAGGGTTAAGGGTTTTTAATTTCCCCTTTCCCCGACTTATGCAAGAAGTCTATTGTGTGCCAGTGCCACCACAGCTTGAACTAACTCTTCTGGATTAAGGGGCTTGGTAACGTGCCGTTGATAGCCACAGGTAATGGCTTGCTCGTAATCATCAACTCTGGCATAAGCAGTCAAAGCGATCGCGGGAATCTGTCCGCCTTTTTCAGCAGTTAAAGCGCGGATTTGTTGGATCAGAGTATAACCATCAACTTCGGGCATTCCAATATCACTCACTAAGACATCGGGTTGAAAGGACTCTAGGTTTGCTAAAACTTCTGCCGCAGAAGTAACAGTCAAGACTGTAGCTCCGTATTCAGTAAGTAATACTGTTAATAGCTCACGGGCATCGGCATCATCATCAACTGTAAGAACTCGAATCCCCGTGAGTTTGAGTGCTTGTTGTGACAACTCATTTGTCTGCTTGATTTCCGATTGAACATTCAGCAGTGCAACTGGACTGTAAAAGTAGCCCCCAACCCTTCGCCAGGACTATTAGCTGTGATAGCCCCCCCGTGAGCCTCAACCAACTGGCGGACGATCGCTAACCCTAATCCTAATCCGCCAAACTTGCGAGTAACTGAAACATCTTCCTGACGAAATGATTCAAACATATAGGGGAGAAAGTCAGGGTTAATACCTTTGCCAGTGTCACTGACGATAATTTGTGCCTGATCCCCAACTCGCTCTAATCGAATTTCTACCCGTCCCCCTTTGGGAGTAAACTTGATAGCGTTGGAAAGTAAATTCCAAACGATCTGTTGCAAGGCGGTTAGAATCTCCAGAGACTTGTCCCAATATTCGCAGTACCGGATGCAACAGAATTGATTTAGCAACAGCCGTTGTACTTACTGTGTCAATTGCAGATTCAATCACAAATGCCAGATTTACAGGAGCGGCATTGATGCTGAGTTTACCCCGCAGAATTTTGGCCACATCGAGCAAGTCATCAATCAGTTGAGTTTGCAATTTCGCGTTGCGTTCGATGATGGCTAAGGCTTCGGCTGTTTTGGTTTCATTGAATTTGCGGGTTTGCAGCAGTTTTGTCCAGCCGAGAATCGGGTTGAGAGGCGATCGCAATTCGTGGGAGAGAATGGCAAGAAACTCATCTTTGATCCGATTGGCGCGTTCTGCTTCTGCTCTGGCTGCTTGCTCTAACTGGAATAAGCGATCGCGTTCAGCCTCCAGTTGTTTTTGCGCTTCGATATCAGTTGCACTGCCAAACCATTTGACAATTTGACCTTGCTGATCTTTTTGGGGAATTGCTTGGTGTAGATGCCAGCGATATACACCATCTGCCCGCCGCATTCGACCTTGGGCTTGATAAGAAGTACTGTGTTGTACTGCCTCGCTCCACTGTTGAGCCATAATAAGTACATCGTCTGGATGGACAATCTCTTTCCAACCCCTTGTCTGGGCTTGTTCTGGCGTTAACCCTGTGTATTCCAACCAACGTTGATTGGCATCGAGTAACGCTCCTTCCGGGTTGGCTGTCCACACTAATTGTGGGATTAATTCTGCCAAGCAGCGATAGCGTTCCTCGCTTTGGCGTAATGCCTTCTCTACCTGTTTGCGATCGGTGATGTCTCGTGAAATCAACAAGATTCGTTCCATCTCCCCGGAAGCATCCAAAATCGGGCTAACGACCACTTCCCACCATTTGGGAGTACCTTTTACGGTTGGGCAGTATCCGCAAAAAATGCTGATTTCGCCGATTTGAGCGGCAGCGAGTGCCTGTTCTGCCTGTTGCCGATCGCTGTTTTCCCAAAAACAGAGCCATTCAGTATTGAGATAGGAATCTAAGTCGTCAATTTCCATCAAACACATTCCACCTGTATTCATGTACAGGAGCCGCCCCTCTAGGCTTAATACCTTGATGCAGTCAGAACTGCTATCTAAAATGCGGTTTTTAAATTCTTCACTCTGGCGCAAAGCAAGCTCTG
The DNA here is from genome assembly GCF_023734775.1 of Nostoc cf. commune SO-36. NCBI lineage: Bacteria > Bacillati > Cyanobacteriota > Cyanophyceae > Nostocales > Nostocaceae > Nostoc > Nostoc commune. The sequence goes on along the minus strand of NZ_AP025732.1, from coordinate 6,696,680 downwards.
CCTGTTTGCGATCTGTGACATCATGATGAATACCTGCCATTCGCAGGGGATTTCCCTGTTGATCGCGCGAAACTACTTTTCCGTGGTTGGCAATCCATTTCCACTCCCCAGACTTGGTTAACATCTGATATTCAAATTTGTAAGACACCGAATCGTCCTGAAGATGGGCATTCAACCGTTCCATCACCCAAACTTTATCGTCAGGATGAATTAGTCGCTCCCAACCGCTAAAGTCATCCGGTAACTCTCCTTTTTCATATCCGAGCATTTCCAGCCATCTGGGACTTAAATAATCTTCATTAGTAATAATGTTCCAATCCCATAGACCGCCACCAGAACCTTCCAGAGCCATTTGCAGGCGTTCTTCACTGTTTCGCAAAGCTTGCTCTGCCTGTTTGCGTTCGCTAATGTCTTCGGCAATCCCAGCAAATCGATAAATCTCTCCTGTTTCATCTCGCAGGGGAAAGCAGCGATCGTGAACCCAACGAATACTACCATCGGCTAAAATAATCCGATATTCCTCATCAAATTGACCGACGACAGCTTTTTCATGAAACGCTCTGTCTGTCAATTCTCGATCTTCTGGGTGAATACGATCAATCCATGATTGTTGTCCTTGATACAATTCCTCTGGGTTCAATCCCCATAAGTGTTTGTATGCAGGACTGACATAGCTGACTCGATTTTCCGACGCTTCTCTGAGCCAGAATACTACATCAATATTTTCTGCGATCTGCCGGAAACGTTCTTCACTCTCCCGTAATTCTGCTTCTACCCGTCTGCGCTCGGTCAGTTCATTCTGTGCCTGCTGATAAAGTTCCGCTTGGCGAATTGCAATGCTAACTTGAATCGCTAGTTCTTTGAGCAAGTCAATCTCTAAGGGTTGCCACCTTCGAGGAGTTTCACAGTTATGAGCAATTAGCAATCCCCAAAAGTGGTTATCGTAAATAATCGGCACTACCAGATTAGCTTTTACTTGAAACTGAGCCAACAATTCAACATGACAGGGATCGATACTGCTATCCTGAATGTCAAATATTGCCGTTACGTAACCCTGACGATAGCGTTGGATATAATTCTCAACAAAGGCGGGATCGTAGGTGACAGTTTCCAGTGGATTCCATGCCAGATAGTTCTCAGCGAGGCAGGGATCATAGATAGTAGATGAGAGCAGCGATCGCCACTGTGCCCCAACTGATTCTGCGATTACTGTGCCATCCCCGTCAGGTTTTAACTGAAAAACCAGAACGCGATCGGTGTGGAGAAACCGCCGGACTTCAGCTACGGTTGTCTGGAGAATTTCATCCAAATTCAGCGATTGATGAATTTGCTGAGTAATATATGAGATTACGGAATCTCTTTCAATACGTTGTTGTAGTTGGGTGCGTAGCCGCGCTGTTTCAATTGCCCCATTGACTGCTATTTGCAGCCCTTCTGGGCTAATTTGCTCTTTGACAAGATAATCTTGTGCGCCCGCTTTCATCGCCTGAACTGCGATCGCCTCATTGCCCTGCCCCGTTACAACAATTACAGGTAGGCATATCCCTTGGCTTAGGGGTTGCAATTGTGCGAGAAATTCCAGCCCGTCGAGATCGGGGAGTCGGTAATCAAGTAAAATAACATCAGGCTGATGTTGCTGCCAAAGTTCTAGTCCTTGACGTCCCAGGGTTGCTTCAAAGATTGTATAAGAATATTCGCGATCGCGCCGCAAATACCGCCGATAGAGTTCTCGATCTTCTGGGGAATCATCGACAATTAAAAGGGTGCGCTGTTGCTGAGACATCGTGAATTAATGGAGGGGATAGAGTTAAGCCCCACATTTGGCAGGTTATCACAGAGAAATCTATTTTATGAATACTCCTAGAATCATGATCTACGTCAGGATTTTACCACATCCCTATTTTGTACCTTGGGAAAAGTTTGATGATGAAACTTGCAAAAAATAGGCCTTGCATGTTTGCGGGATGATTTTACTATTTTTGTGGGATGGGCATCTTGCCCGCCTTTGACTATGGGCGGGCAAGATGCTCACCTTTGTCATTTGTCATTCTCCTTCTGCCTCCCCTGCCTCCCCTGCCTCCCCTGCTCCCCTACTCCCTGCCCCCTTGCCTCTATCTCAACCCCCAACATGAATCCCAGGACGCTTATGCGGATCCTTTTCAGCCCGACGGAGTACTTCACGGGTAACTACAGCAATGTCACCTTCACCAAACAAGATAAAACGCAGTAAGTATTGTATGGGGTTTCCCTCAACCCAACCGAAGTAAGCATGGGGAATCTTACCTGTTTGATCACGAATATAGAGTAGTAAAGCTGCGATCGCATTGGGTACTGCGGCACTCTCAGCCCGGAGGATGCGATAATCACCAACTTGCACCCCTTTTACTTTGATGATATCGGCAAATTCCGAAGCATCTGATACCTGAATCTCTAAAAAAAGAATTGGATCGTTGGGGGGAATATGGTTATCCTCGCGTACCTCTTTCTCTTTTAAAAAATACTCGAGAACATCACCCTTATTCAACCGATTTGCAATCAGTCGGATTGCTCCCTGGCTCTCTTCGGCAAGGAATTGACCAGCAAGTTCGTCAACTTCGATCCGGTCTGCTCGTAGTTCTGTTGAACGCCAAACACGAGAAACCAGGGAGGTAAAAATGATCGTGCCGATAAAAAACCCAGCGATTCTAATCCCTTCTGGTCTTTCGATGATATTGACAATGGTGGTGTATAAAAATAACAGTGTGATGATGGCAAATACAAGTCTTGCCCGTTTCTGGCTATGACGGTGGGCTGATAAAGTTACGGCAAAGGCGGCTGAGGTGATTAACACCAGTACACCAGTTGCGTAAGCCCCACCTTGGGCTTCCACGTTTGCTCTGAAAATAATTGTGACAACAAAAGCGATCGCTGTGTAGACCAACACTAAAGGACGTGTTGCTCGTGCCCAATTGGGGGCCATGCCATAGCGTGGTAGGTAGCGAGGTACAATATTCAGCAACCCTGCCATTGCTGATGCACCTGCAAACCACAAAATAGAAATAGTACTTAAATCGTAAATTGTGCCAAAACCATCACCCAAATGCTGATGTGCTAGGTAAGCAAGGGCCCGTCCGTTAGCTTTGCCCCCAGATGCAAATTCTGCGGTTGGAATCAGTAGAGTGGTTATAAAACTAGTGGTAAGCAAAAAGAAGCTCATAATCAGAGCAGCAGTGGTCAGCAGCTTGCGTGTATTCCGAATCCGCCCCTTGGGATGGTGTAGAGTGTCGTTGTTGCTACCTTTGACTAGAGGCATAACAGTAACACCAGTCTCAAAACCAGACAATCCCAGCGCTAGCTTGGGGAATATGAGGAGAGATATGCCGATGAGGATTAAAGGGTTAGAATTGCGGGTAAAAAGTGCAGTCTGCCAATTAGCGATCGCTTCTGGGTGAGTTAAAATTTGATACGCACCAACGTTAACGACAATGAAGTTTAACAGTAAATAAGCTCCCACCAAAACTACTGCAATACCAATCGCTTCTCGGAAACCTCTCAAGAAAACTCCGCCAAGTAATGCAACTAAAATTAGAGTGATTGCGATCGTCTGATTGTGCAGCCAAAGTGGTGTCAGTGGATTTTCGATGACATGGGCTGTGGCATCAGCAGCCGACAAGGTAATGGTAATAATAAAGTCGGTTGCCACAAAGCCTAGTAAGCACAGCACAAGTAATTTGCCTTGCCACCAGGGGAGCAAACGCTCTAACATGGCGATCGACCCTTCACCATGAGGGCTTTCGGCAGCAATGCGCCGATAGATTGGCAATGCTCCAAAGAGCGTCAGCAAAACTAGAATCAGGGTAGCTACAGGAGAAAGAGCGCCCGCAGCCAGTGCTGCAATCCCAGGTTGATAGCCAAGGGTGGAGAAATAATCTACACCAGTCAAGCACATCACCCGCCACCAAGAATGTTGACGATGTGGTTCTTCCTTGCGGTAAGGCCCTTCCTTCTCTCGTCGATCTTCTTCAAGCAACCAGTTGATTAACTGGTTGCCGAGCCGTTTTGTTGAAACAATTGATTTAGCCATCAAATACGGTTGTGTTGCAATCGGCTTTGTGATTTTTTAAGGCTTCGTAGTTTATTAAAATTTTGAACTAAAAAGACATAACACTATATATTGTATGTTAAGCATCATGTCCGATTTACAAAATATATCGTAGATGTTCGTAGCCGTCTGGCGTATCAAGTTAACTTGCAGATTTAAGTATATAAATAAAATAATCATACTCTTGCTTCATGCGATGTCTACGACGGGCTATTCGGCGATCGCACTTCTGATGATAGGGTTAAAGTAGGGAATTACACCATAATCTTGTAAAGGCGATCGCACTTTTGGTGATAGAGTTCAACCAGGCGATCGCACCCCGAATAATCATACTCTAGCTTCATGCGATCGCACTTCTGGTGATAGGGTTAAAGCAGGCAATCGCCAGAGCGAATATTCACTTGTAAAGGCGATCGCAACTCAAGTAACCTCTCTACCTTAATTTAAACGGATTCACAATTTCTAATTGACCAGCTACTATTAACCCATCCTGCATATCTTCAGAATAAAGAATACTTGATCTTGCCGACAGCGCACAAGCAACAATTAAACCATCCCAAAAAGAGAAATTATATCGACTGCGGATATCTGATGCAGATTCAAAAATATTTAAGTTGAACTCTACCACAGTGCAACGGCGATAAAGCGACTGAATCACAGCTTTGATTTGCTCTTCGTTAAAAGCTGCTTTTTTCAGCAAATTAGCAGAAACCTCATTCACAACCTGCGTACTGATAATGATTCCTTCATTTGACGTAATTGAAATAGCAATATTACGTTTTCTGTCTCTTTCTGCCACTTCTATCTTTTTGTCATCAAATAAACGATAGAGCCAAACATTTGTATCAATAAAATATGTATTATCAGTCATAACTAGCGACTGTAAATTTCTTCACGGCTGAGTACACTATTCACTTGAACGGGATTTTCAGTCAACTCATCAATTATGTCCTTTTTTGGAAATGATTTTTTCTGCACCAAAACAATTACTTTAATATCATCTCCTTCTCCAAATTCTTGTTTGTACTCATCAGGAATCTGAATTAACCCATTTTGAATCTTTGCTTGAAACTCTACTGCATTCAACATGTTTAAATTCTCTTATCTAGCTATATAAATCAATGTTAGCTCTATTCCCCAGTTCTCTGATCGGGTTTCCCAAAATCTGAATTGCATTTCTACAGGTTATTTCATTTCCTAATCAAGGCGATCGCCAAGCGCATAATTACGGCTTCTCGCTGCCAAAATTGCATTGCTATATACATAACTCTCGTAGAGGCGATGTCTCTTGATTCGCCGCTTTACATCTACGCACTTATGGTGATAGGGTTAAAGCTGGCGATGTCTACGACGGGCTATTCAGCGCCGCACCTCAACTTTCTCATGCATTTAACGAGGGAGAATATCATTTAAGCGAAGTTGCAACCCAGGTAACAGTGGCGAATTAATTGCTTGATTTAGTCGGTATTGTTGTTGAATATAGGTGTCTTCAACTAATTGACAAATAGTTAATGTAGGTTGTTTAGGTTTACCAATAAATGCTACACCGCCCAATCCCCGATAATCTACAATCCAATATTCAGGGATGCCTAAAAGCGCATATTCCTCAACTTTCCTTGCATAGTCGGTTTCCCAGTTGGTACTAACGACTTCCACCACCAATTTAATTGAGCGTCCAAGAGTAATTACGGGTTCTCGCTCCCAAAGGGGTTCACGATCGAGAACGGTTTCATCAAGAACCACAATATCAGGACGACGAGTTGTAGCTGTATCTGCAAAGGGATAAATTAAACAAGTGCGAGGAATAAACCAGGGGAGTTGTTCTGCAACAAGGTAGATGCCAATTTGGGTTGCAAGTTTACCACTCACCGTTTCGTGAGGGCCGGTAGGTTCCATGTCAACTAGTTCTCCATCTGCTAGTTCATAGCGAGGATTGTCTTGGTATTGGGAGATAAAATCTTCAAATGTGAGAGCTTTTGGGGAGATATATGTCATAAAAGTCAATCTCCTGAAGGGAAGTTGTTTTGATTTTAAGTCAACTTTACGGCATGAAATTCATTTGGTTGTTTGGAGGACAGTAAATACTTCTACCAAAAGAATCGCCAGTTTCTGCATCCGTTAATTCCACAAGTTTAGCGTTATCAGTACAGACACTTCTACCTTTAGCCATTCTCAACTCACCCTGGACAAAACCAGTCACTATCCACACCATTCGGTTGTTAGAAATCGATGATTTGTATTCTCCCGTTTTGGCTGCAAATTCCTCGTATGTTGTAAGTTTTGCTTCTGTGATTTGCATCTTACTAGACTTTTTGATAACACCTTCAATCGTAATCAAGCGGCTTGCTGGTAGGCTATTATTTGCAGGATATATTTGTAATCTTGAGTTAAATAGTATTGGTTGATTGACTTGCTTTTTTGTCTGTACTGGTTTAGCTGTGACTGTCTGCACTAGCAATAAACTAGTGGTGCTAGCAAAGACAAAAGCAGATAATGAAGTGATTGTAAAAATATTAACCATAGTGCAAATGCGCTTCATAATGCTCAGAATGCCAACAACTTTATGCACTACTTTAAGCGATCGCTTCTGGTGAGTGCTTGCATCATCGCGCTACAAACTCTATTCTGTAAGAGCATCAAGTTTAGCCAGTATGCTTAAGCCATCTTTTGGGTTGTCAGTTGCTAGAGATAAATATCTGCAATATCAAGCTAAAGAATCGAGGATAATGAATCATAATTAATCTCTATAGCTTTGAGCTATCAGCCATCAGCCACCAGTTCCAAGCTGGAAGCTGAGATGCCGAATACTCAAGGCTTTTGATTCAACTTAACGAATTGACTATGAATTCTGAACAAATCAAAAATTCTCTAAATATTTCGCCAGCTATACGCGTAGGAGTACTGGGTTTTGGCGGACTCGGACAAGCAGCCGCCAAGGTAGTTGCTGGCAAACAAGAAATGATTTTAGTCGCAGCCGCAGATCAAAAAGGCTACGCTTATGCTGCTGAGGGCTTAAATACTGAAAAATCCATTGCAACATATCAGTCTCAGGGTTCCGTGGGTTATTTAGAGCCAATTGGGACATTAACAAATCAAAGTATTCAGGATTTAATCGAAATAGCTCAACCTGTAGATGGGTATTTTTTAGCTTTACCTAACTTGCCAAATGACTTTATTCCCACTGTCGCCAAGCAGTTTATCAAATCTGGTTGGCGTGGGGTATTAGTAGATGCAATTAAACGCACTACTGCTGTAGAACAACTCCTGGCAATGAAAGAGGAACTGCAAGCCGCCGGGATTACCTACATGACAGGATGTGGTGCTACGCCTGGACTGTTAACAGCCGCCGCAGCTTTAGCCGCCCAAAGCTACGCCGAAATTCATCAAGTTGAAATTACCTTTGGGGTAGGAATTGCTAACTGGGAAGCTTACCGCGCCACCGTTCGGGAAGACATCGGCCATATACCTGGTTACACAGTGGAAGCTGCTAGGGCGATGACTGACGCGGAAGTAGAAGCACTGCTAGATAAAACTAATGGCGTGCTTACCTTAACAAATATGGAACACGCAGATGATGTGATGTTAGAAGTAGCAGGGATAGTGGGGCGCGATCGCGTTACAGTTGGTGGTGTAGTCGATACCCGCAATCCCAAAAAGCCTCTCAGCACCAATGTGAAGGTAACAGGACGTACCTTTGAAGGCAAGATTTCTACCCATACCTTTACCCTAGGAGATGAAACCAGCATGGCAGCCAATGTCTGCGGCCCAGCCTTTGGTTATCTCAAAGCTGGTAGACAACTGCACCAACGCGGCATCTATGGAATATTCACCGCCGCCGAAATTATGCCTCAATTTGTTAGGTAAATAAGACATAAGGACTGGGGACTGGGAATACCCAATCCCCAATTCTTATAATAGGATTTCAACACTGATGAATCGGAGGTAAGTGTGACCACTACGGTACACTGGCAGGAACGGGTTGGTAATCAAAGGGATTGGATTTGGCGCGGCTGGCAAACCCGCTACACTTACATTCGCCCTAGTCAAAATGACCACAAGACAACACCCCTAATTCTATTACATGGCTTTGGCGCTTCCATTGGTCATTGGCGACACAATTTAGAGGTGTTAGGTGAGCATCACACAGTTTACGCCATAGATATGCTGGGTTTTGGCGCTTCTGAAAAAGCCGCAGCTAATTACAGCATTGAACTCTGGGTTGAGCAGGTTTACGATTTTTGGAAAACGTTTATCCGTCAACCAGCAATATTAATAGGCAATTCCAACGGTTCACTTATTTCTATGGCAGCAGCCGCTACCCACCCTGATATGGTGCGGGGTATGGTGATGATGAGTTTACCCGACCCGTCATTAGAACAAGAAGCTATTCCTGCTGTGCTGCGTCCACTTGTCACAGCAATTAAAAATATTGTCGCTTCGCCGTTGATACTTAAACCTGTGTTTAACTTCGTGCGCCGTCCTGGGGTGCTGCGTCGCTGGGCTAGTTTGGCCTACGCTAACCCAGAGGCGATTACCGATGAACTGATCGAAATTTTAGCTGGCCCTCCCCAAGACCGGGGTTCGGCTAGGGCGTTTAGTGCTTTGTTCAAAGCTGCGATCGGCATTAATTTTAGTCCCAGTGTCAAGACAGTATTACCAACCTTAACAATTCCCATGCTTTTAATTTGGGGACAAAAAGACCGATTTGTGCCGCCAGCCCTGGCTAGTCAATTTGCCCAATACAATCAAAAATTAGAAGTACTGAATCTGGAGGATGTAGGGCATTGTCCCCATGATGAATGTCCAGAACAAGTCAACCAAGCGATTTTAGATTGGATTGAGAGATGCCTTGGCGTAGGTTAAGCCCGCCGCAGGCATCGCCAAGCATTGGTTGTTCCCTAAATATTATTATGCAATGGGAGCGTAGGCGTAGCCCGCCGTAGGCATTGCGCCAAGCACTTAGCCAATCGTCGCTTGGTTAGTGTCAACATCTGTAGTACCATTCACTGAACGCGCCACAGAAATCATCTTATTGAGAATTTCTTGACTGGGAACTTTACCTTTTAATACCACAGTGCTACCTGTTTGAGCCACCCAAAGGGTATTAACATCATCAAGTTGGGGATCTTGATCAAATGCCAACGCTACCCGCTTGGCTAAACCACTTTGGTCATATTCTCCGCTTAATCCCAGACGTTCTGGGGGTATTGATTGCGTAGCAGTAGCGACATTAGCACTAGGAGCTTGCTGTACAGCTTGTGCAGTCGGATTTACTTCTGCATTTTCAGGTTTTTCCATGCCAAATAGTCTTTTTAACCAACCCATATAACTTTTCTCCTATTAGAGGCTTATTAAGTATGAGTATAAAAGCTTTACAAAAATGCTGCATCTGCCAACAAAAAGATATTTTTTCAATGAAATCAATGAAATTCCTGGTTGCAGTATGATTTTTGCCCAAATTCCTTTTAAAGATATAAAGAGTGCAGCTCTTAAGTTTACAATAGAAGGTCGCACTGACTTTTTTAGTGCGGTAGTACATTTAGCGTAGCCCTTAGCTAGTGTCTGCGTTACTCAATTCCTGCTCTAGCCTCTGTTGGCGAAGATGAAACATACCCTTTCAGTTCTTGTAGAAGATGAGGCGGGTGTTCTTTCCCGCATTTCTGGTTTATTTGCACGTCGTGGCTTTAATATCGAAAGCCTTGCTGTTGGCCCTGCTGAACAAGGAGGAGTCTCCCGAATTACGATGGTTGTCCCTGGTGACGATCGCGTCATCGAGCAACTTACGAAGCAACTGTATAAGTTAGTCAATGTACTTAAAGTACAGGACATTACCGAAACTCCTTGCGTGGAGAGGGAATTGATGCTTTTGAAGGTGAATGCTAGTACCAGCAATCGCTCAGAAGTAATCGAACTGTCTCAAATTTTCCGGGCGCGAGTCGTGGATGTGGCGGAAGATTCTCTCACCTTAGAAGTTGTGGGAGATCCAGGTAAAATGGTAGCGATCGTGCAGGTGTTGCAAAAATTTGGTTTGAGAGAAATCGCCCGCACTGGCAAAGTATCCCTAACTCGTGAGTCGGGGGTGAATACCGAGTTACTCAAATCTTTGGAAGCAAAGGTTTAGTTGGGAATTTAAATCAAGACTCAGAAATACTCAACCGCAAGCACATAAATCGAACTCAGTAGAAATCATAGTGGCAATTGTTACTATGACTTCTGCTTATGAATTAGGGACTTCCAGTTAAAAAAATATTCCATCCCGCAGGGATGCTCCGCGTTCGCGTAAGTAGGGGCGCAAGGCATTCATAGGTGTCAACTTAACGTAAAAACCAGTCTAGAAAAAGCTTTTAGGATTGCCTCGTTCCCCTGCTCCGACTGGGAATGCCTGTCGTTGGGGCTGCCGCCTCAAGACTTGCGGCAGAGCCGCAATTGAAGTGCATTTCCAGCCCAGAGGCTGGAAACGAGATTTGAAAAGGCTTTTAGCTTAAGTTGACACCAATGCAAGGCGTTGCGCCCCTACAAATCTATAAATAATTTGGGATAATATCATGTTCGACTTAATACTTATGTCATTGCGTACCGCCAAGGGCGGAACCCGCAGGGTACGGAGCGCGGCAATCCCAAACCTTTGCGATTACTTCTCTACGAGACGCTCCGCGAACATTCCACTTCGTTGCATTCGCAATGACGTACTATAAGTGATTTGCCGAACATGATATAATTTATTTTTTGCAAGTCCCTAACGAATCGTTCCCAACAGGGCTTCAGTATCAATGGGTTTGATCAGGTAAAGTAACAGTAGATTCCAAACAATTGCTGCAATCAGAGGTAGCTTGCGAATTAGCTTCACCAATTTCAGCCCAGAACTGCGCTCAATCTCTGCAATTTTCAAGTTGTAAGCTGCACAGCGTTGCAGACGTGGGAAAAACTTGGGATGTTCGGTATTCAGCATCACAGGAAAAGCCCGCCCTGCGGTTTCATTGGTATTACGGACAACTTGGAGATCAAATTCTGTAGCATCAAGTCCCAGTGATTTGTAGAACCCGGAACGTTCATGAACTGTCAGGGTGTGGGTAGCAAATACTGATAGCAAGAAAAAGCGACTCCACAGCCTGGCTTTCCAGTTGTTCCAGAGTTGCGGCTGAGAACGCAATAATGCTTTGAATATGTCCCCGTGGCGGTTTTCGTCCTGACACCAGCTCTCAAAGTAGCGAAAAATGGGGTAAAACTGGTTTTCCGGGTGCTTTTCTAAATGCCTGAAAATAATAATGTAACGCCAGTAGCCGATTTTTTCTGATAGGTAAACGGTGTAAAGTACCCACTCAATCGGGAAAAACGTATAGGTGCGGGTTTTGGTGACAGCCCCTAAATCAAGGGAGAGTTTAAAATCAGCCATTGCTTTGTTGAGGAATCCGGCGTGGCGGGCTTCATCACGCGCCATCAGTTGAAATATTTCCGCTAGCACTGGACTACGATTTTTCAGCTTGCGGGATAATTCCTTGAATAGCAAGAAGCCGGAAAACTCAGAAATGCAAGAGCGTTCCAAATACTCGATAAATGCCTGTCTTGCTTCACCCTCAATGTGTTCCCAAGATTGCTCAAACGCTTCATCACGCACAAAATGGTGGCGGTTGTAGTCTGTCCGCATTTCTGTCAACATCGCCTGCAACTGAGTTTCCTGGGCAGACAAATCAAGGTTGGCTGCGGTTTCAAAATCTGTAGTATAAAACCGGGGCGTGAGTACAGTTTCTTTGCTGGGGGTTTTAATTTCTGGCTTGGGTAGGGTGTTAACCATGAGTAATGTGGCGAATCATCAATAGTTCTATAACTATTAAGTTATGACAAATGCAATTATTTTGCTAGACCTCTTTACAATCCTTCAGTAAAGTCGGAAATCCCTTATTTCCAATAAATAAACCATCCATCTTGGGGGACGAGATGCGCGTCCCCCAAGATAATTTGGGCTATTTTTCATTTGGAGTTCCTCTAGAACCGCGAAAATACCAAGGGAAAGCCTTTGAGGAGTGGAGTTTAAATAATTTATTAAGTTTTGAAACTTATCTCTCTAAGATTTGCTCATCGCTACATAGCTATCTAGTGATAAGTATACCTTCACTTAAAGTTTTAGAGTTTTAAGATAGGTCATAATGCCGATAATTCTCTGCAAGAATCTAGAAATCACACAACATTGCTGGCATCACTTACCAATACAATACTCCAGGATCCACGGGAGCGATCGCAAGGTGTAGGTGTACGGTATGCCGCGCATCTACGAGTGTACCTCACGTAAACGACAACCGCTATAAAACAGGTATAACTCTTAGATCAACGCATACCTAAAATTTCGGAAATAGCCCCTATAATATCGAGATAAAAGTTGCCTTTGACTGCCCGAAACAATTCAAATTTAGAGTCAGGCGCACCAAAAAATGGTCTGAGAAACCATCCTAACTGCATACCAACAAAACCATAAAGCAATAACCAGGATCTTAAAATAGTGGTGCGGGTTTTTTTGCCTATCTCATCTTGTTGAGAAAGTAATTGCATTCCTTCATACAGGAATTTAACGCCAAAGATGCCTGTAATGCCAAAAATTAACACATTCAACAATTTAAAAAATTGATAAGAATCGGGTGTGGTAATCAGAAAAAATAGCGTAACTGGAGCCAAGCTGAATAAAAGCACGCTAATCACAGATACAGATGTGAGCAATACAACAAAATGCTGTTGAATACTGCTCCGGGAACCGAATAAAACATTAAAAAAGAATAAAGTTGGGAAACAAATAATCAATGTGATTAAATAGAATGCCGGAAGTTTAATCGCACCAGATAATGCTTGTGCCCAACTGTGGGATGCACCGATAATTGCTCCATAAAGGGCAAAGAAGATAGAACTAGTTACGAACAGAGAACTAATTTTATTTTGTAATCTGATTCCCTGACGAATTTCTTCTAAAAATAACTGGCGATCGCGCAATAAATTAACCAAGACACCAAATTGTTGAATTCCGCGCTTTTGTTTTCCCAACATGATTTTATATGTTATATGTTTTGTTAAATTATCAATAGCTAATTAACGTATTCCCAAGAGATAGCTAATAGCTTGAATCACGCTCAAATAGAAATTACCTTCTCTTTCGCGGAATAGTTGAAAGACAGAATCAGGTGTACCAAAAAATGGTCTGAGAGTCCATCCTAACTGACTGCCTACAAAAGCATAAAGAAATAGCCAAAACTTTAAAATCTTTTGGCGTGTCTTGCTACCTTCATTATCTTGTTCTAAAACTAAACTTGTGGCTTGATATAAAGACGAAACACCAATAAATCCAGTTATGGCAAAGATAAAGACATTTAACAAAATTAAAAATTGGTAATTATTGGTAGTAATTAAGAAAAACAGTGTGATTGGGGCAAAGCTAAATAAAAGTACACTTGTGACTGAAACCGCAGTTAAAACTAATGCTAAATGTTGTGCAAAAGTCCGCTTGGAACCAAAAATAATGTTAGCAAAGTATAATGTCGGGATACAAATCAAAAGTGTGATTAAATAAAGGGCTGGGAGTTTAATGGCGGAAGATATGGCTTGCATCCAGCTATGATATGCACCAATGATTCCGCCATAAGCAGCGATAAATAAGGAACTGCAAACCAGCAGCGAAATGATTTTATTTGGTAATCTTATACCTTGGCGAACTTCCTCTAGAAATCCCTGGCGATCGCGCAGAAATCCAATCAGCACCGCAAAGTATTTTATTCCTAAAGATTTTCGTTCAATCATCTTATCCTCACACAGGTATTTTCAAGTTTCATCTGAGTAATCACCGCCAGATCCATACTTCCAGGCATCAATTAAACGATGCCAATAATATTGTTGTTCATCTGGTTGATTCTTTATCCATGTTTCTAGCATTGGACTTAACCAAAACAAGGTAGTGTATACACCTAAATTACTGTAATGTAACATCCAATCTAACAAACTTGCCAATCCTACTTGCGGAATTATTTTGGCAACTAATATAGGATGATATAAACCAGTTTTTAACAGTGTTTGCGTTAATGCCGAAAACTGCACTATATCCTGTAAAAATGGTTTTAATACTGGTGTACCCAACTGTTGCATTTCCTGAAATACCGCCGAGAGTAGTTGGTTAATTTGATCAGGGGCAATTTTCTGATTGACACCAACACTCATTGCCCTCTGAAACAACCAAGTAACAGTCAAACTTGGCTGATAGGGTTGCAGCAGTGCTAAGGATTTTGCAGATAATTGTTCTGTTTCCAGCGCTTCGTAAATACCATAAGTCAAACGCTTCAGGTGACGCACCATTGCCCCAAAACCACCAAAACTCAAGGGAGATTGACTACCACTACTATCTCCTGCTGGTAGAATGCGATTCCAAGGCGTTTTTAGCGGACTTTGGCGATAGGTGGGAAAAAAACCAAATAGCGCCCGTTGAAATTTCAGCTTGCTCAATTCCACTCCCTGATATTCTGGTAAAAGACGCAGATATTCCTCAAATAAAGCTTCCAAACTCAAACGTTGAGGATCTGCATCCATGTAGGTAAATAAGTAAGTGGTTCTGCCATCTCTGGCTGGAAAAGCTTCCCAAAAGTATTGACATTGATTCTGCAAAGATGTGAATGACAATAACAAATCGCCTGAGTTATTTTCTGGAAAACCTTGGGCACAACTTCCGACAACTAAGCATAAGGCATCTGGTTTTTTTCCTTGACGTGCTTGTTGAGTGATGGGTGAAAAATGCCCCATTGCATCGATTAATAACCGAGTTTTAAATTGGTTATTTACCATCACCCCATCTGGATGAACTACCGCTTCGGTAAAGGGTGTGTTTTCTAACAACTTTCCACCAGCGCTGAGAAATCGGGTTTTTAAGGTAGCCAATAGATAAACTGGATCTACGCCGATATTCAAAACATCTTCTACCCAAACTTCTGTACCGCCATCAAAACTAACTCGCGCTGGGTTATATTGAGTTGCGATCGCACTCTTTAATTCATCCTCAGTCAGCAAGTTTAGTTCCACAAACACATCTAATTCTTTGCGAGAAATATTCCATTCTTGTTCCCTCCCCCGCAAAATTCCCCGTTCCATCAACGCCACTCGCAGTCCTTTCACCGCCAAGGCGCAACCAATTAAAATACCTAAAGTGCCACCGCAGATAACCACATCAAAGTCTACAACACCTAAAGGCTGTTGATTTTCTTTAACCAAGGTTGGGACAGATGCGGAGTTTTCTCGCAGAGATGTGAGGAGGCGATCGCCTTGGCGCAACCCTGCTAAAACATCGCCGGGTAGTTGGGAAAGGATTTCTTCAGTTAAAGACATTTTGGAAAAACTCAACTCTACATTCCAAAACTACCTCAATCAAAAGACCACTTAAAGGTTTTAGTACACACAACTTCTAAAAGCATAGCTTGACTCATTCTCAGTTTCCGACTGGCTATGGCAGCTAAAAGCGATCGCGCGGGGGTCAACGCCCTATTTGGATAATTTAGAGATTTTTGTAACTTATAATACTTTTTGTCTCATTTTGATGTGTATAAACTTGAGTATAAAAAACTGAAAGCAAAAGCCATTACTAGCAATCAAGTAAAAAATTAATAGCTTTTAAAAATATAATGATTATTCGCCAGGTATCATCTCTATTCACAGCTTTTTTACTCACTCTTTTTATCGCCATTAGTTGTACTCCTAACCAGCAGACTTCTACACCGCAAAATCCTAATACATCAGTCAAAACTGCACTAATTTCTGTTGGTTTTAGTGCTTGGCCAGGTTGGTTTCCTTGGCAAGTTTCTCAAGAAGAAAAATTATTTGAGACGAATAAAGTTAATGTAGATTTAAAGTGGTTTGATGGCTATTTAGATTCTATCAACGCCTTACGAGCAGGTCAACTAAATGCCAATACCCAAACCTTGAATGATACCATTAGCTCAGTGGCAGCAGGCTCAGATCAAGTAATCGTTTTAATCAACGATAATTCGACAGGGAACGATAAAATTATTGTCCGAGAAGGAATAAATAGTATTGCCGACCTCAAAGGTAAAAAAGTTGCTGTTGAAGAGGGAACAGTTGACCATTTTTTATTATTGCTAGGTTTGCAAAAAGCAGGTTTAACCCAAGCTGATATTCAGTTTCAACCACTAGAAACAGGTGCAGCATCAGCAGCTTTTGTTGCAGGTCAAGTTGATGCCGTCGGAGTTTTTGCACCTTTCACTACAAAGGCTTTATCACGTTCTGGCAGCAAAGAATTATTTAGTTCTAAAGATTTTCCTGGTGCGATTCCTGACCATTTAGTTGTGACTCGCAAACTCATTAATGAACGTCCGCAAGATGTACAAGCTTTAATAAATACTTGGTTCGCTACTTTAGATTTTATCAAAGCTAGCCCAGACAAAGCTTACGAAATTATGGCGAAACGCGCTGGTGTGTCAGTTGCAGAATATAAAGCATACAACTCCGGCACGAAAATATTTTCAATAGAAGACAATTTGCAAGCTTTTAGTCCCGGTAAAGACATGAAATCGCTAAGTTACGCTGCCGAGAAAATTAGTAAATTTCTTGTTGAAGCTGGTTTGACAAAACAAGCACCTAATCTTCAAAAAGTTTTTGATGATCGCTTTGTCAAAGCCTATGCCGCGAAGCAAAAATCATGAATCAATTTGCTGACGATTTGTAAAAAATAAACTTCAAACATTTTCATAAAATGTTATCACAAACTGTTTTTTGGCGCATTGCTGAAGAGATACCTAAAAAATTAGCTTGGACTTTAATGTTCTTGTCCATCGCTATTCCTATACTTCTGTGGTGGGTTATTTCTAATACTGGATTAATACCATCATTATTTCTTCCTACTCCTGGTGAAGTGTGGGGTGCATTTCAAAGGCTTTTAGCAAGTGGCGATTTACAAAAAGATATTGCCTTTAGCTTGTTTCGCGTCATAGCTGGTTTTTCGCTGGCGGCAATTGTTTCTATTCCTTTAGGTACTTTAATGGGGACTTTTCCCAGTATCAGGGCATTGTTAGAACCGATTATTGGGATTGTGCGCTATATGCCAGCCCCAGCTTTTATACCCTTACTAATTTTATATCTGGGACTAGGAGAAATACCTAAAATTATGCTGATTTTTATCGGCACACTGTTTTTTAATACCTTAATGGTAATGGATGCAGTCAAATTTGTTCCTCAGCATTTATTAGAAACTACTTATACTTTAGGAGGTCAAAGAAAACAAGTTTTATTACAAGTTATTTTACCTTTTATTCTGCCTAATATTATTGATGCTTGTCGCGTTAATATGGCAGCGTCTTGGAACTTAGTGATTGTTTCCGAATTAGTAGCAGCTACAGAAGGTTTAGGACGTAGAATTAGTGTAGCTCAAAGATATCTGAAAACAGATGAAATTTTTGCTGGTTTGATTGTAATTGGCTTGATTGGTTTAGGAATTGATCTGTTGTTTAGGTTGTTATTACGTGTATCTTGTAAGTGGGCTAAAGATTAGAATAATTCGTAATTTTTATTTCAACTTGCAGAAAATAATATAAAAAATGGAATTTTTATGCATCTAGAGGTTAATCAACTCCATAAACAGTTTCAAACTAAACGCGGTTTGTTGACTGTATTAAAAAACATCAATTTGTATGTAGAAGAAGGTGAGTTTGTCTGTGCAGTGGGAGCAAGTGGTTGTGGTAAATCAACTTTGCTACGGTCAATTGCAGGATTAGATATTCCGACTGCGGGAAATATCTTGGTTGATGGGGTACGCGTGACAGGGCCAGGGTGCGATCGCGGCATGGTATTTCAAAGCTACACTCTCTATCCCTGGATGAGTGTTATGGAAAATGTCGCATTTGGCTTAAAGTTACAAGGTGTACCTCAAGCCAAGCGACGGCAACAAGCTGCTTATTATTTAGAAGTAGTGGGATTGTCAGAATTTGCGAAAGCGCTACCACAGGAACTATCTGGTGGAATGAAACAACGGGTAGCGATCGCTCGTGCTTTAGCATCAAAACCCAAAATTTTACTTATGGATGAACCTTTTGGTGCATTGGATGTGCAGACAAAAGAATCAATGCAGCAATTTCTCCTAGAAATTTGGCGTACCACAAATACTACAATTTTGATGATTACTCACGATGTTGAAGAAGCAATTTTTCTATCTCAACGCATCTACGTGTTAAGCGCCCGACCAGGCACAATTAAGCAAGAATTGCAAATCCAATTGCCAAACAAATCTGATCCTCAAATCAAGCGTTATCACATATTTCAGAAATACAAGGATCAAGTAATGAGTCTATTAACTGACGGGAGTATGCCAGTTTTTTGCACAGAGGGCGAAAGTCACTCAGGATAATTAAGATGAGTGTATTTACTTAACTGATGACCCCTAGTAATAGTCAGGTGGACTTTGTGTTAGTTAGATTCCAAAGTTGGGAAGAATGTATTTGGTGAAACTACGCAAACACGCTGACTTACAAAATAAGGCTTTAATCAGTATGAGTTCTGATTTTCAACCACCACCTAAGAACTTGTCCATACTAGCTTCTGTTGGGGGAGTAGTTACGGCTATTATAGCGATCGCAATTTTAAATGGTTGGTCTAAGCAACTTTCCAAAACTTCTATAGAAAAACCTAAAATATCAACATCCGAAACTGCTTCACAGCAGTTGGTAGAACCCAAGAAACCCCAAAGCCTTGCCTCTGGTGCTAAAGCAGCTGAAATAGTTGCCAGTCTTGATGCTAAATCTGTAATTTTGCCAGGTCAACCTATTCCTAAGAACCAACTAACAGTAGCCATAATTCCATACATTGCTCCTGGAGTTGGAAAACTGACTCCAGAGGAAATGGCAACTGCCCGTATTGCTTGGTCATACTTCCAGCGCAACTGGAACGATGAAACTGGCTTGGTCAATTCAGTTGATGGCTTTGCCTCTGTAAGTATGTGGGATCAGACCGCAGCGATCGCAGCCTTAGTTAGTGCTAGAGAACTCAATATCGTGCCTGTGGCTGAATTTGAAGCCAAAATGAGTAAAATGTTGAAAACACTGGCATCAATGCCCTTGTATAAAGGGGAACTACCCAACAAGGTTTACAATGCCAAAACCCTCGTACCCGTCAATTATGGTCAACTAGAAAAACGCGAAGAAATTGGTTGGTCAGCTATCGATTTGGGAAGAATGGCAATCTGGTTAAAGATTGTCGGGGTGAAGTATCCAGAAATGCGATCGCTTTCCACAGACGTTTGGAAACATTGGCAAGTCAAGCGTCTGACTAAAAAGGGGCAAATGTACGGTACTGCCGTTATTAAAGGTAAAGAACAATATAACCAAGAAGGCCGCTTGGGCTATGAAAATTATGCTGCTTATGGTTTAAAGCTTTGGGGTTTGGATGTTAATAAAGCATTGGATTATCAGTCCAATGCTGCCTTTGTTGATCTTTATGGACAGGGAATTCCTTACGATCGCCGTGACTTTAAAAACTCTGGAGCTAATAACTACGTTCTTAGCGAACCCTATATTTTAGATGGTATCGAAACTGGATTTCAAGCTTTGCCGAAAGCTTATGCCGATCGGATTTTAGCTGCTCAAGCAGCGCGTTATGAAGCCACCAAACAATTAACTGCTGTTACCGAAGACAACTTAGATCGTCCTCCATACTTTGTTTACAGCAGCCTATTTGTCAACGGAGAACCTTGGGCAACCATCGCAGATACCCGACAAAAACACAACGATTTGCGGTTTCTCAGTGCCAAAGCTGCGATCGGCTGGCACGTACTTTATAATACTGCCTACACGCAGCAGTTATTTAATTTCGTCCAAGCTAACCTTAACTCTAAAGATGGTTGGTACAACGGCTTTTATGAGTCTCTGCGTCAGCCGAATAAAACTCTCACCGCCAACAATAATGGCGTGATTTTAGAAAGCTTGCTGTATAAACAAGTTGGACAACCACTTACCGTTTGGGCAGGAGTTAAAAGTCAGAAATCAACCCAGAGGGCTATTAGAAGACCATAACTAACAGTTAAGGTTCTGAGATAGTAAGAGTACTCCAAGTAAAAAAATGCTCAGTTGTCATTGCGAGCAAAGCGAAGCAATCGCAAGGGCTGAGATTGCTTCTCTATGAGACGCTCCGCGAACGCTCGCAATGACGGGTTTTGGATCATTTATTTTTTGGAACACTCTAAAAAATTGGCGTTGCATATCGGAAGAACTGTACCTATATAAGTCTATTCATCTCTCCATTCAGCAACGCTACCCTATGGCAAAAGTCTCTGAACGGACACTGTAACATCTGCAAACGCTAATGGTGTAATCGTTCCTTGCTTAATAGTATATTCTTCAACATACTTACCATCTTGAGGGTTTCTGAACACAATCATCTGTTTAGCAGATAAACTTAAAACCCAATATTCTTGAATCTCAGCCGTCGCATAAATCGCAGCCTTAATCTCCAAGTCCTTGTTTAAGCTAGTGTTGGCAACTTCTACAATCCAGAAAATATCTTTAGCAGCAGGATGGCGATCGCTGTAGGATGATTCTGGAAGTCGAACAATCGCAATATCAGGTTCGGGTTCCGACTCGGATAGTGTAATGGCCCCATTGAAGCGGACATCAGCTTTACCTGAGAGCAATTCTTCTAAATATTTTGCACCCCGTTTTGCTGTGGTGTAGTGAATTGGGGTTTCTGGACTCATTTCAACAATTTCGCCTGCTAGCAGTTCTAGATGACGACCACGCAGAATGCCCGCCTCAACCATGCGGTGATAGTCGTCTACAGACCATTTAGCCAGGGTTTTCATAGCAGAACTGCTCACATTCTTGTGATAGACCTAGTTCAATTTTATAGTTGTTGAATTGCGTTTGTGACAATCTAAAAATACGATCGCCATCTTTGGCTAAGTAAGTGGGCGTAAATAAATATAATATGTTCTGTCAATTGCAATTTTGCGATACACGGCTGCGGCGTAGCGATCGTTTTCGTTTCAATCCCTAATAGGGATTTTAGGTAATTGCAATAGGAAATTAAATACGAACACCCACCTTACGAACCGTTTCAATCCCTAATAGGGATTTTAGGTAATTGCAATTGAATATTTTATCGGCGGGAATATCAAGAAATCTGTTTCAATCCCTAATAGGGATTTTAGGTAATTGCAATTAATTGCAATCTAAATCGGCTGTAACAATCGCTTGGGCTTTCTTGTTTCAATCCCTAATAGGGATTTTAGGTAATTGCAATATCAAAGCTTCGAGTTCTATCACCAGGGAACCCAGTGGTTTCAATCCCTAATAGGGATTTTAGGTAATTGCAATGCTATTTATTCATTAAGTATTAAGAATTTATCGTTTCAATCCCTAATAGGGATTTTAGGTAATTGCAATATAAAGTATGGCATGATAATGTAATAGATAAATCAGTTTCAATCCCTAATAGGGATTTTAGGTAATTGCAATATGAGTGCTTGATGGTAGGCGATCGCCCCGAAAGATAAATCAGTTTCAATCCCTAATAGGGATTTTAGGTAATTGCAATTTATTGATGTGTTCAGCGAACTCTTTTCTGATAGTGCGTTTCAATCCCTAATAGGGATTTTAGGTAATTGCAATTAGAACGGGCCGTGGTGATTGGAGCGAAAGTTAAAGTTTCAATCCCTAATAGGGATTTTAGGTAATTGCAATGTCAGTTGTTCTGATACTGCCATCAGGTTGAATAGTTTCAATCCCTAATAGGGATTTTAGGTAATTGCAATCCTGCGATTTAGTGTAGCTCTGCCTATTTTGAGAATTAGTTTCAATCCCTAATAGGGATTTTAGGTAATTGCAATACACTGGACCCAGCCTTGCATCCGTACCCATACCTCAAGGGTTTCAATCCCTAATAGGGATTTTAGGTAATTGCAATTAGATTGGCAAGTATTTGCTAAGGCTGCCACTGATGTTTCAATCCCTAATAGGGATTTTAGGTAATTGCAATCTCTAGTATTTTCACAGCATTTTCTAGCCTGTTACCTCCCATTGCGTTTCAATCCCTAATAGGGATTTTAGGTAATTGCAATCCCACTAATCTATCTACTGAGAGTTCTGAGTATTTGTTTCAATCCCTAATAGGGATTTTAGGTAATTGCAATAATACTGATACTGATACTGATACAGATACAACTGAGTTTCAATCCCTAATAGGGATTTTAGGTAATTGCAATTTTTGAGCAACCGCCAATCTACTGCTATTATCAGGTTTCAATCCCTAATAGGGATTTTAGGTAATTGCAATAACTTTGTCCGTATTTGTATTAGAAAATGCTAATGTTTCAATCCCTAATAGGGATTTTAGGTAATTGCAATTATTTACTGTGTGCTAGTCAAAGAGCCAGAAAATAGTTTCAATCCCTAATAGGGATTTTAGGTAATTGCAATTTAAGGTTTCCCCAGGGAGGTCTAGGATTTGGTCATGTTTCAATCCCTAATAGGGATTTTAGGTAATTGCAATATTGAAGCCTTCGATGAACTTAGTGGAAGTCCCAGTAGTTTCAATCCCTAATAGGGATTTTAGGTAATTGCAATTAGTTTGTCCCCTCTCCCCGATGATGGCACTGGGTTTCAATCCCTAATAGGGATTTTAGGTAATTGCAATGAACTGGCTACTAGAAGACAATAACCGTAGCATCAAGTTTCAATCCCTAATAGGGATTTTAGGTAATTGCAATCTCAACTACCTGCTTTTCTACCCCAACCTCTTCTGTTTCAATCCCTAATAGGGATTTTAGGTAATTGCAATCGCTGGCTTCTGAAAGCTTTGTCTTATTTGGTTTTCAAGGTTCTATTGCGCGAACATGAAAATAATAACACGAGGAGTTGTGATTTGACTAGAGGCAAATGGCTGAAAACTAGTCCAGGTAAGGTGCGCGAATGGTTTAGAAATACTAATTATCTCAAGTGATTGTATATAGGGCGATTCAGCCATTTTTGTCGTCACCTCTTCCCCAACACCTACCCATCCGCGCATTCAGTGAAAAAACTAATCCGACTCGAAAGCTGCTTACTTTATAAATATCCTACTCGATTAGGTTAGCTGACTTCAAAGCAATGCGTAGATGCTACGCTTACGCAATGCCAACACCATGATGACCTACAGCAGTTTTTGATCAAACCCACCACAAAATAAATCCTAAAACAAATCCCAGTATTGCTTTCAGTACTTTTATCTGTGGCACGTTTGATTGCAATTTGCTGTAACTTACTTGGCAACATCTTCAAAGTCGGTTATGGCACAAGCAAATTCTCTAAAAGCTGTTTTAATCAGAACCTCTTTTGTTCCCCTTTCTAGCGAAGAATTGCGTATGAGGTCTGTTAATTCTATAAACAACAGAGAAAACATAAAACGATCTTGGCGGTCAACTTGTTTCAAGCAAGACGATATAAACTGATAAAGCTCTGTTTTTCTAGGTTTGGTTTGTTCATCCCATATTTGCAACCCAAGCCGAAAAGTTCTCAAGCGGATTTCATTAGTGTTGTAGGACGCGTCTTTGTAGCGAACTGATACGCGCTGGGGTATTTCCATGAGTTTTAGCTATACATATTCGATGTAAAGTAATTATTCAGTTATATTTTGGCTCAACCGGAAAAATCTGAGATTTTGCACCAATCCCAACAACTCCCATAGCTTAGAAACAAATGTCCTTCGTAGAATATATACAGGAACGCACGCCTGTGCGCCCCTGCTATGATCAATTTAGAGAATACCCCAGAAATGGAGTAAGCCTTGACCAGTGAAAGCTTCAATCAAAATCGCAGATAGAAAACCAATCATTGCAAGACGACCGTTCCAATTTTCACTCTGAGGAGTGAAGCCAAAACGCACAGCATTAGGATCTTCTGAAACAATAGGCGCAGGATTGTTAAAACCTGACATGAGTAAAACTCCAAGATTCAAGTGTTATGGCAGTCGTAACTGTCTGTAAAGTAATGTAACAGATGTTTAAAAAAATGCAACAGTAAAACGGACTAAGAACTGGAAATTGGGTAAGGGAGTTCCAGTTAAAAAACATCCTATCTTAGGGGCACAAGGCGTTTCAGATTTTTTCCAGACGCACGATCGCATTATAATCAGGTACACCTTCTAGCGATCGCTTACTTTTATCTAGTAGCACATTCCCTTCTGGCCAATGTACTTGCAAGTTTCCTGACTGAATTGGCGCAATGTAGACTTGACAGAATAACTCGCCTAAATCATTCTTAAGAATGACGCGATCGCTATCTTTTAAACCCAACAGTGCAGCATCAGCAGCATTCATTAGCACCGCCTCTCGCATCGCCCCAGTAATTGCATCCTTACGTTCTTGCACCATACTATTAAATTGTTTGCCTCGGCGCGTTGCTAATAAGAAATAGCCTTCTGGTAATTCTCTTTCGCGTGGCACTAATACCCCAAAATGTGCCTTTCCATCTGGTGTAGGGAAATTCCAACCAAAGCACAAATGTGAGCCACCATATTGAAACTGATCGCCAGCTTGCTGTAAGTGTTGAATACCAGCATATTGTGGGACAACTTGAGCAATTTCTTGACGGATAGCAGCTGTGTCAACAAAAGCCAGCTTATCTGCCAAATCTGGTTTTACCCGCCTTGCCAATTCTAAAAATACTTCCCACTCAGGACGCGCTTCTCCAATACGCGGCCCCGGAATCTCTGGACTGAAAATTACGCGGCGTTCGGTGTTAGTTTCTGTTACTCCCCCTGGTATTTCGTAGCGAGTCGTCGCAGGTAAAAGCACCACAGTATCAGCAGGTTCGACCAACATTTGGCTGGAGAGAACAATATCTATATGTACCCGTAGCGGTATTTGCTTCAGCGCCGCTTCGACATAATCTGGTTCTGGCAGCACTTCTAAAAAATTTCCACCCACGGAAACCAACACATCTAATTGCCCCTGATGTGCAGCGTTAATCATTTCTGGAGCAATTAAACCTTTACTAGCTGGCACTTCAAAGCCCCAATGCTGACTCAATTGAGCAGCATTTTCTGGAGTGATAGGTTTACCACCAGGAAATACTGTGGCGTAACATCCCATTTCAGCACCACCCTGCACCCCAGAGTGGCCACGAATTGGCATTAAACCGCAGCCTTCCCGACCGACAAAACCTTTGGTGAGAGCTAAGTTAATGATACTTCGCACATTATCTTCGCCGCATTCATGCTGAGTAATACCCATACTCCAAACAAATACGGCTTTATTCGCTTCTTTGACCATTTTGGCAAAGGCGTACATTGACTCGCGCGATGTACCAGAAAGTCGCTCTAATTCTTCCCAAGATTGATTTTCTAACGATGCTTTGAGTTGGGCAAAGCCATCTGTATATAAATCTATAAATGACTGGTCTACCCAGTTGTTAGCAATTATATGTTTAATAGTGCCATTCAAAAATGCTATATCCCCGCCCATGTTGATTAAGAAGAAGTCTTCGGCAAACTTTGTACCGAAAACGGCACTTTCTACAATTGAGGGAACCCAGTAGCGCTCCATTCCTGGTTCGCGGTAAGTATTAATAACTACAATCTTTGTGCCAGCTTTTTTTGCATAATGGAGATATTTAACGGTAACAGGCTGATTATTAGCAACATTGGAGCCAATGAAAACTAATAAATCAGTACCAATCCAGTCTTTATAAGAACAAGTCGTAGCCCCTGCACCAAGAGCAGCTTTCAATCCCGCCGTGCTGGGAGAATGGCAAATGCGAGCAGCGTTATCAATATTATTGCTTCCCATTGCCCGCACAGCTTTTTGGGTGGCATAATAAGTTTCGTTGACAGTGCCGCGACTGGTAACATAGAAACTGAGGCGGTCTGGTGTAGTGGAGTGGATGCGATCGCTAATTACCCCTAAAGCTTCATCCCAACTCACACGTCGAAAGCCTTTTTCTCCTCGTTGACGAATCATCGGGTAAGGGAGTCTTCCCAAGTCACGTAATTGGGCACTTTTTTGCTTTTGTAACTGCGAAACATCTGCCAATAACACAGCATCAAAAGCTGGCATCGTATTCATCCGCAACAGCCGCAACCGGACATTGCAGAGATGGATACCATCTAAAGTCCAATCCTTCATCCCAGTTGTTCCAAGAGCGCAACCATCACAGACACCCTTATCGAGAATATTCCACGCATAAGGTAGTTTGTCACGAGACAACCAAATTGCCCGAAATACTTCCCAATAATTGTTGGGGTACTGTTCGCCAATGCCAAAGGGTTTCCAACTTGCCCAGTGCTGGGGTGTCCAGTGTTTTTTGGGTTTGGGTAACATGAGGCAATATGTGTAAGTTGCTGGATTCTCTTAGGCTATCGTTTTGATTACCAAATGAGTAGCAGACAGTTAAAAATCGTTCGGCGTTGCTGAATATGCCAAAAGGAGAAAGTCAAAGCTGTTTTTGAGAAAGAAAAAGCTGCTTTTGCTTGCTGAATATACCGAAATGAGAAAAAAATAGCTGCTTTTGAAAAAGAAAAAGCTGCTTTTGCTTGCTGAATATACTGAAATGAGAAAAAAATAGCTGCTTTTGAGACAGTAAAAGCAGCTTTTGAGAAAGCAATTGCAGATTTTGCTTATTGAATTTAGTGAAAAGATGAAGTTCAGGTAAGTTATTGAAAGCATTCCTTATAATTTCGATGCCTAAGTTAGGTTTTATCCTTGAACACAAGCTACGAATAAATACTTTTAACTTTTTTTAATCCGGGATTAGTAAGAATAAAATTATACTTCAATATGAAAAAAGAAAGGCGATCGCTCTTTGCCAAGAACCTGCGTAGGCGCAGCCCGTCGCAGATATCGCCTTTATGTCAACCTTCAATCAATCTTCTGAAAATTTATGCCCTAACAGGTGTTGGTATTGTTTTTTATACCCCTAACAAACTGAAAATTCTTGCAATCACGTCTGGGTGTCGTAGAATTGCGTTAGCGTAAATTTTACCATATAACTAAGTAATTCTTTTTATCTCATCTTCCCAATCTACACAGCTTCTTCTAGCCTATAGACCATATCTAAAGGACATAAATAGCATCTAAAGTTGTTACTCTATATTGTTGCTAT
The DNA here is from genome assembly GCF_023734775.1 of Nostoc cf. commune SO-36. NCBI lineage: Bacteria > Bacillati > Cyanobacteriota > Cyanophyceae > Nostocales > Nostocaceae > Nostoc > Nostoc commune. Next base: position 6,669,506 of record NZ_AP025732.1, on the reverse strand, counting down.
TTCTATTTATCCATAAATTTAAGCAATATTTTATACTAACATTCAAGAGAAGATAAAAAAGTTAAACAACTACATTAAGAGACAGTTAAGAAAGTTAAGAGAATTAAAATAGTTAAAAAAATTAATAAAAGAAGAGATTAGTTGTTTCTTTTTTTACTTTCAAAAGCAGTAGTTGAAATAAAAATCCCTGCCACAGATAGTTGACAGGGATAGCAATTTTGAGATGCGGCTTGTCTCTTAACTAACAAAATCTTTGTGGGCAGCGACAAGCATTTGAGCTTGTCTTAAAACGTTTCCGAATAAATAAAAAGGAATCTGCCAAGCTGCAACGGTAACTTCTTTGACTATATCCTGTACGCTAATTGCGATTAATTCATGCTCTGGCGGCTCTCCTTCAACTGTACCAGACCAAGTAAAAGCTAATAAGAAATCATCCTCTCCAGGCAAGGATGCAATTAAGCATTCTTCTGGTGTTGGCTGGCAAATAATTCCATAATCATTTGCAAGTTCTACTAGTCTTTGAAATTTGTTTACGTTTGTCATTTGTTCTTGGGATGTAATTAAATCTCAGTTTTAGAAGAAATCATATTTTTAACTCCAGAACTCAAGTGAGTTGCTTCATAGCAGAAATTACGAATTATTAATTATTCGTTGAAAGTTACGAGTTATTGGAGTTAGATCGGGCTTAAGTCCAAAATCTTAGCGCGATCGCTTGGTTGCATCAGCAACAATTGTTACTGTTTTAAAAAATCTTAGACTACCTACTTTTTCGGTTGACCCTGTTTACATACACCTCCCTTTGTTACCATTTCAATATTGATGCTCTAATCTCACCCAGGCTGACGCAGTGCATTAAGAATTGCGTAGACGCCTAGCGGCTTGTCGTCAGACATCGCTTTTGGGGGAACATCTGTAAACCGAAGCACAAAAAGATGCTAATCAACATGAGACTGTTGAATCACCTTGTCATAGATGTGTTCTTCTTCTATAGACGGTTCTGCTTCAATTAATAACTTCAGTTTGAGATTACTCAAGAGTTATAAAGAATGTGGCGATGTCTGCTGACAAGACGCTGGGCGTCTACGCAATTGCGCCCCTTTTTCAGAGAGGCTAATCAATGCTCCTAAAAATACTGTTCTCGCTGCATCTTTTACCTGCAAAATGGTATATTTTACAGGTATTTCTCGATTGAGAACAATTATTTTTTCATCATCATTAGGCAAGAATAAATTATATTTACCGCCAATGCCACGAATTTCACAAATTGTCACAAGGTGTTTTATTCCTTTAGGTTCTATTTGTATTTGCCCAGCAATTTGAAGGTCGTCCATTTCATATTGATAATGCCTGAGTTCTAAATTAATCAGGTGAATAAATCAAGTATTCCCAAAAGCACAGTCAGATTACACCCTATATTCAGATAGTAAAAATTACTAAAACTTTCTCTTTGCTCCCCCTGACTCCCCTGCCCCTTTTGCTCAAGATATGGGAATATATAAAGTTGTAGCTAACCGCCTACGTAGAGGTCTAAAGTGGATACCATTGAAATTCCTGCTCTAAATCGGCCAGTAGATGCCACAGTAGAAATTCCCGGTTCTAAAAGTCTTACCAATCGGGCGCTGCTTGTCGCTGCTTTGGCGCAAGGTGATTCCATTTTAGAAAATGCTTTATTTAGTGAAGATAGCGAGTATTTTGCCAAATGCGTAGAGCAATTGGGCATTCCTATTACGCTAAATCCTCATCTGGCACAGATTCAAGTGGCGGGAAGGGGAGGCGACATTCCAGCTAAACAGGCAGATTTATTTGTGGGTTTGGCAGGTACAGCAGCACGGTTTATATCGGCGCTGGTGGCACTGGGGAACGGCGAATATCGTTTAGATGGCGTTCCCCGAATGCGAGAACGGCCGATGGGTGACATGCTGACGGTGCTGCAAACGGGTGGAGCAACCGTTAACTTTGAGGGAAACTCTGGGTTTATGCCCTACACCGTCTATAGCCAGGGATTCGCTGGTGGAAATTTTCGGTTGAAAGCTAACCAAACAAGTCAGCAACTTTCGGCATTGCTGATGATTGCGCCTTATGCTCAACAAGATACGAGCATTGAAGTTGAGGGGACATTAGTTTCTCAATCTTACGTCAAAATGACCTGTCGTCTGATGGCAGATTTTGGGGTGGAAGTGATTCAAATCGGCGATAATCAGTTTCAGATCAAAGCCGGTCAACGTTACCAAGCTCGACATTATACAGTAGAACCTGATGCGTCAAATGCCTCTTACTTTTTTGCTGCCGCCGCCGTCACGGGTGGACGAGTGCGAGTCAAACATTTGACCAAACAATCCTGTCAGGGTGATATTTTGTGGCTGAATGTTTTAGAACAGATGGGTTGCCAAATTAAGGATTCGGATGATTACACCGAAGTGACGGGGCCAAAGCAATTGCAAGGCATCGACATTGATATGAATGATATATCGGATTTAGTGCAAACATTAGGAGCGATCGCGCCTTTTGCCAGTTCACCGATTACTATTCGTAACGTAGAACATATTCGATATAAGGAAACCGATCGGATTAAAGCTGTTGTTACAGAGTTGCGTCGGCTAGGAGTCAAGGTTGAAGAATTCGCAGATAGACTGAGAATTGAGCCTGGCCCCATTACCCCGGCGGCGATTGAAACTTATCACGATCATCGAATGGCGATGGCTTTTGCTGTCACTGGTTTAAAGGTTCCAGGGATTGTAATTAAAGATCCTGGCTGTACAGCGAAGACTTTTCCAGATTACTTTACCCGATTCTTCAAAATGATAGAACAATAATTGAAGAAGAATTCAGAAGTCAGAATTCAGGAGTCAGAATAAAGAGGGAGCATCCCAAATGTGTAAAAACATATTTTGTCATTGCGAGCGTAATGAAATGAAGCGTACCCCTTCGGGGAAGCAAGCTACGCGGAGCGTCTCTAAGAGTTGCAATCGCAAAGTCTAGCGGCTGCGATTGCTTCATTCCGCTTTGCTCCATTCGCAATGACTAGTTCTAATTTGGTAAATTTGCAAAATTGGGATGCTCCCGAATGAAGACGCTTGTTCGCGTAGCGTGTCGCAGACAAGACTCGCTTTCCGCCACTCGCACAGAATTCATTCTGAATTCTGAATTCTGAATTCTGAATTCTGAATTCTGAATTCTGACTCCTGACTCCTGACTCCTGAATTCTGTTCGATAAACCAGAGAAATGGGAAATTGAGATTTTTTCGACTTGTGTGTACACCGTAACCCTGCAAGCGAGGAAGAGATTAAGGGTTGGGTATTAGAGACTTTTGCAAGATATCTATCGATGAGTAGATATAATACGGTTCAGTTAGGTTTATATTAGCGGTGAGTTTGAGTGTGTAAATACGCAAAATTGTACTTTTTAAGTCTGCGCTAACGCGTCTTTACATGGATAGCAGATACATTAAAAATCTCATCCGAACTGTGCTTTTTACCCCTTTCCAAACCTCTCCCCGAAATGGAGAGAGGCTTTGAAATCCAGTTTTAGAGTCGTACAGAATTCATTCTGAATTCTGACTCCTGACTCCTGAATTCTGTTCGATAAAAATGACTTGTTTCTCGACTAACTTAATTTATTAGCAAACTTAAATTATATTTTATTTTTACCTTTAATTAAAGTTAGCTTAAACTCAGGATTCTAAAATAAGGTGTCTCAAAATAATTGAAGACTTGTTTCTTTTTCTGGAAACAAGAAAAATCATTGATTTTCATCGCTGTTCTAACCAGCTATGAATACCCATTTAGAAAATAAGGGAGTTAGAAACAAGCTATTTTTATCCGAATAGCTGTAAAGTCCAATGGCTGCAAAGCAGTCAAAATTAGGGCTGTATCCTAACTTAGTGTAGTTGCATTGCTTACAAAAGTGTATAGTGAGGAAAACTGAGATGAAATTGGTTCCAAAATTATTGGTTGCTGCTACTCTTACTTTAGGTTTTGCTACCGTAGATGCCAAATCTGCATCTGCCGCAATTCTTAATTACGCTTTCACAGTTGATAGCCCAGTAACTAAGGGAAATGGCTTTTTTAGCTTTGATGACTCAACCTTTAGTAATGACTATAATCCCGAAGCTAACATTAAGTCACTCTCTTTCAAATTTGATGGCGACTCTACTGTTTACACTGAACAAGATGATGCCAACTACCCAAATTTCCCTGTTGTCTTTCCAACCACATCCTTAACAGGAGAAACATATTTGGCATTAGATTATCATTTTAATGATAAAGCTAATCCTTCCAGTTCTATCAGTTATGAAATTATTGGTGAGGATTTTACAGCTTACTCTAGAACTTCTCTAAATGCTGAACCCATATCTGGGAGAGTTTCTTATAGACAAGTACCTGAATCTACACCTTTAATTGGCGTTTTATTTGCTTCTAGTCTTGGCTGGATGATGAAGAGAAAAGTAGTATCAATGAAAAAGGTTAAAATCTAACCTTGATTAAGTTGATATTAATGCTTTCTTTGCCAAGAATTAATCTTTTAATAGTAGGATTTTATCTGGCAAAACAACATCTAACACATTGATATTAAGAGAAAAATTAGGAATCAAAACCTAATTTTGTAAGGAAGCTAGTTACGAAGTTTTCCTACAATTAACCTACCTTCTTTGTGTTAGCTGTTGCTGTACTTTAACTTACCTGTTAGTCAGGAGTAGAGAATGGTAAATTACCGGAATTTTGAGCAGTTCTTGCACAGTCGAATGAAACGACGCAACTTAATTATCGGTGCAGGAGCATTGTCTGGTTTAGCGATCGCTAATCAATTTTCTTCTCAACGCGCGATCGCTAAAAGCAGATTTTCCAATTATCCTTTTACCTTGGGCGTAGCGTCGGGTGAACCCTATTCTACTAGCGTAGTGATCTGGACTCGTCTGGCTCCCGAACCCTTAAACGGAGGTGGAATGCCACCTGTAAATGTGCCAATTCGCTGGGAAATAGGAACTGATCCCGACATGAGACGGATTGTCTCTAGAGGTACGGTACTAGCAGCCCCAGAACTAGCTCACTCAGTTAGAGTTGTAGTAGAAGGACTCCAATCTGATACTTGGTACTGGTATCGTTTTCTTGTTGGACAAGACTCTAGCCCCATTGGTCGTACTCGGACAGCGCCTCTAGCAAATAGCTATTTGAGTAAATTTAACTTTGGTCTAGTCTCCTGCCAAAACTATCAACAGGGATTCTATACCGCCTACAAATATCTAGCACAGGAAGACCTCGATTTAGTAGTGCATGTTGGCGATTACATCTATGAAGGGGGAATCTCCAACAATGGCCCTAGACAACACAATAGTTCAGAAATTCTCACCTTAGAAGATTACCGCAACCGTTACGCCCTCTATAAAAGCGATACCAATCTGCAAGCAGCTCATGCAGCCTTTCCTTGGATTGTTACCTGGGATGACCACGAGGTAGAAAACAATTACGCCAACAACATCTCAGAAGTTGATACTGAACCAGATCAGGATCGGGCAATTTTCCTCCAACGGCGAGCTATTGCTTATCAGGTTTACTACGAACACATGCCACTGCGACCCTTCTCGCGTCCTGTTGGCCCCGATATGCAACTTTATCGTCGGCTCTCCTTTGGTAACTTAGCTACCTTCCATGTTCTAGATACCCGCCAATATCGCACCGATCAGCCCTGTGGTGATGGCACCAAAGAACGTTGCCCAGAAAATTTAGATCCGAAGGCAACGATTACTGGTAAGGCGCAGGAGGATTGGTTATTTAATGGTTTAAGTAATTCACAATCCAAGTGGAATGTTTTGGCGCAGCAAGTACCCATTGCTCAACGGGACACGACACCAGGCCCTGGCGGAACTTACAGCATGGATAAATGGGATGGTTATGTGGCTTCGCGCGATCGCCTGATGGCTTTCCTCGGACAGCGCAAGCCTTCTAACCCAGTATCCTTGGCAGGTGATGTGCATTCTCACTGGGCAATGAACCTGAAGGCTAACTTTGATCGGCCAGAATCTGCCACACTTGGCAGTGAATTTGTCTGTTCTTCAATTAGCTCTGGTGGCGATGGAGCAGATACTACCCCCGCAGTTGAAGCTTACTTACCCGATAACCCACACATTAAGTTCTTCAATGGTCAACGAGGATATGTTCGCTGTGCCCTGACTCCCACAACCTGGAAGTCAGATTATTTAGTTATGTCAAACGTCACAACCCCCAATGGCACGATTAGTAAACGGGCTTCATTTGTGGTTGAAAATGGCCGTCCAGAAATACAACAAGCCTAATCGTTTAATTCCCAGGTATTAACATCAGACAATCACAGGTGGAAACAGGTAAATCATTAGTGTTTATCTGTTTCTATCCCAATACGGTTTAGTTAAGGCTAAAACTTTTTGTTAAAGTCAATTTTTTCGAACCACAGAGGCGCAGAGAACACAGAGAGAAGAAAGAAATGCTTAACTGAACTGTATTGCTTTCTCCCCTGCAACGCCAGCGCCCCCTGCTCACCAAAGCGTACCCTTTGGGGAAGCAAGCTACGCGTAGCGTCCCGCAAGGATGGGTATTTTTTTAGTTGGAAGTCCCTGAGAGCGATCGCTGGTATAGCGAAACTGGATATGGCGTTAAGTTAAAACGGTGTATTTGCTTGTAAATGCAGCGTTTGTCTCAATTGTAAATGCTTGAAGCGGAGTTCTCTAGCGTGGAGATGTAATCGACTAGTAACTGCACAGCATCCATAAAGGCGATCGCCTAAAATAGTTACCCCAAGTCCTCGTGTATCAGCCGCATGCACCCTTAATTGATGAGTTCGCCCTGTGAGCGGCGTAAATTGGACGCGGGTATAGTCTCCTTCTCTCGCCATTACTTGGAAGTGTGTCAAGCAGGGTTTACCGTGCTGCCAATCAACTTTTTGATAAGGACGATTTTCCGGATCTCCCCACAATGGCAAATCAATCACACCTTCGTCAACTGTCACAGCGCCAAAAAGTATGGCTTCATAAACCTTGTGAACTTGGCGTTGCTGAAACTGTTGGCTAAGTTGTCGATGGGTAAGGCGATCGCGTGCTAACAACAAAATACCAGATGTTTCTTGATCTAGGCGATGCACAGATGCAAGCGCCATGCCATCTGGTAAAAGATGACGTAACCGACTCAAAACACTATCTTGGCGATCGCGATAACGGCCAGGTATCGAAAGTAACCCAGCAGGTTTGTTTACAGCAATCAGCCATTCATCTTCATAAAGAATAGGGATTTCTCTCTTAATAGGAGAGAAGGCTGGGAAATTACAACGTTTTTCATCGGAGTCAAACACACTGGAGTTACGAGAATGTGTTGTTGTATTAAAATCCTTATTAGGGATTGAAATAGGTTTTAAGCCTGAGAGCAAAAACCCCATCAATGGCTGACAGCGCTCGGCACACGCTCCGTAAAACTCTCCCTGAATTTTATCCTGATTTACGGAAGACGCACCCCACCAAAATTCTGCCATTGCCAATGGTTTGAGATTATGTGTTGCCGCATAATGAAGCAACTTTGGGGCACAACAGTCTCCTGTGCCGGTGGGCGAACCTCCTGGCATCAATTCCTGTAATGATTGCGATCGCCCAGAAAAATTAGTCAGGCTGTAGCTAGCGTGCATCTGAGCTTGCAATTGACCAGACAGTGCTTTACGCTGTTGTTTCAGTTCGCTAATTCGCGCATCCGTCGCTGCAATTACCTGTTGTAAGGGCTGTAATACGGCATTTTGCTGGCGTTTAAGTTGTCGCCGCTCAATTCCCTGCTGACGACTTTCTTCGTCGAGTTGTTCAAGGGCAATCGTGAGTGCTTCTTGAGTAAGTGTATTGTAGATTTGCTGACGTTTTTCCTGTCGTTGATGTTTGCAATGGCGATGGCGATCGCTCATTGCTTGTAACTGCTGCTCAAAGTCATTAAACAGGATTTCATACTGCTGGCGTTCAGTCAGTTGCTTCAAGGTAATAATTTCTTGCTTAATCGCCTCCAACTGTGCCAAAGTCCGGCCTTCCTCTAAAGCAACTTCGTCTCTTCCGGGAATTGGTGGAACCCAGCCCTCAACTACACTACAACCATTCAAAAGACCGGAGAAGGCTTTTAGTACCCGTTGTTCGCCATTAGGCAGTTCAACTAATAGTATTCCATACATCTTGCCTTCGTGAGAATAACATTCATTGTTGGCAAGTTGTTGCATTAGTCCGTGAGCGATCGCTTCGGACATTGAAGTGCGGGGTAATTTTAGGCGATTGCCACTTTGCGGACAACGCCCTTCGTACCAATAGCTACAAGATGAATTGCTGATGGCAAAATCGCAGTCGATAAAATCTGAAAGTGGGTGCAAAACTACCATACAATGTATGATTGCAAATCTAGCTGATCCTATTATTTTAAATTATTGCCCATATTAACAAGTTCGTAGTCAGGGCTTGAATCCTTATTTTCTAATACCAATTTAATGAGAAGTTGCAGATATCTTGATCCCCCTAAATCCCCCTTTTTAAGGGGCAATACAGTTCAGTTAAGCAATTTTTTCCTTCTCTTTCTTCTCTCTGCGTCCTCTGCGCCTTGGCGGTTCGTTAAAAAATTGACTTGGAATAACAAAGTTTTAGCCTTAACTGAACCGTATTGTTTTAAGGGGGACTTTGAATTCCCCCCTTAAAAAGGGGGTCTAGGGAGGATCTAATTCTATGCAACTTCATAAAGAATTGGTATAAGCACTAAAGTAAAGTTCTGACTACAAACCTTCTTTCATTAGCTTGGCAAAGTATTAGTTGCAGTGCGATCGTCTTCTGGTGTAAGCACTTCTTGAGATAAGTTGGTTTCTCCAGACATAGGTTCTGGATCTTTTGTCATCCCATGATGCTCTTGCCCTCTAAGTCCAAGATATGTTGCGGCACTGATTCCTTGTAGCGTCAGAAGTGTATCATCAAATTCTGGCATTGCCAGATTTTTAATTACCTCCCAAACAAAAAATAGTCCGATGCCAACTGTCCAAATAAATGTTTGGAACCGATGAAAGTTTACACCATTAATATCCGATAAGATATCGGTGAAAAACCCTTTAGAAATGCCTTGACTACCTTTTCTTTCTTTTTCATTACCATGCCCATCAATTAAGGAACTACCAAATGCAGTTACAGAGTTAATTCCTAATAAAACTAGTGACTGTCCAGTTAAAATATTGGTGTAATCTCCTGTTATGCCATAGATAATTAGGTAAGCAGAAAAAATTAGAAATGTCCAGAAAGCGAGTTGAGATATTGAGAGGCTGAAGGGATTTCTATACTCTTCTTTTGAACCCAGAAAAAACTTAGCAGTTTCCCGAACGAGCTTCCTTTTCAGGCATAAATCCTTTTGTAATCAACCTTTCCTGACCATTGATTACTTCTTTTTTAGAGTAAATTCCTTCTATTCCAGGGCTACGTAGGCTGTCTCGCCCATACCTAATAAATATCAAGACAATAGCTATAACGAGAAGCAGACACAGCCAAAATCGCCATGAGAACAGAACTATTTTTAATTGAGGAGGTGACAAAGGATCGCTCACCGGAATCTCCACTTTTCCGGGACAGCCTACCCCAACTATGACATCAATACTGGGTTTCGTTGTTCCACCAAGCAGCGAATTCCACGCAGTTTCAGATACATCATTACGTTCAAGCTTAAAGGCTAACCAATCATTATTAAGAGTTGGCTTTTGATTTTCACCCTCCTCCATGATACTAACTGGTTCTCCGTGGAGTTCCTGTAGCTGATAGCCATTGAGGTACAACACTAATTGGCGAGGATCAAATGAATTGCCTTTAGGCGTTGCACTTGTGGCTGCTGCTGACAATCCTTTAACTTTTACCCTGATGCGATCGCCCATCTTAACTTGGCTGCGATCGTTATCAGCAATGACTCGTTCCGTTCTGAGAGTCGCAGGAACATAACAAGCGCGAGACGATGCAAAATTCACAGAAGGGACACCTGAAGTATCTTGAGCGATCGCAGCAAAGTTGATAGAAACAATCAGAGAAAACACCAAGAGAAAAATAGCAGCAAATCTTTTAGTATTTCTATACATTGCTCAGTATTACCAAGTAAACTATGTCGTAGTTTACTCCTACTTTAGCCATGCAGAATATTAAAAAACTTGTCTAAGAAACAACACCTCTAACAAATAAACCTACGGTGTATACACAAGTCTCTTGATCTGCACCTTTGATGCATCGACCTGCACTTTTGATGCATCGACCTGCACTTTTGATGCATCGACCTGCACTTTTGTTGCATCGACCTGCACCTTTGTTGCATCGCCCTGCGCCTTTGTTGCATCGCCCCGCACCTTTGATGCATTGCCCCGCACCTTTGTTGCATTGCCCTGCACCTTTGATGCATCGCCCTGCACCTTTGATCTCGTTCCCATGCTCTGCATGGGAATGCCTGATTTAGGGGCTGCTGCCTCCAGTTAGATATTGAGTCAGAGACTCAATGAATGCAACGAGGAAAGTCAAGGTTTTTAGGACTTGTGTGTACACCGTAGCCCTGAAGTGTGCAACATATCACATCTCGGTTCTTAAGCAGTATTTATTCTTTGCAAACCAGTGTAAATATTGAACCGTTTTCCGCGCAGGAATCCAATTAAAGTAATCCCGAATTCTTTGGCGACAGACACCGCCAAACTACTGGGAGCGGAAACAGAACAGACAATGGGAACTCCAGCAGTTGTAGACTTTTGCAAAATCTCAAAACTAGAGCGTCCGCTCACCAACACAATACAATTATTTAAAGGTAACTCGTCACTAAGCAAAGCTGTACCAATCAATTTATCCAAAGCATTGTGTCGCCCAACATCCTCACGCAGGTTTAACAATTGTCCTTGTGCATCAAAGGTAGCCGCAGCGTGCAAACCTCCTGTAGCTGTGAAGATACCTTGAGCAGCGCGGAGTTTGTCTGGCAAACTATAGATGATTTCAGGTGTTATCGTTGGGCCAGAAGGAATTACTGGACATCCCCGCAAACGCAAAGCCTCAAGGCTAGCTTTACCACACACCCCACAGGCGCTACTAGTATAAAAATGACGCTCCAAAGGCTGTAAGTCTGGAATCAACCCATCCCGCAGTTCTACATTGACGATGTTATGGCGTTGCTCACCATCTACTAATTCATCCACACAGTAGCTGATACGTCGGATATCTTCTCTGTGGTTAACGACTCCTTCACTGTAGAGGAAACCAGCAGCGAGGTCAAAATCTGCCCCTGGTGTCCGCATAGTTACAGCTACCGTCTTCTGAAAAGGGGCGAGGCGAATTTCTAAAGGTTCTTCGGTGGTGAGTTGGTCTAAACGCGATCGCATTTTACCATTTTCCACTACCCAAACTTGCGCTTTGGTTTTACTGCCAGTTCGTGTATTCATTACCTATAAAATTTAGGCATGATCAATTTTTATCGAACAGAATTCAGGAGTCAGGAGTCAGAATGGGGCTAAACGCCCCGCTACCGCTAACAGAATGAATTCTGTACGAGTGGCGGATAGCGCAGCGTATACCCTTCGGGATGCTTCGCTTAGAGCGAGTCCGCGATAGCGTAGCGTTAGCGAGTATTCGAGCGTCTTTATTCTGACTCCTGAATTCTGACTTCTGAATTCTTCTTCAAAAGTTTTCTGGATCAATATTTAGTTCTTGCAGTTTTGCTGCTAAATGATCGGCTCTTTGTTTTTCTTGTTCAGCACGTTGTTTTTCTTGTTCAGCACGTTGTTTTTCTTGTTCAGCACGTTGTTTTTCTTGTTCGGCACGTTGCGTCTGTTGTTGAGCAAGCTCTTCAGGTGTGGGAATTAGCTGCCCTTCTGGGGTGAAATAACGCAATTTATTTTCATGAACACCTAAATACAAACTTAGTTGCTGACTCCACAACCAACCTTGAGGGTTAGATTCTATGGGTTGATAAGTACCCCCAACTAAAATAAACCCAGCAAATTCTAAATTATTTGGGTCAAACCAGAAGTATTCGGGAGTGCGAAAAATATCTTGAAAAATTTGTTTTTTTAAACCTTTGTCAATCGCTGCTGTGGATTCAGACAGAAGCTCGACAATGATATTGGGATATTTGCCATCTTCTTGCCATACTACCCAACTTTTACGAACTTTGCGTTCACACCCCAGGGCGACAAAAAAATCTGGCCCCCGGAAGTCTTCTGACTTACGCTGACGGGGACTGTAGTAAATTGTCAGATTACCCGCAGCATAAAAATCATTGCGATTTTGCCACCACAATTCCAAACATTGTAATAGCAGAATTATTTGGCGTAGATGTAATTCACTTTCCAAGGGCGGTTCGTCACTATATAAGTCTCCTGGAGGAAATATTACATCTTTTGGGAGGTCAAAATCTTTGGTGGCGGACATGAGGGCAAGTTTTGGGGTGACATTAAGTTTAGCGTAGCAGTAGAAGCGCGATCGCATTATAATCACGAATCCCTTCAAGCGATCGCTTACAGTCACAGACGTTACTTAACTTTCCCATACACCAAAACAGGCATTTTTGTAACTAGCAACTTCAGTTATCTATATCTGTCCTATGTAATGAGTCTTATACCTACCCTAAGTAGGGTTATCTATCTGGATTTGTTCGTTAAGTTATATGAAGTACTGAAAGCAAATTTTTTCAGTTAAAAAACTGACGAAATCAAAATAGCCAAAACGATAGTTGGACTTTTTTATGACTTACACAGTTGATGAAGCAACAAGACCAGCTTTAGAAACTTTTCAACGCTTTGATGTAGATACTCAGCTAGCCCTACTTTGGTTCGGTTACTTGGATCTTAAAGAGCAACTAAACCCGACACCTCCTTCAAGCGTTGAAAGTCTTGCTAAAGCAGTCTTTGACCAAATACAGAACTTGTCTAAAGAAGAGCAACTGCAAGCACAACGCGACATTATTAATGGTGCAGCTAACAATATTACCCAAGGCTATAATGCTCTAAGCCCCAATGCCAAATTAGATGTTTGGTTGCTGCTGGCACAAGGAATGGACAATGGAAGCGTCATTCAAATGCCATCCGACTATCAGCTACCTGGTGAAACAGATGAATTTGTTGCATTGATCAAAAAGCTAGAGTTTGAGCAACGGGTTAATTTTATGTTGAGTGTAGTACAGCGATGGGTTAACTTAGCCCAAGAACTCTCAATACTTTCTAGAATTGGAGAGAACTGAATGTAGCAAATTAAGCTAGGCTTGGCTCCTTTTGTTCTACTTTAATAATCGTTAGCTTAAAACTACCGCAGAGATGATTATCTCTGCGGTAGTTTTAATGCAGTGGTAGGGGCGTACAGATGTGCGCCCCTAACGCCTGGGCGTACATCTGTACGCCCCAACTAGCCTATTGCTTTTTAAATTTGTATATGATAATTTCTGCTTGTAGTAAATTCACCGCTTATTCGACTGAATTACAGTATTTATTAAACCAATATCACAGTTAAGAGACTTCCAATAAAAAATATCCAACTACTGATTGTGAGACTACCCCACAATATTGGATAATTTATTCCTTGGAGATCCCTAATAAGTCGGTAAAGACGAGAGTACTGGAGTTGACCTTTAAGCAACTGTTGTCGCTTAGGGAGTTCCAAATATTATAAAATATCCAACTTATAGGGTGAATTCGCCAGAAGCATAAAGCACTGTGACAGATTAAATCAAGATAGTGTCGTACTTATTAACTCACCCTATAGATTTGAATGATTGATTTTTGGTAGTCCTTCACAACATTTATTCGTAAGGAATTTAATGAATGACTAAAGTATTCATTCTCGATGCCAACCAACAACCCTTGTATCCAGTACGCATCAGTCATGCTAGGCTGCTATTGTCACAAGGTAAAGCTACTGTCTTCCAGCGATATCCCTTTACTATTATTCTAAAGGAGTCTCTTTCTAATCTCAAACTTGAGCAACTTGGCTTCAAGATTCATCCTGGCATTAAAATAATTCGTAATTCATAATTCGTAATTTGTAATTCGTAATTGAATTCTTAACTACGAATTACAAATTAATAATTTAGTTAATCTTAGTCGTCTCCTAACCAGAGGAATTAATAGATGACGCACACCATATTGGAACCATTACCAGAAGACCAATGGTTTATTGAGAGCCAGGAAGTACGATCCTTTGTCGCAACAGTGCGGGAAATTAGCGCTAGTACTGTTGACGATCGCACCCAAACTCTCGTTAGATTAGAACCCTATTTTCAAGAACTGCTTGCCCAACAGGAATGGCTACCCCAAAAGTTTGCCCAAGTGAATCCTGAAAGCAAGATGGGTGGCGGTATTGGTCAGTGGTTGCTTTATCGCGCTAAAGACCGTTCTCTGTCAGTATTTAGTTTGGTGATTCCCCCAGGTTCCACAACTCCTGTCCACGATCATCTAGCCTGGGGATTGATTGGTTTATATAAAGGCAATCAAGAAGAAACAGTCTATCGCCGTGTAGATAGTGGGTGAAGCGGAAGGACACGCACAATTACAAGTAACTGAAGTGCGATTGCTCCAACCAGGGGATATCTACCGCCTTTTACCCCCAGATGGTGATATCCACGCCGTTAAAACCACATCCCAGAGCGCATCTGTATCCATCCATATCCTGGGTAATGATACTGGTTGTGTTTTGCGTCACCAGTTCATCCTAGAATCTCACAGCGTTAAATCTTTTCGCTCTGGATATTCCAACGCCCCCTGTAAAGAAGAAGAAATAGAATATGTCCTACATTAGACCACAACCCCCTGTATTCGAGCGAGTTGAAGACGAACGCCTCCACCGCAAGCAACGTCTCGCCGCCGCTTTTCGCCTTTTTGGAAAGTTTGGGTTTAGCGAGGGAATAGCAGGCCATATTACAGCTCGCGATCCAGAGTTTACAGACCATTTCTGGGTCAATCCATTTGGTACATACTTCGGTCATATCCGAGTTTCTGACCTGCTCTTGGTTAACAAAGAAGGTGAAGTAGTTGAAGGCAATGCTGAGGTGAACCGAGCTGCTTTCGCCATCCATTCTCAGATTCATGAAGCTAGACCTGATGTAATTGCGGCGGCTCACGCCCATTCACTTTATGGTAAAGCTTGGTCTAGTTTAGGTCGTCTCCTTGACCCTTTGACTCAAGATTCTTGTGCTTTTTATGAAGAACATTCGCTGTTTGACGATTTCACTGGTGTTGTTTTAGAAACTTCTGAAGGTGAACGACTGGCGCAAGCCTTGGGGCCAAACAAAGCCATAATTTTACGTAATCACAGTATTTTAACTGTAGGACATACAGTAGATGAAGCTGCCTTTTGGTATATTAGCTTGGAGCGATCGTGTCAAGGCCAACTCCTGGCAGAAGCTGCGGGTAGACCTACTATTATCAAACACGAAACAGCTCGTTTAACACAAACTCAAGTGGGGTCACATATAAGCGGGTGGTTCAGCTTCCAGCCTCTTTACGACAGAATTGTACGCGAAGAACCCGAATTGCTAGATTAGTGCTGTATGTTTTGATACTAATTTGAATAAGAATTCAGAAGTCAGAATACTTTAGCCAATATTCAGATGCTCTCTACTAGACACAGCGTGTAGCTTGCTTCTTTACAGAGTGGGCGGACTCGCTACCCCTCATTGAAACTCGAATTTATACTGAATGCTGACTCCTGAGTTCTGAATTCTTCTTTGATCAAACATCTGACAGCTTTTGAAATGTAAATCTGGAAATTGATTATGACTAATCCTACAGAACTTCTGCGCTCGCGCTACGGTGAAATTCCCTTCAATCCCCAAATTGAATGGAATGATTCTCTAACAGCACTACTATCTCACCGTTCAATTCGGTCTTATCTATCTGATTCTTTACCACCAGGAACTTTGGAGTTGTTGATTGCAGCCGCCCAATCTGCGTCTACTTCTTCTAATTTGCAAACCTGGAGTGTGGTAGCAGTAGAAGATGAACAGCGCAAAGAGGAGTTATCTAAGCTAGCAGGAAACCAAGCACATGTTAAGCAAGTGCCTTTATTCTTGGTTTGGTTGGCAGATTTGGCGCGTCTAAGTTACGTTGCTGATAGTCGCGGCATATCTCATGATGCACTGGAATATTTGGAAATGTTTGCGATGGCAACAGTTGATGCAGCTTTGGCGGCGCAAAACGCAACAGTAGCAGCCGAGTCACTCGGTTTGGGAACAGTATATATCGGTGGAATCAGGAATCGCCCCCAAGAAGTAGCAGAGATATTGAATTTGCCCTCCTCTGTGTATGCTGTATTTGGGCTGTGTGTTGGCTATCCAAATCCGGAAGTAGAAGCAGCGATTAAGCCAAGGTTGCCCCAGTCAGACGTGCTGCACCGTGAAACCTATAAATTGGCAGAGCAAGAGGAAGCGATCGCTCACTACAACGAAATCATCAAAGACTTTTATACTGAACAAAAGATGAATATTGCTGGCGATTGGTCAGAACACTCATCCCAACGCATCGCAACCGTAGAATCACTGAGAGGACGCGATCGCTTACGTGAAGCCCTCAATAACCTCGGCTTCAAGTTACTTTGAGATATTCTCACCGCAGAGAGCAGGGGAAGAAAGAGCTATTTACTAATAATTTTTCTTCCTCCCTTGCTTTTCTAAACTTGCTTTTCAATGAATTTAAAATTGATAGATGCTCCGGTGATTCTAATATGGGTAGTTCCAGAGATTAGAGTTTATTATTTATTAATAGTAGTGTACAAACTATTGCACCAAGCATATAAACCATAGACGTGCCAGAATCTTTGAAAAATAGAATATAAAACATGGACAACACTACAAAAATAAATACCGTTATTTTCAACATAAAACCTAACAATTTCAACCATAACTTACGAAGAAAATACATCAAAAAGCTATCTCACGTTTTTTGAAATTGTTGCTTGCATAAAAATATTTCAATTTCTAATAGCATTTAATACTTGAGCAGAGAGAAATTATTGAATCACTATTTTTAATATATTTCTCAAGTGATTGTTTGCTTGATTGTAATTATGACAGTTTTTTTTGTGGTAGTAACTAATCTAGACAAAAGTACCTATACCAAGTATTTTTGTAAAAAAAACTGTTTCATAAATCTGAGCCAATTTTATTGACTACTGCGAAAAAGCTATGGTTTTTGCTTTAAGTAGGTAGGCACAAATAAATCTAACTATATTACAAAAGGTAAATCGCTTAAAAGCCTTGCAATTGCTTCACTCCGCGTTGCTCCGTACCCTACGGGTTCCGCCCTTGGCGGTACGCAATGACATAGTGATAAATGACGATTAAACAGTATCTTTAAATACTTTTTATACAATTAACAATAACTTTTCCTGACCATACAATATTTTTGAGGAATTCGCTTCTAGCAAAAGAGGTTTTTAAAACAAAATAAAAATCTATCCGTGGATAAGTTACCAAAATTTACAAACTAGCTTACGGTATGTAGAGCCTCTGCAATAAGTATTGCTTATTCCAAAACATTTTCATGGCCCATATTAATTATTCCCAATTAGCGCGTTACAGCATTGTTGTATTAATTGTCGCTCTTGCATTAGTGCTAATGCTGATGCTAGACCCGTGGTTAAGAATGGGGGGAACTCCTTTCCTGCTATTTTTTAGCGCTGTAATGGTGAGTGGTTGGTATGGTGGCTTGAAGTCAGGGCTGTTAGCAACTTCGTTGTCTGCATTACTGAGCAATTACTTCTTTCTCCCTCCAGCTTATGAGCTAAGTTTTGATTTATCAAACTCTGCGCGAATTGGGTTATTTGCATTACAGGGATTGCTCGTCAGTATCTTATGTGAGGCATTAAAGACTGCTAAAAAGCGGGCTGATGAAAATCTACAGAAGCTAAGAGTTGGTGAGGAGCGATTTCGATTAGCGTTAAGTAATTCAGATATCGTGATCTTTCAGCAGGATCGTGATTTGCGATATCAGTGGATTCATAATCTTCAAGGTCTAAATATTGCTGAGGAATTGTTAGGTAAGTCTGATGAATGAATTATTTCCAGCCTTAGTAGCAGAGCAATTGAGCGCAATTAAGCTGAAGGTAATGGAGACTGGTATTGCAACCCGTGAAGAGGTTTATCTAACAATTCGTGGAGAAGACCGTTACTATGATTTGCTAGTTGAACCACTAAGGGATGTAAATAATAGCATTCATGGTATCACCTGTGTAGGTGTAAATATTACAGAGCGCAAGCAAGCAGAAGAAAGATTCCGTTATGTTGCTCAAGTTAGTAGTTTACTCTCTACTTCCCTAGATTATGAACAAACCTTAGAACAGATCGCCAAAATCTCAGTTCCCCAGCTGGCTGATTGGTGTTGCGTTGATATTTTAAATGCAGATGGTTCCATTCGTCGCTTACCTATTGCCCATGCAGACTCATCGAAAGCGGAGTTAGCGCGTAAACTTCAGCAATATGGAATAGATTGCAAGGGTGCAAATGCAATTAATAAAGTATTGCAAACGGGGCAAAGCGAATTAATCTCAGAGGTATCTGACTCGCTATTAGTAACAAGTACTCAAAATCAGGAACACTTAGAGCTTTTTCGGCAATTGGGGATGAAGTCTTTGATGATTGTGCCCTTAATCGCCCAAGGACAAGTTCTCGGCTGCATTAGCTTTGTTATCGCCGAATCAGACCGTCGCTACGATCGCACTGACTTAACTTTAGCAACAGATATTACCCATCGTGCTGCTTTAGCGGTGGAAAATGCCCGACTTTATCGAGATATCCACCAAGCTTTAATCCATTATGCCGAATCTCTATCTCTTTTAGATTCCCTACTCGCAGCTGCTCCTGTTGCCGTATGCTTTTTAGATCGGGAACGGCGATATATCCGAATTAATCAAGTTTTCGCTGATATTAACGGTTTGACCATCGAAGAACATCTAGGACGCAAATTTAGCGAAGTTTTGCCAGCGATGGCTACTGAGTTTGAGATCCACTTACAGCGCGTGTTAGATACTGGAGAACCCCAGCTGAATGTAGAAATTAGCGGTGAGACAAAGGGAAAACTCAAAAGTTACGGCTACTGGCTAGGCAACTATTACCCAGTCAAAAACGCAATGGGTGAAACCGTAGGAATTGGGATTATTTTGGCAGATGTGACAGTAGCAAAGCAAACAGAAGTAGCCTTGCGGGAAAGTGAAGAAAAGTTTCGAGCAATGTTCAATCAGGCAGCTGTGGGCATTGCTCTAGTAGGCTTGGATGGACAATTTCTGCAAATTAATTCGGCTCTGTGCGAAACTACTGGCTATAGCCATGAAGAACTAATTGAAATGAACTTTCAGGAAATTACCCACCCTGACGACTTAGAAGTTGATTGGGAAAATGCTCGGCGAGTTTTGGCACGAGAAATTAGTGGTTATTCCCTAGAGAAACGCTACATCCGCAAAGATGGTTCTATAGTTTGGGTAAATTTAACTTCATCAGCCGTTTGGGATGCTAACGGACAACCAAAGTATGCATTGGGCATTATTGAGGATATTAGTGAACGCAAACGAGTTGAAGCAACCCAAAACTTTTTAGTCGAAGCCAGCACCTTACTAGCTGCGTCTTTAGATTATGAAATTGCCTTAGAAAATGTGGTAAATTTGGCAGTTCCCACCTTGGCTGACTGGTGTATTGTAGATGTTTTCCAGCAAGATTGGTCAAGTAAACAAATTGCGATCGCAATTGCCGACCCCACAAAACTAAATACTTTAGACGAAATCCGACGGCGTTATCGACCCAAAACCAGAGCTAAACAGCTTGTACGCCAGCTAAGGCTAGGAATATCTATCTTTTACTTTGAATTATCTGATTCTCATCTGGTAGAGATGGCTGAAGATAACGAACATCTAAAATTGCTGCAAAGTCTGGGTATTCGTTCTCTAATGGTGATTCCAGTACGTTCTCGTGGGCAATTATTTGGAGCAATCTCCTTTTTTACAGCCGAGTCGGGACGGTACTACCAACAAACAGATTTGGCTTTAGCAGAAGATATTGCTCGTCGGGCGGCCACAGCCATCGACAACGCCAGACTCTATCAAGAACTCAACGGGCAAAACAGGCGGCTGAAAGGTCTGTCAATCGCACGATACTTTTACAAAAAATAACTGCTGCCTTCTCGGAAGCACTAACTCCCCAACAAGTGGCTGATGTAGTTGTAAATCAAGGGATTACCGCCTTGGAAGCTACTGGTGGTTCCGTTGTCTTACTTACTGAAGGAAATACTACCCTAAAAGTTGTGCAAGCAATTGGCTATCCGCAAACGCTCATAAATACTTCGACAAGTTTTCCGATCGCAGCACCTAACCAAATAGCAGAGACAGTCAGAACTGGGCAGCCGATTTTTTAGAAAATTTAGCAGCCATGATTGCTAGATATCCCGACTTAGCAGATATTGTGACTGTTATAGCGAATAATGCCTGGGCTTCCATTCCCTTGATAGTAGAAGGTAAAGTAATTGGGGCTTTGGGATTAAGTTTTACTACTGCCCAAATATTTAACGAAGAAGACCGGGGATTTATGTTGACACTGGGACAGCAGTGTGGTCAAGCGATCGCTCGCGCTCAACTTTACGAAGCGGAAAAAACTGCCAGGGCACAAGCCGAAACAGCCAACCGGATTAAAGATGAATTTCTCGCTGTCCTTTCCCATGAACTGCGAACTCCCTTGAATCCGATTTTAGGGTGGGCAAAGTTACTCAGAACCCGCAAGTTCGACGAAGCCACTAGAATCCGGGCATTGGAAACAATCGAGCGCAATGCCAAGTTACAAACCCAATTGATTGGCGATTTACTTGATGTTTCGCGGATTTTACAAGGTAAGGTCAGGTTAAATCTCTATGCAGTGGATTTGAAAGTAGCGATCGCATCTGCATTAGAAACGGTGCGTTTAGCAGCAGAAGCCAAATCAATTAAAATTCAGACGGTGTTAAGTAATGATATCGGCAAAGTTCTCGGCGATAGCGATCGCTTGCAACAAGTGATGTGGAATCTCCTTTCCAATGCCGTTAAATTTACACCCACAGAAGGACTTGTAGAAGTGCGTTTAGAGCAAGTTGGCTTAAATGCCCAAATCCAGGTAATTGATACAGGTAAAGGAATCAACCCGGAATTTTTGCCCTACGTCTTTGATTACTTCCGGCAAGCAGATGGTAAAACAACCAGAGTATTTGGCGGACTGGGATTAGGACTGGCAATTGTGCGCCATCTAGTAGAACTTCACGGTGGTACAGTTCAGGCAGATAGTCCAGGAGAAGGACAAGGGGCTACCTTTACAGTCAGCATACCTTTGCTGAAAAATTCTGAGCGAATAAGTAGTGGTGAAGTTTCTCAAGCAGAAATCAGTACTGACGACACACTACTTGCGGGAGTGCAAATACTACTTGTAGACGATCAAGCTGATGTGCGAGAGTTTTTTAGCTTTGCGCTAGAACAATATGGCGCAACCGTGACAGCAGTTGAATCAGCAAATGAAGCGCTGAAAACATTAGTGCAATTAAAGCCAGATATTCTCTTAAGCGATATTGGAATGCCCGTGATGGATGGCTATATGTTACTGCGCGAGATCAGAAAATTACCGCCAGACAAAGGCGGGCAAATTCCGGCGATCGCGTTGACAGCTTATGCCGGAGAAATTAATTATAACCAAGCAATGGCAGCCGGATTTCAAAAACACCTACCTAAACCCGTCGATCCGGTGGATTTAGCTACAGCGATCGTTAATCTCATTGGTAACGATTAATCAAACTAGAAATTACATTAAAAATGTTTATCAAAGCAGAATTCAGGAGTCAGGAGCCAGAATGGGCTAAACGCCCCGCTATCGCTAACAGAATTGAATTCTGTGCGAGTGGCGAATGAATAAAGGGCATTTTTGCACCCCCGCTAAATTAAAAATTTAGTGGTCTACAATTAGTGGCGGGTCTGAATCCCCCACTTTCTTGTTCTGACTCCTGAATTCTCACTTCTGGATTCTTCTTCAATCTCTGGCATAAGTTGTGAAAAAAGAAGGGAAATTCCATCTCTGCGCTGTGAGAATTAAATTCCCCTTAAATCTTTATAATACCCCCTAACATCAGATAGTTATCCACAGATGAAATTTAGTTAATTTCCACCAGATGTAACAGATTTATTATGTATAGCAGTGTCTTCGGGCTTTCTCTGCCATTTGCCATCATTGCCTGGTTCGTATTCATTTTTTACACTATTCCAAGCTATTTCACGCGCACCTTCTTCACTCAAAGCATCCTTTTGAGCAGCATTCAATGCTGCAAGGAAAATCTGTTGTGCGTGTTCAGGCAGTTGTTGTTTGATATCTTCAGATAATTCTTCTATTTTGTTATCAGGCATAAACTTACTCCGATTATTTCAACTTAAGCTTATGCTAAAAAATTGGCAATCTAATTTCCTCTTTCTCTAAGTAGAGAAATAAATAATCATACTTTTGGCTGAGTCAAGCAATTTTTAGATTAGCGATGCAATGATATTAATACTCATAGCTAAAATTGTGGTATTGAAAAAGAAGGATAATATACTATGTAACAGAGTCAAGCGCCTCATCTCCCGCGATCTCGTTTCCACATCTGAAACTTGGCTAGTCATGCCAATTACAAAAGAATAATATAAAAATTCCCAATAATCTGGATAGTCATTATTAGGAAAATCTAAACCTCCGGTGATTTCTTCACCATGATTACGACTAATATATTTGTAATAGCTGTGTGCATATTGCACTGCAAACATCGTATGCACTAGTAACCAAGAACCAACAATGGTCATAATTGAAAGTATGAGATGTAAGATAAGCAGAATTTTTGACAACTCTTTTTTATCAGTTAGTAAAAAACCCAATGGCTAAAACACTGGCACAAGCCGCAGCAATCACCAGCATGAATATAGCCAAATGTCCTTCAAATTCATTCTCAGCATAACGACGAATTTTTTCTGGGGTAGCTTTGATCATTTTCCACCACGTTATGGCTAAGAAAAAGTCAGCGCCGGAGTTCCAAGCACAGAGAATGCGAGTAGGTAAGTGCAGCCAAGATGGAAGGATTACTGAAACTAATCCAGCAACTCCGATAGCAATTATCAGCCTGGGTCGGGAGTCAAAGTTTTTAAATAAATTAAGTTGCACAAATATTGCGATCGCAAATTTTAACTAATTCGTAATTCGTAATTTATCGATATAATTTATTGTCTAGTCTAGTTATTAGTCTACGCACGATTAGGAGAACCAAAATATGGCAATCTTAGAACTTGTCAATAAATAGTTTTCACAAGTTTCCATCATAGATATTAGCACATTAGTTTCTCAAACTAGCAACTATTCTGATGTAGTTGCAGACCAAATCAGACAAGCATGCCAAGACTACTTACTAACTCAATTACGAACTACGAATTACGAATTACGAATTACGAATTATTTTAATTTGGTTCTAATCGTCTCTACTCGTTGACGATTAACACCTAAATCGCTCTGACCTAAGCGGGAAGCTGAACGCACTTGGATGACATTAGCATTGCGATCTAGATAGAATTCTACATCATCTACAAATCCCATTAAAGCACTTTAAAATTCTGCATATAAATAATCTTGGCTTTCAGTAATGATTTTGGTTCTTGGTAATGACTGAATGATATTTTTAAGATTAGCGATCGCTGCTTCAGGAGAAGACGTAAAAGTCAGTGGTGCAATTTTGGGGGTTGCATCTGTACTCTGACTAGAAACGCAGTTAGGGGAATTAGGGCAGGGTGCTAATTTACCGTTGCTAATACCTAAATTATTCGGTCGTTTGCCAGCAAAAACCATAATTATGTCTCCCGGTAAGTCAATAAGTATACTCTCACACATTTGTCTTAATCACAGTAATACTTTCCAGCAATCCCATCTTCTGGCAAATGAGAGATTTGTTAAAACATCGGTGATGCGATCGCTCTATGATTCGGTAAGTACCGTCTAGGCGAAAATAAACTATGACGCAAACAATTTCAATCAACGACTCTGGGCGCTTGCAACTCACACCGCTAGAAATCCCATCTCGTCTGCTGTTGGGGCCAGGGCCATCCAACGCCCATCCTACAGTTCTCCAGGCGATGAATACCTCACCTGTTGGGCATCTTGACCCAGCTTTTCTCGCACTCATGGATGAAATTCAGTCGTTGCTGCGCTACGTATGGCAAACAGAAAACCCACTCACGATTGCAGTCAGTGGTACAGGAACAGCCGCAATGGAAGCAACCATCGCCAATGCTGTTGAACCCGGTGATGTAGTTTTGATTGGTGTAGCGGGTTACTTTGGTAATCGTCTTGTAGATATGGCTGGACGTTATGGCGCTGATGTGCGAACTATCACCAAGCCTTGGGGACAAGTCTTTAACCTCGATGAACTGCAAACTGCTTTAAAAACTCATCGTCCAGCTATTTTAGCTTTAGTTCATGCTGAAACCTCCACTGGCGCACGTCAACCATTGGAAGGAGTCGCTGATTTGTGTCGTGAATTTGGCACTTTGCTGCTAGTGGATACAGTCACAAGTTTGGGTGGTGTCCCCTTGTTTTTAGATGCTTGGGGAGTTGACTTAGCTTATAGTTGTAGCCAAAAAGGATTGGGTTGCCCGCCTGGTGCTTCTCCTTTTACCATGAGTGCGCGTGCAGTTGAGAAATTGCAACATCGGCAAACAAAGGTTGCGAACTGGTATTTAGATATGTTGTTACTAGGCAAGTATTGGGGCGCTGAACGCACCTATCACCACACAGCACCTATCAATTTATACTATGCACTGCGAGAAGCACTACGTTTGCTTGCAGAAGAGGGGTTAGCAAATTCCTGGCAACGGCATCAAAAGAACGTAGAATATCTCTGGGAAGGGTTGGAAAATTTAGGATTGAGTATGCACGTTGAGCAAGAGTATAGATTGCCAACGCTTACTACTGTCCGCATTCCAGCAGGGGTAGATGGGAAAGCGATCGCTCGGCAGTTACTCAATGAATATAATATTGAAATTGGCGGTGGACTTGGCGAACTCGCGGGTAAAGTCTGGCGCGTTGGATTGATGGGCTTTAATAGTCGTAAAGAAAGTGTTGACCAACTTTTAGCAGCACTGCGGCAGGTTTTACCGAAGTAACTTTTGCGTAGTTAGGTGCGTTAACAGTCGCGTAACACACCAGAAAAAATTAAATATCTGGTGGAAAAGAATGTAGAGACGCAAAATTCCGCGTCTCTACAAAGATAGGACTTACGCAAAATATCTCTCAAACTCTGATTTCTCCGTGTACTCTGCGCCTCTGTGGTTCGTTATTCCGTAACTCTTGCGTAAGTCCTAAAAGATTTTAGTTATTGTCAGTCGATGCAATGGCATTGCCAGCCCATGCATTAACAATTCAGGAACTTGGGTTAAGATGGCACGACAATACAAAGTGCGGCTCGTTTGCATCTTGTGAAAAACGTCAGAATAATATATGTGTTGAGTATTCCCGCCTGGTTTCACTGCGATAAAAAACCAACAAACAGCAGAGGCAAGAGTATTAGGAGAGACACAATCAAAACGAGGGTTGCCGGCTCGATTTTAATGTGGTTTTTTTGTGGATCGCGCATTTGGCACACTCTTCAACAATAAGTATATTAACTCAGCCTAAAGGATGTTTGTTCCTTTTTCCAAGCCCAATTAGGTTGAAAAATGTAAATTTTTAGCAACTTTATCGCCCTACCAGCTTATTTCTTCCAAGGTAATTTAGTCCCCATTTCAGTCAATGCAGAAAAAATGAGATACAGGACGAGTAACCCAGCACCTACAAAGAAAGCCAGTAAATCGTTATCCATAAATCCTATTTGCTAAAACTTTGCTAATCATAGCGGAATCACCTAATCTTTAGGGTTTTTCTCAGCAATTCTCATTATGAAAATAGTTATCAACATTTTAAGCTTAGGGACGAAAATCTGTGCGCCTCTACTAGTTTGCCAAGTTAATTTTGGAGGTTTGTAGTAAGGACTTTAGTCCTTTAGTTAATACATTTTCTACAAATTTCATAGGTAACTGCTGGTGATGTGACACATCGTCCGTAGACTGATAGTCCGTCAACGATAACAATCGGGACTATGAATGAATCGAAACCAAAGATTCTTAGTGCTTTAGGTTATCTTGTAAGACAACATAGAACAGAACTGGGAATTTCTCAAGAAGAACTAGGATTACGCTCTAACTTAGACCGTACTTATATATCTGGTGTGGAACGCGGAGTCAGAAATCCTTCCCTCACAGCTCTTGTAAGCCTTGCAGGTGGTTTGGGCATAAGTGTTTCCCTTCTTCTTGAAAATCTGGAAATCGAAGCGGATAAGATACAGTGAGCAACAACAAAAATTTAGTAGAGACAATTCAGTCTCAGTTTAGAAAAGACTCAACTCAACTACAAGTCTTTAAACTTTTATCAGATCAAAAATGGCATTGTAGGGAGTGTGAAGGAAAAAATATAGGTTCAAATCAGTATGCTGGTGGTGGAGGTATACAGGGGTTAGAACGCGGAACCAGAAGCCGTCCTGGTTTGGTAATTGAAACAAAAAGAGATTACTGTCCTACTTGCCAGCAGATGCGACTAGGAGATCGATGGATAGGAGAGATAAAATCAGCTAATTCTGCATCTAATATACCAGCGTCTTTAGCCCTAAGAATTCTCCAAGTTTATTCATATACAGATGCAATAGAACAGAGACAAAGAGAGAAGCATGAGTTAGTTATTGATCATAGATTCCCAATGGAACGCTGGGGTGAAAGTGAGCCACCACATCTTGCGTCTATGAGTGAAACAGAAATTAAGAAAAAGTTTCAATTACTTAAGAAAGATTCATTTGGCAATCACAATCTTTTAAAATCCAGAAGTTGCGAACGCTGTATCAAAAATGGCAACCGAGGTACACCTTTTGGAATTCAGTTTTGGTATCAAGGAGGTAAAGATTGGCCTTCTATACATCAACGGGGTGCTGAAGCTGAGGAAGGCTGCATAGGATGTGGCTGGTATAATTTTGATCTTTGGCGCAATGCTCTTAATCAAAAACTAGCCCAGCTTGTTCAGGATGACTAGGATTAACTTTATTTTTAGTATTAAGAGCAATATCACTTAGATAAGGAATAAGTGCGTAGCCAATGCACTCCGCTAAACTTGGCGGTACAGCATTTCCAATTTGCCACATAGCTTTTTTCATAGAACCTTCAAAAATAAATGAATCTGGAAATGTTTGTAATCTTGCCATTTCACGCGCTGAAATAACACGATTTAGATACGGATGAATATGAGTACCACCGTGATTCTCTTTAACGGTCATACTTGGTTTACCAGGATATTGCCGTTTGAAAGCATCAACGTATTTTGTATATAAAGAACCACCTGGAGGAACTTTAGCAATTCGCTCCATATACTCAGGTGAATGCTTAGTCCATTGATGGTTTATCTCTGGTATTGGGGTATATGCTGGTAAATTCGGAAATAGCTGATTCAATAGGTTTATATTCTTCAGGTAACAACTTAGCTTTGGGATAGGGATTTGGCATACCAAATCTGTTAGCTATAAAGATCGCTCTTGGTCGAATTTGTGGCACTCCATAGGCAGCAGATTCAAGAATTGCAACAGATATATTAGGATAACCAATAGATTGAAACGCTTCAATGATTGCTTTTTTTACATCTCCGTTTTGTATAGTCAGAATGCCTGGAACATTTTCCATAACAACGTACCAAGGACGTATTTCTGAGACAACACGCACAAATTCATAAAATAAACGATTGCGGGGATCTTTATGGTCACGTTTTCCTGCTACCGAGAAACCCTGACATGGTGGGCCGCCTATAATAAGATTTACTTCAGGTAAACCGATTTCTTGTAGCCAATTACGGGAATCAAATTGTTCGATATCTCCACAAAAGTGATGACATTGTGGAAAGTTCTTTTTATGGGTAGCAGAAGCAATTGGGTTGATTTCAACGCTAGCTAAGGGTTTAAATCCAGCTTGAACTAGTCCTTGTGTTATGCCTCCTGCTCCACAAAACAGATCCATAAAGGTGTAATTAAATGGTGATTTTGGCACAGAATCAACATCAATGAATATTTTATATGGATCGGAGTTATTTTGATCTAGTTCTCGTTTGATACGTTCATAACGTCCTAATTTTGGTTTTTTTTGCTTTGTTGTAGAGTAGTTTTCCTCGTTAGGAAAAAAAGAAAGTTGGGTTCCTTGCATTTTTTGTTTGAGATTGATATCGGCTTGAGTGTGACATATAGTCCACAATAATATATCAAACATGGCCCAGTTTTTTCCAGAAACCCACACGGTTCTTTGGTACGTGGTTTTGGAAAGCTTGTTTTTGCAGGTAGATACTGGATGCTTAACCTTCGGTTAATTGAATTTGGCAATATCAGTATTTATACTAATTTAGAATATATCAACTTTTTTAAGTTTCATGAGCAAAGTTTATTTGATAACCGGAACGTCAACCGGATTCGGTCGCTCGCTAGCGTCAGCAGTTTTAGAGCGCGGTGACAAAGTTGTGCTGACAGCGCGGAAACCTGAACAAGTAGCAGAATTGGTACAAGCAAATCAAGAAAACGCAATTGCCATTCGGCTGGACGTAACAAATGCCGAAGAGCGGCGTGCTGCTGTCAAAGCTGCTGTCGAACGCTTCGGGCGTATTGATGTTCTCGTTAACAATGCAGGAATTGGTTCTCTTGGTGCATTGGAAGGATTTTCATCTGAGCAAATAAGAAAACAGTTTGAAGTTAACTGCTTTGGCGTAATAGAAATGACGCGCGAAGTCTTGCCCGTAATGCGTGAACAGAAATCGGGTCACATTTTGAATATTACCTCAATTGGCGGTTTGGTTTCAATTGGCGGATTTGCACTTTACTGCGCGACGAAATTTGCGGTTGAAGGTTTTGCTGAAGGCTTGCGCGATGAAGTAAAACCTCTGGGCATTAATGTGACGATTGTCGAGCCGGGCGCGTTTCGCACGAACTTCGCAGGAGATGCCAATATGCAACCCGAAACGGAAATTGATGATTACAAAGGGGTGATTGAGCCACTGAGAGAATATCTTTACGGCGGCAACGGCAAACAGCCAGGCGACCCAAAAAAGGCGGCACTTGCAATCATTCAAGTTGTCGAATCGGAGAATCCACCACTACGGTTGATGCTTGGCTTGGATGCTTACAGCCTGTGGGAGCAAAGACGGACGGTTGAACGCGAAGAATTTCAGCATTGGCGAGAAATCGGAATTAATACTGCTTTTGAAGGCGCAGATGTTACACCAATCGGCGGCTAAAAATCCGAATTCGTTTGTCTTTTAACAAGAGCATGGCCAGATTGAACATCAAACCAGTGAATATCTTCAGGGGGTAATGCTAATGTAATATCCTCGCCATTCCAATTTTGGTCTGTTGGCAACAAAGCACGTACCGTAATCGCTCCGGTTTGTGAACCCTCAATTTTGACACTGACCAAATGGTGCATACCCAAGTTTTCTACTAAAAACACTCGCCCTTGAATAGTTTGGATATCACCTGGTTGAGCAATGCGGACATCTTCTGGGCGGATTCCCAAAACAATCTGCGGTGGTACTGTTGGTATATCTGGGAGAAGTACTTGGAAGTTACCCGCGATCGCATATTGTCCCTTACAAGGTAAAGTTAGTAAATTCATTTGCGGACTACCAACAAATCCAGCCACAAATAGATTAGCTGGATGGTTATAAATGCGATCAGGTGGATCAAGTTGCTGAACATAACCATCGTTGAGCAATGCAACTTTCGTAGAGAGCGTCATCGCTTCGGTTTGGTCGTGGGTGACGTAGACAACTGGCACTTTTTGGGCTGCAAAAATTTGCTTGATATCGGCTCGGACTCTTTCCCGCAATAATGCATCCAGGTTACTTAAAGGTTCATCCAACAGGTAGACATCGGCATTACGCACCAAAGCACGACCAACAGCAACCCGTTGCCGTTGACCTCCAGACATTTGGCCAGGCTTACGGTTCATTAACTCTGCTAATCCTAAAACTTCTGCCACTTCTGCCACTCGCTGTTTAATTTCTGTCGGTGGTACTTTTTTCAGCTTCAGTCCAGAAGCGAGGTTTTCGTACACCGTCATGTGAGGATAGAGTGCATAGCTTTGAAATACCATTGCAATGTTGCGATCGCTTGCTCGTTTATAGGTAACATCCACTTCCCCAATTTTGATTTGACCGCGAGTAGGTTCTTCAAGACCCGCAATCATTCGCAGTACGGTAGATTTGCCACAGCCAGAAGGGCCAAGTAAAGTGAGAAACTCATGGTTATCTACAGTTAAACTAACGTCTTTGACGGGGACGACTTTAGGATTGTAGGTTTTGTTTAAGTTTGTGAGTTCAAGTTTAGCCATTTTTCATTTGTCATTTGTCATTGGTCATTGGTCATTTGTCAGAAATTATTATTCTCCCCTCTGCTTCCCCTTATCCCTTGACAGCACCAGCCGTAAGACCTTGGACAATCCGGCGTTGGAAAAACAAAACTAGTAAAATCAAGGGTAACGTGCCCACGACAGTAGCAGCAGCGATCGGGCCGTAGGGAATTTCATATATTGTCGCACCACCCAATTGAGCCGCAGCAACGGGAATTGTCTTCAACTCTTCACGCGTCATAAACGTGAGAGCGAAAATAAACTCGTTCCAAGCAAAAATAAAGGTGAGGATTCCAGTAGTCACCAAGGCGGGAAGGGTCATAGGTAGCACGATTTGCCACAGTAGTTGAAAAGTGTTGTAGCCATCGACTCTAGCAGAATCTTCCAAATCTTTTGGCAATTGTTGAAAAAAGCTTCTAAGTACTAAAATTGTTAGCGGCAAATTGATCGCAGTATAGGGTATAATCAGCGCCAGATAATTGTTGCCGAGTTTAAGCGCTTGGATAATTTCTAACAATCCTAAGAACAAGAGAATTCCAGGAAATAAGGTAACAATTAGAACGCTAGCGAGGATAGCTTTTTCACCCCAAGGGCGTAACCGTGCGAGGGCATAAGCCGCAGGTGCGCCGATCGCTAAAGATACAGCTGTGGAAGTAATCGACACAAAGGCACTGTTGAAGATGTAGCGCCAAAATGGACGACGAGTAAATAACTCAATGTAGTGATTGAAAGTGAATCGTGTGGGGAAATAGACAGTAGGAACGGCGGCAATATCCTCATTCACCTTAAACGAGGTCAGCAATTGCCATAAAGCTGGGGATAAGCTGAATAGCACTATTAATACAACTATTATGGGCAGCAAGATTTTTTTAAAAGAAAACTTGCTTTCCCCTTTTGGTTTTGGAGTCGTTGGAACTGCTTGTCGAGAACTCATGAGTTATATCATGTCCGATTGATTATGTAATGGTCTATGTATGCACAAATGTAAAAACTCTTTCTTCCCCTGCCCCTGCTAAGGTGTTGACTTTGTGGGAAAATCGCCCAAAAAAGTTCATGCAAATTCTGTGTCCTCATTCGATGTGGAAAATACGATTTTTCTTTTTGAAAGCAGTTAAAAATCTTCTTTGTAGTGCTGTTAGCTTTGGTTAACTGGCAATGCTGTCTGTTTTTCGAGATAGCTGCTAATCTTCGATCTACCTATCGCTACGCTTTCCAAAAATCAGTCGTCGTAAAGGACTTCATCCAGATCCCTCACGTTGTTTGCTGCAATGTCCTCTTCTGCTTGAGCAATGAGACGATCTAATTTTCCTGATGCTAAGTCCATTTCAATCTGCCTATCCCACATCTCATCAAGATATTCTTGAAGCCACTTTGCCAGATTACGAACTTCATTCTCTGGTAATTGTTTGATAGCCAATTCAACTTCTATCCGAGTAGTCATACGACATCTCACTTCTCAAGAGTATCCCTATA
The DNA here is from genome assembly GCF_023734775.1 of Nostoc cf. commune SO-36. NCBI lineage: Bacteria > Bacillati > Cyanobacteriota > Cyanophyceae > Nostocales > Nostocaceae > Nostoc > Nostoc commune. The sequence continues at coordinate 6,637,605 of NZ_AP025732.1, read as the reverse complement.
TTACCTCTGATTATAGTTTGAAGGGTAGGAGCCTACTTTAACTAGCACACTGGGATAGACTGCGAAGCCTTTTGAGTTTTTCTCCTATTCTTACTAATGTGCTGTTGCTAGCAGAAAGAAGACCGTTATTGAAGAAGAATTCAGAAGCCAGAATGGGCTAAACGCCCCGCTACCGCTAACAGGAGTCAGAATCAATGAGTGGGGGATTCAGACCCGCCACTCATTGTAGACCACCAAATTTTCAATTTGGTGGGGGTCTTAAACCCATTTATTCAGACGCGACTCGAAAATACTCGCTAACGCTGCGCTATCGAGTACTCGCTCTAAGCGAAGCCATGCCGCAGGCTTTACGCTGCGCTATCCGCCAGTCGCGCAGAATTCATTCTGTTAGCGGTAGCGGGGCGTTTAGCCCATTCTGGCTCCTGACTCCTGAATTCTGTTTGATAACTTGTTATTGCAATTTTGTCTGAAATATCAAGGTACAAAGTTAACACCCTAGCTCCCTGCCTCCTGCCCCCTACTTCTTAAATGGTTCCTGATGTTTTGGCACGGTATTTGTTCAGTAAGAAACTAGCGATCGCTACCGCAGCAATTAATATTAAAAATGTCACCACTACCAGGGCTGCTCCATAACCAAAATCTAAGTAGCGCATCACCGTAGAATAAATATACAATGACACCACTTCTGTAGCGCCACCAGGGCCACCCCCAGTCATCACAGCAATCAAGTCGAAGATCCCGAAAGCTTGAGCAAACCGAAATAGCACCGCAATTAAGATTTGCGGCAGCAGCAATGGCAGGGTAATATTGCGGAAGCTTTGCCAAGCAGTTGCCCCATCGACTGAGTAAGCCTCATAAAGGTCTTGTGATATCGACTGCAACCCAGCTAGCAACAAGATGCTGATAAATGGCGTTGTTTTCCAAACATCAGCAAAAAACCACTGCTATCATCGCCAGCGTTGGATCTCCTAACCAATTAATGCCAGTCTCAATCAGCCCCAACCGCCGCAGAATATCATTCACAACCCCAAACTGGTCGTTAAAAATCCAAGCCCACGCCAGACCAATCAAAGATGTAGGCAAAGCCCAAGGGATAATGGCGGTTGTACGCACTATGCCCCGCCCAAAAAACGCCTGATTGAGAACTAGGGCAACTCCCAGTCCTAGGAATAGTTCTGAGATTACGGATGCTGTTGTGAACACGGTCGTCGCCCACAAACTCTGCCAGAAACGGCCATCTCCCGCCATCCGCACATAATTGTCCAAACCAGAGAATACAGGTTGTAATTCTGTTCCCAGATTTCTAGTAAATACGCTTAACCAAAATGCTCGTAAAATCGGGTAGGCAAATACAAACAACAGCAGCAGCAATGCTGGTGTTAATAAAATCCATGCTGTCTGTTGTTCTCGACTTCTGAGTGTATTTAAATTTGTCATTTGTCATTTGTCATTTGTTATTTGTCATTTGTCATTTGTCATTTGTCATTTGTCATTGATTATTGGGCATTGAGAATTGGGCATTGGGGATTTTTAACCCTGTTAATGAGCCTTTGAACTCCGTTAATGAGTCTTTGAACTCCGTTAATGAGTCTTTGAACTCCGTTAATGAGCCTTTGAACTCCGTTAATGAGTCTTTGAACTCCGTTAATGAGCCTTTGAACTCCGTTAATGAGCCTTTGAACTCCGTTAATGAGCCTTTGAACTCCGTTAATGAGCCTTTGAACTCCGTTAATGAGCCTTTGAACTCCGTTAATGAGTCTTTGAACTCCGTTAATGAGTATTCGAGGTGGATGAACAAGTCTTTAAGCCAATGCTTTAACTTCTAACTCCCCCTGCCCCCCGCTCCCAGCAGTCGCCGCGTTTCCGCCGCAGCAGCTTGCATTGCTGGTTCCGAATTCATCCGACCAGATAACGCGGCGCTAAGATAACGCTGTAAAATATCTGATGTCTGAGCATATTGGGCGATGGGCGGACGTAAAACTGCATTGTCCACGACTTCCAATAATTGCGGATAGTGGGGGTATTTAGCAACAATCTCTGGGTCTGTAAACAAATCCCGGCGACTTGGTACATAGCCTGCGGTCAAAATAAATCGGCGTTGTGCTTCCCGGCTGGTAAAATACTGAATTGCTTTCCAAGCTTCTTCGGGATGTTTAGAAGATTTAGCAATCCCTAAACCCCAGCCCCCTAAACAAGCCGCTCCCGTCTGCCCAGGAGCGTGAACCATTGGTTTAATCGCTATTTTGCCCCGGATTGGCGAATTTTCTGCCTGGGCTAAAGGCCACGCATAAGGCCAACTGCGTAAAAACGCTACTTGACCATTTTGAAACAAGCGCCGGGTATCTTCTTCCTGGTACGTCGTGACTCCAGGAGGAGAAACGCCTTCCTTAACCGTACTACGCAGAAATTCAATGGCTCGTAATGTTTCTGGTCGATCTAGTCCAACTTCGAGGGTGTCAGGATTAACCCAGAAACCACCAAAGCCTTTGAGGACTTCCGCAAACATCGCCACAAGTCCTTCATATTGGCGACCCTGCCAAACATAGCCCCAATTCACCTGCTTTTTCTTTTGCAAAACTTGGGAAATTCGCATCAAATCATCAAAGGTTTCTGGCGGTTGCAATCCTGCTTGTTTGATTAAATCTTCTCGGTAGTAGAGCATTCCTACATCGGAACGCACTGGAATGCGGTACAGTTTGTCTTGGTAACGTCCCCCTTCTACATCCTGGGATGAAAATGCTGCCAACTCCTGTTTAGAAATGCGATCGCCTAAAGGTAGCAACCATCCAGCAGCAGCAAACTTGGATGTCCAGATCACATCCATATTAATCAGGTCATAAGGGGATTCACCCAAGATAAAAGATGAGGTGTATAGGTCTTCGAGCAAATTTGTGGCATTCGGCCCTTCAACTAGGTTAATGCGAATACCTGGGTTCTCAGCCTCGAAGTCTCTAATTAAACCCTGCCTCCAAGGTTCGGCATCAGGGGCAGTCATTAACAGATTTAGGGTAACTGGTTGTTGTGAGAGTGCTACCCAACTGAACAATATGATGCTCAACAGAGTTGCTAGGAAAACCCCTATATGTAAATAACTCTGTTTTTGGATGAATTTTTGCAACTTGTTTATTGGCTTTCGGTACAACATTATAAATGTAGCGATCGCTAATGGTAATTATTACGAAATAAAAACATTATTTTGCATCAGAATGCTTGAATAATGAACCAAAAAGTCAAGAAACTTAAAATCAAGCTGACTTAAAAATAAGCAAGGTAATTGTAAATCAACGTAACATTTTGCTGACTAAACCCTGAATATACAGTAACCTTTTTCAGAAAAAACTGTTTAATTAGACAGTTAAAGACTACCGCTATAGACGTAAACTAATTTCTTTTTAATCGATTAAGCAACCATCTAAAGGTAGAGTTATTTAGAATTGGGAGCAATGCCTACGCTAAACACTATCTCAGGAAAATAGATAGTTTTATACTAATTATCTAGTATAAATACATAAATATAGCAAAAAGTCCAAAAATGAATGTAGAGACGTAGCATTGCTACGTCTCTACAAGGGTTCTGGATAATGTATATTTAATTTCTAGAGATGTCTAATTAGGCAAATACGCTTGCAAAAGCATTATATGACAATATATATGCTATTTGGTAACTCTAAAAATGCCATAGGTTTGAACCTATGGCGGGCTGACTTATAGCTTATGGCATAGGATGGAAGAGAAGGTCTGGGATAAAGTAATTAAAAACCGCCCAGGTAGAAAAGGCAACTGATACCGAAAGAACAGCAAGAACGGGCGCTAGGGAAAGATACTTAAGGAAATATTCTTTTTGGTTGTTTGATTTCTGCATACAATACTCCTAAAACATTTTAAGACTGCAACTATTTGTTGTTGCATTTTTCGAGACATTAAAGATTTTGTGATACGTTAACACCTATCACTTTAGGAGCATCCCAAATGTGCAAAAACTTTGATCGCCCTCATCCCCTAACCCCTTCTCCCATCTTTGGGAGAAGGGGAACTAGAATTATGTCTCCCCTCTCCCATCTTTGGGAGAGGGGCTGGGGGTGAGGGAAAAGATTTAAGCAAAATTGGGATGCTCCCATCACTTTGGAGGGAATGACAATGCCATCATAAGCAGCTAAGAGACATTCTTATCTGAAGTATCGCTTTTCATTCCTTTTTCAAGTATTGGCAAGATACTTAAACAATAATTCCACTATCCCAATCTACTTGCTTTTAATTTTAATAAAGCTCTCAAAAAAATATTTTTAAGAGCTTTGAAAGTTTAAGCATGAGGTAGTGCGTAATTAAAATTTAACTTTGCTAATTAGTTTTATCGTCTATCTAAAGAAACAACAGGATATTAAGCTAATTTGTTATTTAGAACACGTAAATTGCGTGTGAACAACATGAATTGGGTGCAAATTGCCAATTGTGGCGATCGCATTAAAATATATCCTCGAATAAGTTTGCCATAAAGCAAAAACCAGTGGGTGTAACTTGCAATTGACGCATACACCCGTGAGATTGTAGAAGTTTATATTAGCGATCGCAGTGCAGCATCAACACAAGCACCAGCTTTTAAGAACGAATTAACATCGGGTCATAAATTTGGCACTCTTGAACACCATACTTGCTCAGAATCAAGCTAGCCTGCTCAAGATCATTGTCTGTGCCACTAACGATAAGTATGTAATTGCCTTGCTCAATTTGCTCGTTGTAAAAGCGTACCCAATCATCTGCTATTCCTAGCCTCATAGCGTCAAAGCGGTCACTTAAAGTAACATCTGTTGAGCCAAATAGTTGAGGAAAGTCTTTACTAATTAAGGAAATCTGGCTTACTGGAAAATCTGCGGCACGCATATCGTTAATTGCCGCTTCAGCATTATCTATGTGATTAAAATAATTAATAGCATACTTGGTCATCATCCCGCTTTTATTAGGAATGGTAGTAGCAGAAGCCGTCGTGGTCAAATAATTTGTAGTTTCATGTTCACTGCTGAAATGTTCGTAAATGCCAAACTCTTCAATACCCCAACGCTGTAGAATTGCTTGTACTTTATCAATTTCTAAAGATGTACAATCCACGATTATTAAATAGTGTCCATTCTCTACTCGCTCGTTATATGTTTTAGCTTGCTCTGATGACATTCCCCAACCAACTAATGCACCAGCAAAAGTCCCAGTAGCAGCACCAATACTTGCTCCGACAAGGGTTGTAACCAAAGCAGTTGCTGCTGCCCCAGCCAGCATTATTGGCCCGACTCCAGGGATTGCTAAAGTTCCAAGACCTACTAATAAACCAGTCAAACCGCCAACAGCACCCCCTGAAAGTCCTCCTACTGTTGCACCTTCGTCAGCTTTATCATCAGTAGGCTCTTTAATTTCATCATCAGCAATCTCATGATTGCGGTCTACATTCTGTACAACTACAGATACTTTCTCCATCGCCAAACCAGAATCTCTCAATTCATGTAGTGCCTGTTCTGCATCTCGACGATGAGTAAATACGCCTACAACGCGTTGACTTTGATTTAAAACCATGATTACTCCTTGGTGGCAGAAAAAATAATCACCGACAAATTTAGTATTTAAGCACTGTAATCTTAAATACAAGTTTGTTTAACTGAAAAATATCTTAAGTAATAAAATACATTTACAAACGCTGTAATCGCTACCTCCTTAAGGCTCAACCGTTCCCCATCCACAGATGCGATCACCACAGCAATGATTCGCTAAGTTACGCGGTAGTTGTTGCATCACCCGCTCCGATTTTGGCTCTCTCCTAGAGTTCTTCATAAGATACGGGCGATCGCTAACCTTGAAATGTCGTAGCGATCGCGCCAGAGCTATAAGTATTCTTTTTCTGCTCAAAATTATTATCCATAACAAAATTTTTAATTTAGGACTTACGCCAAATATCTCTCAAACTTTGATTTCTCCGTGTACTCTGCGCCTCTGTGGTTCGTTATTCCGTAACTCTTGCGTAAGTCCTATAATTCAAAAAAGGTTAATTATTTACCACCTTGAAAACGCTCATGTCCAATGTGAACTTGCCACTCCACAACTCTAGCAGAGTCTGCTAACATACCATCCCGCACACGCGGACTACTGTTAACAATGGCTTGAGCCGCTTGCTCATTCTCCGCCTGAATCACCCACAGCCCCGTTCCATCATGGGGAAAAAACGGGCCGCAGCACAACAGTATTCCCTTCTCTTGTTGCTCATGAAACCAAGCCAGTTGATCTTGGTCGTGTTCTGGGTGAGCCTTTTTATACTCATAATACGCGGGAACGGTTGCTACGACAACGGCAAAGAGTTTAGACATATAATTATTTTTTGAGATGAACAAAAATGATGGTAATAGATATCCATAAAAGTAATATAAAATGGCCTAACTACCACGGTAGGATTAAAATGTGAGTGTTAAATCGCAGATATTAGAAATGGCGATCGCTTTGCAGCTTCTACAGAACATCGCCCTGGCTTTGGTTTTTTTTGTGAAGATGTAGCATTTTGAGTAAGCCTCTGCTTCAAAAGCCCCCAAACCTGGAAGTTTTGTTAGTTGCTAGGGTTAATCAATTTCTGTCACTAGCCATTGCCACTCGGTGACTACAGAGTTGGGAATATTGAGAACCAATGGCTTCCCACTATACGTAGGCACATGAAGTTTGAGCGCATCGGTGGTTGGCAATTTGGGTAAAATATCAGTTAAGTTATATTCACCTACATTTGGGGCGGGTGCAGTTAAAGCGTAGACATCTGATGCCAAAAGCAATTTAGCAAGTTTTGTCTCAATCAACAATGGTTGGGGATGAGCAATTTCAACGACACCAGGAAACCCCACCACGCGTAACCTTAATTCTTTGACAGGATTGTTGTAATTTTGTTTAAACAATAGCACCTGCCAAGCATACCCAAATTCATCTTTGATAGATACTTGCGAGTGGTAGCGCAATGTACCAGGGGACTCATGATGTTGACGTAGCAGTGCGTGTGCTTCTTCTACACCCCATCCATATATGTTTGCAGTTCCCAACACATATATAGTCAATGCTAGAAAGACTACCAGGGTGCAACGCCAGATAAATTGTCTAAATCGATACATATTAATTTTATATGAGTTCACATATCAGTCTGCGATCGCTGCAATTAGCACCGCCATGTTGGGTAATCACTTGTGCAGCATTACTGACTGATGATTAATTTACCCTAGTTTGTGCCTATTCCTCTTGCCATTATTGCTGCCAATAACGGAATTAGGGTAAAGCCAACCAGTTCAATTCTAATTAGCCAGATTAGACGATTTAGTTTTAGTAATTCCAGCTTGGGTGCTTGCTCTTGTTGGAGACTTTTCAACCAACCAATGAAAGAAAAAGTGGGATAGAGAGATAGCAAACCTACCACAATAAAAACCACAACTTTGGCGTAGAAAACTGGGTTGCTTAAATAATAATCTGTGCCTTTACCAAAGTAGATAACACGTAAAACACCTGTGGTAAGAATAATAGTTGCTGATATGCCATACACTGCATCAGCTATGACAATTTTCCAAGCTTCATTTAAACTCAATTCTTTTTTTAAACTGAATGCTTCTAACACCAGAGCGCCAAAGCACAACATAAAGCTTAAATAATGTAAATACGCGACTATGGCACTTCCCCACATATTATTTTTAGTTTTTGCTAATTTACTATTTTGATATTGGTTTTGAGGCAAAGATTTTCACCATCAAACCCAAACTAGCATTAAGACAGCTAGCCAAAAAGTGACCAATAATTCAGATTTTCATTGACTAGGAACCCACAATCATTAACAGGGGATGCAGTAGCAACCCCTGTTAATGATTCTAGCTTCGACTCGCAAGAACTAGCTGGTATCGGCTTTGTTGTAGTCTTTATTTTAAAGTTTGATGGTTGTAGATGAACATAGGAATAATCCAGCCTTACAGTAACGGGTTTTTAGAAGTTGTACCAGAGAGCGATTATTGGCAGATTGTAGCTATACACATCAATGGCCAAGCCTATTGCCCTACACCTCGGCTTTATCATTCAGAAAAAGTGGCATTGGCAAAAGCTACACAAATTTATGATTGGCTAGCTGACAACGAACACCAAATTAGTGATGGGGCTTGCTACTACTCTGAATTGAAACTCATCTTATGGCAGCAATCAAAAGTTCCTTAACTAAACTTGTATTAATAGCTGCTTAGAGTAATCCTGTAGTCCCTACCTCCAGTGTGGGGATTTTATTTTGTTGATAGGATGCCAGGCATCACCCCTTTAGCCCGATCAATTCCCTTCAAGAATTTTATGGAGGCGGTTGATTTGAAACCTGTCCAAATCCCTGCGGGATGCTGCGCGTTCGCGTCAGCGTCCAACATGATACGTAGGGGTGCAAGGCTTTGCACCCCTACAAATATACAAAATTTGGGATAATTTATTTTTTACAACTCTCTAAGGATAATCTTCTTGATCATGTCGAAAGCCCCTGTTAATGAGTTTGAGGTTGTCTGCCGTTGCTCATTGCGATGTTTAAGACAGACTACCCCTACGCACCAAGGTTGACACAACAAGTAGCGAACTTGCTACATCTACAATACTTCCTATATTTGCTTGTACGCTTTAACCCAAGGTTGGGTCGGAATCAAGTTCCCACTGATGTTTGAGCAATTCTTGGTAAGTCGTTTCCCGAATTATCATCTGCTTATAAAGCATGAGCAAAAACTCTTGAGCTTGTTCACGAGACATCTGCTGCACTTGGTCAGCAAAAGTTCTAAGGCTAAATTCTTGTTCTAAAGATAATGTAATAGGTTGATTCATCACAGGTTAATCGCCCAACTAGGCGAAAACTAAAAGGTCAAGGTTGGCAATATCGAGAAGAAGCGTTCATACCTAGCTGCTGTAGTAACTTATCGAGGTATTAGGCCCCTACTTGGCGGTGCTACAGCAAAATGTGAGCTTCTGTTAATTATTATAACAAAATATTTACAAAGCTGAGAAGATGGTCAATTAATGATTTATGATGTTTAGCCCATTGACACTTCAGATATAGTGGTGACGTTCATAAGTTCGCCCCAGCCAAATGTGAGATCGCTAATTGACTACCCCCAGGAATCCGCTTGCGGTAAACCGTACTGAAAACCTGAGTTAAAAAACATCGCTGGGGACGCTCCGCGTTACACGTAAGCGTCCTACAGGGTACGTATGGGCACAAGGTCTTGCGCCCCTACAAATCTACAAATAATTTGGGATAACTTATTTTTTGCAAGCCCCTAAAGTTTCTTAGTTTGGGGTTTTTAAAAGCATTTTTGGCATCTGCTTGCCGTAGGCGATCGCCTGATTTGGCGTCTCACCTGATAAATTCCTTAGTAAAGTACTCGTATTTTCCACAAAATTGCTGTATCCTGTTTATCCTGTCCAATTTTTCAGCACCAACTGCATCACAATTTTTCACTATCAGCCCCATACTTTCTCTTTTTTACCCAATCCCTTTTGACAGCTTTTATGGATATGAAACTCATTAAAAAATCTCAAAACCTTACCCTGAGACAGATGAAAGAAATTGAAGCAGCAGAAGATGAACTTCTTCAAGCTGAGAGTGCTGAGAGTGTTGATTTTTCACCTACTGTCGTTGAGGAACTACCAATAATCATTTCAGATTCAAGAGAACCTGACTATATTCCATTCGTTGATAATCCTCAAGTACACTCTGTTGGCAACTCTGGCTGGCAGATTTCTGATATTTGGAGAGATATTAGGGTAGATGATTTTTGTGGGTGATAGGGGCTTGGCTTTGTAAATTTGAATTTGGGAACCAATGGTATGGTTCCCATTTGATCTTTTATAAGTCGAAGCTGCGCGAATGGCACTGCGAAGAAAAGCGATCGCCCAACTTAAGGCTGCTGCTTAAAACCAGAAATTGTTTACGATCCCCAAATTTAGCATTAGCCTTTGAAAATGATGTCGTACAGTGACAGCAGAACTTCTACCACAATCAAAATCACCACATACCACTCTACTCGCTGACTACTGCTATGCTGCATGAACTCCAGCACGGTTTGTGCGGTTTGGGAAATTAGCTCTAGTTTACGTTCTAGGGCATGGTGACGCTCACGGATTTCGTATTCATCCTCTAAGCGCAGATATAAGTTTTCTAGCTGTGGGGATTCCCAAAGTAACTCCGGCTTATCGATAATTTCTACTCGGCCCACAATCTTGTGTTGAACTAATAGGGTAGTCCCAAGTTGGCGTAGTAATTCCCGGCTCTGGGGTCTACTTCTATTTTCACGCTGGAGACTAGCTGCAAACGGTTCAATTTGATCGAATACAGTTGCTAGGCTGGTTTCATAATGCGACAGTACAACACTCTTGGCGAGAATATCAGCCACTATCTGCAAGCGTTCTACACTAAATTCATGTAGTAAAATTTTTCCTTCTTTAACTCGCTCACTCTCGACAAAATTGAGATGAATTTCCACCTCTTCTGTTTCCGGGTCGGTAAAAGAGTCATTAACCTGAGAGGATAGTTTGGTCAAGAAGTCTACTTTTTCTACAGGCTCAACGTTAAACAGGACAACTGCACCATACGCCAGCAGCACTGCACAGCCGTTTTCACCTACTGTAACGATTACTGGCATAGTTGCCAAGCAAACGTAATTCTCCAATGTCTGTAACTTAATATTCTTACCAATGAATAGGGCTTGCGCTCTAAATCTATCTATGTGATTGAAAAGGAGTTTTTGCATTGTCGCTTTAGAGCTATGTTCTGCCTACTGAACTGCGGAAGTAGCGATCGCAACTTATGCCTGTTCTCGGAACTCACTACAATCTCAGCTTACCAATAATATCTATCCAGCACTACTACCAGGGACTTCCAAATCAAAAATATCCAATTGCTGTGGTGGCAGTTCTTGAGCGGGGTAGCAGGGAAAGAACAATCTGCAATCTGATATTTTGCCTTGCCTCCCCAGTCCCCAGTTTTATTACCTCAGAGGCTCAACTACGACAATATTAACCTTGCAACCATATCAACAAGTAGAAACGCCATATATCCTTGGATACTATATAAATAGCCCTCTATGGTATAGAAATGTATAGAATCTTGTAAAGATATAAAATATAGTTGTTAAATGCACACATTTCTAGCTTCTTCCTCAATGCAGCTGTCTGTACCACCAAATCACTTTCAGCCTATGAAGATTGTCGCACTGGGGGACAGCTTAATTTATGGATTCGGCGATCCTGAAAAAGGAGGCTGGATCGAGCAACTACGGCGATGGTGGATGTTGCCGGATAGTGCCGGTCATATTCTTTATAATTTAGGGGTAAGAGGCGATCGCACGCAACAAGTAGCGCAAAGGCTAGAAGTTGAATTTCGCCACCGGGGTGAACTCCGAAATCGTGTTCCCGACTTGATTATTTTATCCGTAGGCGTGAATGACTCAGCCCGGTTAGCGCGTCCTGATGGTCGAAGTTACACAGATTTTAGCTTATTTGAAAAAGAAATTGCTTCTCTGCTAGATTTGGCACAGCAACTCTGTCCTGTGTTATTTGTAGGCATGGTGCCAGTAGATGAAGCCAAGATGCCATTTTTAGATTGTTTTTACTATAATCATGCCGACCAATACCGCTACAAAGAAGCAACTCGAATTGCTTGCACCAAAAGGCAGATTCCCTATTTAGATATTTTTGAGCAATGGATGGAACGCGGCGAAAATTGGCGGCTAAAACGCTTAAGTGAAGATGGTCTTCATCCCAATACACTAGGTTATCAAGCTTTATTAGACGATGTAATCAATTGGGATGCTATACCTTTAGTGGGCTTTGCCAACGCAGCTTACCATTCTTAATTACTCCTAACTCAGCACTGTTATGACACCAACTTTATTTGGTCGCTGGCAAACTCGATTATTATTACTTGCAACTGTCGGTATACTCGTATCTTTGCCTTTTGCAATGGGTTGGATTAGCCCTGGTGCAAGCTCGGTTTATTTCTGGATACTTAGTTATATTGCCATCTTTGGCTTAGGCTGGGATGTGCTTTATGACTATCTCCAGAAATACCGTTGGGATAGAGATTGGCCAGCAATTTATCAACTCTTAGCTGGTATATGGGAATTGGTGTTTGTGTTTTGTGGAGTCAAACTATTTGGCTTTTTACCAATACCTTTACCAAAAGAGGAACTTTCCCCAGGAGCTTTTTTGTTGCACTATAGCATTGTGTGGCTAGCAGTTTTTATTACTTCCCAAAGCCTGATGCGAATTATCTTCCTCCGTTGGCGTTTCCGGGGTGGAGAATGGTTATGAAAAGGAGTCAGAAGTCAGAATTCAGGAGTCAGAATACCCCATGTCTGTTCGCTTTTAGCGTCTCCAAGAGTTGTCAGGGGTTTCAAGCAAGGAATACTTTTTTCTCCTCCACGACTGAAGTCGGGGACTGTCTTACCATGATTCCTCCACCAGTCGCACAGAATTCAATTCTGTTAGCGAATAGCTAAGGTTTAGCCCATTCTGGCTCCTGACTCCTGAATTCTTCTTCGGTAAGGGACTTCCAACTAAAAAAATATCCAGAGTAGCGATCGCTAATTCTCGTATACACACTATATTGATTATGTCAAGCAAACCTGCGCTTTTATTAATCAGCAAATAGGCGAACTTGAGCCAAAAACCCATACACAATCGCGGAATTTTCGACAACCCTGATGAACACCACGGAAAATATGGAATAACATTTGGGTGTGCTTCAACAAATTGTGTACAAAAGTTGAAAATGACGATATGGCAACATCTAATATCCTCAAAGAACCTCTGCTTTTGCGTCTAAGTCGCTTGTTTGGTGGGCTGCGTGGCGATTTTACCGGAGGGCTAACAGCAGCAGTGGTAGCATTGCCTTTGGCTTTAGCCTTTGCGGTAGCCAGTGGTGTAGAACCAAAAGCGGGACTTTACACCGCGATTGTGGCGGGAATTGTTGCGGCAATTTTTGGTGGTTCATCAGTACAGATTACAGGGCCAACAGGAGCAATGGCTGTAGTTTTGGTGGGAATTGTCGCCAAATACGGCCTTGAGAAAGTTTGGATTGCTGGGGTGATGGCTGGAATTATCCAGATTGCCTTGGGGGTTGCCAAACTTGGACAGTTAGTAAAATTTATTCCCTATACCGGTAACAGCAGGGTTTACTAACGGTATTGCCGTAATTATTTTTTGTGGTCAGTTAAATAATTTCTTTGGTTTAAAATTACCACGTAGCGAACATTTTTTACCGGGACTGTGGCAAAGTCTAACTCATGTAGAAGCTTTAAACTGGGCAGCAGTTGCCTTAGCAGTGGTGGTAATTGCCACTAATCTTTTGTGGGCCAGGATTAATACGACAATACCAGGTTCTTTAGTGGGGCTGGTATTAGCAACAGCGATCGCTTCTTCTTTCCATCTAAATGTACCCACAATTGGTACTATTCCTCAATCTTTACCGATGCCTCAAGGTATTCCCCACTGGAATGATTTTAACGTGATTCGAGAACTAATTAATCCAGCTTTGGCATTAGCTGCACTGGGGAGTATTGAATCGTTGCTATCGGCGGTTGTCGCTGATGGGATGACAGTCAGCGAGAAACATAATAGCGATCGCGAATTAATTGGTCAAGGCTTGGCTAATATGATTGTGCCATTTTTTGGGGGCATACCCGCCACAGGTGCGATCGCTCGCACTGCTGTGAATGTCCGTTCTGGCGGTAAAACCCGACTATCTGGGGTAATTCATGGCGTTGCCTTAGGCATAATCGTTTTAACTTTAGCGCCCTTAGCAGCACAGATTCCTTTAGCAGCACTTGCTGGCATTTTGATGGTGGTTAGTCTGCGAATGGTTGAGTGGGAAGCCATTGGTTTATTAATGCGTGCTACCTACTCCGACTTTGCTGTAATGATTCTCACTTGGCTAGTGACAATCTTGTTTGATTTAGTTCTCGCCGTCGAAGTAGGATTGATTGCAGCTGGAGCCTTGTTCATCAAACGGATGAGCGATTTAAGCTTAGTTAAAATACCTGAAACCGAAGTATTTCCCCCTGGTATTCCTCTAGAATTAGGTAAAGAGATTGCCGTTTATCGGGTAGATGGCCCCGTATTTTTTGGCGCTGCTGAAAGGTTTGCTACCTTCCTCCGCGATGAACCGGAAGTGAAGTATTTAATTCTGCGGTTGCGGTTTGTGCCAAATATGGACACAACTGGGTTAGTAGCTTTAGAAGATATTTATCATGACTTGGAACGGCACAATTGCCGCTTAATTCTCACAGGTTTACAACCCGAAGTCAAACAATTATTAGAACGAACAGGATTGTTAAAAACAATTGGCTTATCAAATTGTTTTGAAACAACCACAGAGGCAATTTGCTCTATCTCTCCTCAGATTGCATGTTCTCAACCTGTAGCGGCTGATTTGAAAACTAAAAAGTTGATGGAATTAAATAACTGATAATATTTTGCGGCGTTGCATATTTGCGGGATGATTTTACTATTTTTGTAGGATGGGCCGAAAAGCCCGTCCCTTGTATTTCCGGGCGGGCAGGATGCCCACCCCACAAGAATCATCCCTTAATTCAGCAACGCCTATTATCTGCTAAAAGCTTTTTTAGATTGGCTTTAACTTTAAGCTGATAGCAATGTACGGTTACAGCTAGCTGTGCTAATCTACCCGTGTAGCTTATGCAATCGAGAATCGCTACAAGTGATTTTCTGTTGGTATTTGAGATATACTTGGCGGCTAGCGTTCAACATCAGTTAATATGGACTAATTGCGCTCTGGCTTCAGGTTTAAAATTTACAGTAATGTTTGATGCTTAACTTGTAATTATGCTAACCAGTGTTGACCGTTTATTATTTGTCCGGCGAGTCCCCATTTTTAAGGAATTGCGGGACGATTTCGTTGTGCGGCTCACTTCAGTAATGAACGAATTGTCATTTCCAGCTAATTACACCATCTTTCGGCAGGGAGAAGAAGGGCGATCGCTCTATATTGTAGTGTCAGGTCGAGTTAAAGTTCACATTGGGAATAAACAGCTAGCTGAGGTAGAACAGGGAAAATACTTTGGTGAGATGGCAGTATTTGATACTCAACCTCGTTCTGCTAGTGCAACGACTCTAGAACCTTGTGAATTTTTAGAACTGACGCAAGAGCAACTTTATGATGCGATCGAAGAAACTCCCGAAATTGCGGTGAATATCATTCGTGAGTTATCTCGGCTGATTCGCAGATTAAATGACGATATGAATGTAACCTCATTGCGAAGTTAAAAATCAATTCAATTTTTCACTAAATCGATATCAAAAACTCATTCACATCCAAAAATTGAAAATCAGAATGAACCCACAGAAATTCACGGCGTTTGTTCTGTACCCGCACTAAACCACCAAAAACTAGGATCTTTTGCTTTCAGAAAGGCGTGTAATTCTCGCAAAATCGAGCCTTGAGCGCGGATTGCATCGCCTTCAAGAAAGAGGTGTCGCTCTTGGACTTTCCAGTCAAAACCATATCGCTGCCTTTCAAAGTAGACTCGATGCTTTTTTGTCCCAAATCGAGTTGTTCTTCAAAAACTTTGTAGGTAGTGTCATCCAGTATAAATTTAGTTGCCGAACCTGCCACAGGTAAGACTAGGCTAAGGATTCCGGTAACAGTTTGAGATAGGGGGCTGCTTTGATGAACCACTCACGAGACAAGTCTAATTCATAGACTCCCTTTTTATTGTCACCGTGATTTAAAGCTGGAAGTGGCTTACGAGAGTGTTCGCACCAGAGAGTAAGTTGAAACTTGGCACTCGTCCATTGGGGGAGATCAAAAAATTTCCGATCAATGGGCTTAAAGCTGAACAGGCGTGGCCCGTCTTTTGCTTCATCGGTGAGCATCTGCATCATTTCTGCAAACTGCTGATCGACTTGGCTTAAAATGGAGCGTTGCTGATGAGATAATACCTCAAAGCGTGCTTGATCTAGGCGATCGTACTTATTCAAATCTTGGCGGATAACGTTTAACTCGTCTTTCACAATGTATCGGAATTGCTCAATGCCAATTTCTTGGGATGGGGGTTGAGCAATCGACGCGTTATTCAGCAATTGATCGATGTTTTGAAATTCATCACACCCGGAAATGTGACACTGAACCTCATGATTATTCCTCTTTTTGTTCTTAATTAGTTTTTGTACATCAAATAGTGCGTTTCCAGGGGCATTCATACCGCAAGGTGCAATGCAGGGAACCATGACGTTACAGCGCAACCCTTCCCAGAAATTCTCTACTAGCCATTTAATCTCTTCTGTGAGATAAGACAGGAAGCGTTCTGGATAAGCTGCTCGCACTGTGATTTTTACATCAGTGCCAACATACTCCAGCAATGCCCGACCGTTGTAATCGTTGTCAAGCATTAAGCCCCGTTGCCAGTGGATGCTGTCATTGTAATTCGCCCGTCCCAGTGAGTATTTGTGCAACCGGACAATCAACTGGTAAAATAATCCTTCTGCTACTGCAAACTGTCCGCGACCATCCACAATGCGGCAGATTTGCACCTGTTGTCTGTCTCCCGCTTCCGGTTGTTCTCCCCAATTAGTAGCGAATTTCTCTGGGCGTGTGTCGGGAACAAGTTGAGCGATGAGGCTGGTATTGCTAGTTTCTGACCGCTCGAATACCACTTTGTAGGATAGATCAAAGCGTTCCATCAGCCGCAGAAAGATTGGATGCAATTCTGAGGGGTAGCCTTCTTCGCCTGCAAATGGCGGATGGCTCCACAACTGACTGAGATGCTCAAATTCCACCAAACCGTTGCGTTTGCGTGTCGTTTCATCATCTAGCACAAAGCTGATCGCTTTTGCCAGCCAGTCGGGTTTGAGGATGACGATATTGCGTAGTGTTGAGTCGTTATGATAATGGATGAAATGCCCTAGTATATGGGAGATGCGAAGGAAAAGTTCTGCTTGCTCCTCATCGATTCCCTCTTTAGCGCAGATGGCAATGACATTATTGTAGGGGAGATAGGCTTCTTTACTTGTCTGTAAGGTTTCTCGCACCCGTTGCCACTTTGCGGGAACTGATCGCCCCATTTCGGGAAGAGATGCAGCGATACCAGCAATAGCATTTTTTAATTCTACAATCCCGGTGCAATGCGTCGTATCTTGGTTGGGTTTGCTGTCTACATGGAAGAAGTCGATTACCGTATCTTTGCCGAATTGAGTTGAGAATTTCTTGTCTGTCAATGTCTGGTTGTCGCTGTCCGGGGCCGCCGTGGGTTGCAACTACTAACACCTTTGCATCTGGTTCTCGATTTTTGATCAGCGTAATCCACTCTTTGACAAAGCCCTGCTGGGGGCCTTCCCGTGGTTTCCAGATAACGAGATACACGGCTGGCGCACTGAAAAATAACTGGTGCGTCGGTCGATAAACCCTTTGTCCGCCAAAATCCCAACCATTGAGTGATATCTCTGTGCCACTATTGGGATCGGTGACGATTACAGGTTTAATTTCAATTCCGTGAGTTGTGGGGCGACCATCTACCCATTCATCCCCCCGCAATGCACCCAACAGACAACTTTTCCCCACCTCACCCTCGCCAACTAGAATCAGTTTGGCTTCATTCAGAGTTATCTGTTCTTCTGCCTGTGCCCGCAGGTATTGCAAAACAGCTTTTGTGCCTTGTTCGTAAGCGGCCGCAAGGTCAGGGTTAAGAGGGTTGTTGCGGAGGGAAAGCAGTTCCAACCGAGTCAGGGATGCGATCGCTTCTGGCAGTTCGGTCAGTTGGTTGTTGTTGAGGTAAAGTCCTTGCAAGCGAGTCAGGGATGCGATTGCTTCTGGCAGTTCGGTCAGTTGGTTGTCGGAGAGGTAAAGCCCTTGCAACCGAGTCAGAGATGCGATCGCTTTTAGCAGTTCGGTCAGTTGGTTGCTGCGGAGGTCAAGCTGTTGCAACCCAGTTAGGGATGCGACAGCTTCTGGCAGTTCGGTCAGTTGGTTGCTGCGGAGGTCAAGCTGTTGCAACCCAGTTAGGGATGCGATCGCTTCTGGCAGTTGGCTCAGTTGGTTGTTGTCGAGGTTGAGCCGTTGCAACCCAGTCAGGGATGCGATCGCTTCTGGCAGTTGGCTCAGTTGGTTGTTCGAGAGGTTAAGCCGTTGCAACCCAGTCAGAGATGCGATTGCTTCTGGCAGTTGGCTCAGTTGGTTGTTGTCAAGGTAAAGCCGTTGCAACCCAGTCAGGGATGCGATCGCTTCTGGCAGTTGGCTCAGTTGGTTGTTCGAGAGGTAAAGCAGTTGCAACCCAGTCAGGGATGCGATCGCTTTTGGAATTTGGGTCAGTTGGTTGTTGCGGAGGTCAAGCACTTCCAATTGAGTCAAGGATGCGATCGCATCTGGCAGTTCGGTCAGTTGGTTGTTGTAGAGGTTAAGCTGTTGCAACCCAGTCAGGGATGCGATCGCTTCTGGTATCTCAGTGAGTTGGTTGTTGTAGAGGTTAAGCTGTTGCAACCCAGTCAGGGATGCGATCGCTTCTGGTATCTCAGTGAGTTCTATATTGCTGAGATCAAGTTTTATTGCTCCCTCTTGCCGTGCCTTTTCAATACGCTGCTCTGCTTGCCGATAACCCTCATCTCTTGCCATGAGCAAATCCTTTCTCTCACTACCAAAATCGGAGTAATAGCCAGACTTTTTCTGAGTAACAGCCTATACAGGTGGTTTAGCCAGAAAACCTCAGCCTAACACTCTAATTAAACAGCAAGCAACGCCAAGGGTGAAAATAGAGCAAGCAAATCTCATACAGGGGTTTCCATGTTTCTACTCTATGAAACCTGCGAGCTGCACTGCAACAACAATGGCGTTAAGGAATCGAGCTACTGCGATCGCTCCTGCAAGTACACCCGTAGGGGCACGGCATGCCGTGCCCCTACTCATACTGCGATCGCTCCTGCAAGTTAGTCGAGATGAGCAACTAAAATACTCAGCGTAGATCCCCCTAAATCCCCCTTAAAAAGCTACGGTGTACACACAAGTCTCTTGACTTGCATCTTAGTTGTATCAACCTGCACCTTTGTTGTATCGACTTGCATCTTAGTTGTATCAACCTGCATCTTAGTTGTATCAACCTGCACCTTTGTTGTATCGACTTGCATCTTAGTTGTATCAACCTGCATCTTAGTTGTATCAACCTGCACCTTTATTGCATCAACCTGCAAAAATTAACCCACCCTACGTTACACAGCAACTTTAAAAGACTTGTGTGTACACGGTAGCCTTTTTAAGGGGGGATAGGGGGGATCAAAAGGTACTGAAAATCACAGCTAACCACTTTTCAAACAACCTCTAAGACTTGTGTATACACCGTAGCCTAAAAGGAGAGAGGTCAGAGTGTATTGCATAAACGAGAAACGCTATATTTATTTTATTTTGGTTAAAATTTTAACCACATCAGATGATGTTGACAATTAAATAGCTTGCTGGTTTAGCGGAATTATAATTACAAATTCTGTCCCCTGTCCAGGAGCAGAAATACATTGTAATGTTCCCTGATGTTTTTGAGTGATAATCTGATAACTAATAGATAAACCTAAGCCAGTACCTTTACCAACTGGCTTAGTAGTAAAGAATGGTTCAAATAATTGTTTTTGTAACTTTTCTGGAATGCCTATTCCATTATCACCAATGCAAATAACTACCTGATTTTCGCTAGTAAGTTTAGTATGAATCCGTATCTGAGGAGTAAGAAGCGCTTTTTCCTTTGCTCCCCATGCACCATTTTCCACTGCCTCTTCTAAAGCATCGATCGCGTTTGCCAGAAGATTCATAAATACTTGATTCAGTTGTCCAGCATAACATTCTACTAATGGCAGATCGCCGTACTCTTTAATAATTTCAATTGTTTGATAGTTAGATTTAGGTTTGAGGCGATGTTCTAGAATCATCAACGTATTATTTATACCCTCATGGATATTCACAGCTTTCATTTCTGCTTCGTCTAACCGAGAAAAGTTTCGCAGAGATAAGACAATTTCTGTGATTCGTTCTGCACCAACTTTCATAGAAGTTAGCAAGTTGGGCAAATCTGCAATCAGAAAATCTAAGTCGATCGCTTCTGTTTCTTTTTGAATTTCCGTTACTGGATTAGGATAGTTTTGCTGGTACAATTGCAGCAATCTGAGTAAATCTTGAATATATTGATTGGCATAAGTGATATTGCCAGAAATAAAATTGACTGGGTTGTTGATTTCGTGCGCTACACCTGCTACCAACTGCCCCAAACTAGACATTTTTTCACTATGCACTAGTTGAGATGCTAACTGCTTTGCTTCTTGGCGCAATTGTGCTTCTGAATATCGCAATATCTGCTCTGCTTGTTTGCGCTGGGTAATATCGTGGAGAATGACGACATACTCTTGAAAATCTTGATGGGGTCGGTCTGAAATCGAAACTTCTAAGATTTTGTTTTTCCCATTGCCGAGTATAGTTTGTTCGCTACGCTTTTTCCACTGCTGTGAATACTCATAAACTAATGCAGGTAGCCATTTTTTCAGGTGATTTCCCCGCAACTCAGATGGGGTGACACCAAAGAATGATTCAGTGGCTGGGTTAGCTTGTCGAATAATGCCTTGCTCATCTACGACTAAAATGCCATCTTGAGCGACAGTAAACAAGTGTTCGGCAGCTTCTCTTGCTTCTGCGATCGCAACTACTTGGGGTAAACTTGTCCAACAAGCGATCGCTACTCCCACAAATGCGACACTCATCAACAGCACTACAAATATATTTTCACCCCCCGCAGTTGCCACTTTATTCAGTTTGACACCAAATAACCAGCCAACTCCCACGGCGCTGCACAGTAAAAAAATCAGAATGCTCACCTGAATAATTACTGAGTCTTTGATGATTATTACAGGGCGCTTGCGATGTCGCCGCATCCACCAACTGAGATGAAACGGGGGGAAATTTACACGGCGAATTACTGCATCAATTGCCATAACACCAATGGGAAATAATAACCCAATTAGCAAGTTGAGCCAACCCCAGGCTAGTCCACCCACTACCAGCACTACAACTTCTAACAGCAGAATGCCCAGAGATAAGCGAGGGAACAAAACTTCTGAGCGATCGCGCCCAAGCCAAAGCCCCAAATGCAGTAACATAAAGGAGACAAACCAACCGATGTTACCAACAGCCACGATTCGCGCTACATCTCCCCAAATTAAATAGATTAAGCAAAACACCAGTGTCAACATCAATGCTGGAGTAAACACACCCCGACGGGATACAACAGAAAATACTGGTGAGATGTGGTTATCTAAAGCTAGTTGATACAAAATTCGCGGGCAATTAGAAACGACTGTTGCCGAACCAAGTAGACAAGCAGCTACTAGTAAAAAGAAACACTTACACTAGCGAATCTTCCCCAAAATGGCTGGGAAGCTGCCACAAGATTTAAGAAAGCATTATCTTTAAGGTCTGGATTTGTTGCTAACCGCATTACTACCCAAGATCCCCCGATAAAGATGGGTGGCATCATCCAAGCTGCAACGTCTAGAAAGCGTAGCGTCTTGGTGGGGTGGCAACTATCGGCGACGAAAGAAGAAGCCGTTTCACAGCTATAGGTTGCATAAGTGACGAAAAAGAACCACTTTGCCCAATCCACAAAGCTCAAAGATGACCAACTGCTCGGAAAAAACCCAGGACTAACGGGAGAAAAAGCTAACCAACTAAGACCTTGGACACAAAAGGTAATTAGCAGTCCCAAGGCTGGAATTACAAAAAACAAATGTAAAATACTTAGGGCGCGAGTACCGCTAAACGCCACGATAAAAGGCAACAGTGTAAAGCCGATATCCAGAAAGATGTCTGGACAGGTAACACCCAGCGCCTGCAAATTCACTTTAATCAAATCTCTGAGTACGATTGTATTAACTGACAGGTAGGAAACCCAGGTGAGGAGGTAGCCAATGGCTGCATAGCGAGCTAGTCCTGGGTAGTTTTGCAGTAACTTGGTAGCATAGTTAGGTGTTCCTCCGGCCACATTTATGAAATGCATACCCAAGCGTTTTACCTGATAGTTAAGCAGCATTCCAAAAATCACCGCAGGTATCCAAACAAAAATAGCTTGGACACCGAGAGCAGCATGAATTGCTGGAACCAATGCTGTCCAAGAAATATGAGCTGTTAAACCAAAGCCCCAACTTTCAACAGCACTCAGGCTTCTAGTCAAGCGAGGGTAAGAAGATTGGCCCAAAGTGGAATGATTAGGATGGAGCATGATTAGCCGGTTTGGATGGGATATTGTAATTAAGCTTATTAGTTAGAGTTCCCATCTTTTAAATGTTGTGAACAAAGACTTTTTGCTCGGTATCATATTTAGATATTTGGTATACGAACTGAAAGATTCTCTTCAAGTAAGTAGGTCTGATTAAACATGAAATTTGATAATATTTCACCTGTCAAAATCGACAAGTTCAGTTAATTAACGTTTTGTTCTTTTGCCAGAAGTGGTATATTGGCACTTGACCCGACCGAGTACAAACTATGCATCAGCCCACAATACAGCGAAGTCGAGGTGTTGTACTCAGTACTACAAGATAGGAAGGGGTAGCATGGAAAGTGGGCAAATGAACAAAAATTTTGGACAAGGTGGTGCTTTTTCACTGTTTAAAGGCGTACCTCTAAAGCTGATTTTAGTAGCGTTGTTTCTGCTACAAATCTCGCTAGCTGTGGGATTGACTGGATACTTGTCAATTGACAATGGACAAAAAGCAGTCAATGAAGTAACCAGCAAGTTGCGTCGTGAAATTGGTAATCGAGTAGAGCAAAATTTACAAACTTATTTATCAACTCCGCGTCAAGTACTAGGCAGTAACCAAAATATTATTGATCTGGGGTTGCTGAAGATAGAAAATCTGGCAACCTGGGAGTCATACTTAATAGAGCAGTTAAAGATTTTTCCCGATGCGTTGATTTTAACGGCAAGTAATGAACAGCAAGAACACTTAGCGGCAGAGAAGCTTAACGATCGCGAATTCTTACTCAGAAAAGCCGGAAAGTCAACTGGTTACGACCTCTACACGTACAAAATTGACTCTCAAGGTCAACGTACTCAACTACCAGAGGTGATTAAAAACTATGATGCGCGATCGCGTCCTGATTATCAAACAGCAGTTACCGCCAAAAAGTTCAGCTTTAGTCAGATATTTACACCCCTCACTGAACCAACGCTGCTCATTGGTGCATCTCAACCCATTTATAACTCACAAGGTCAGTTACTCGGAGTCAACAGCACTTTAACTCATTTATCACAAATTGGAGATTTGCTGCAAAACATCAAAGTTGGCAAGTCTGGACAGATATTTATTATCGAGCGATCGGGGCTATTAGTTGCAAGTTCCACAACCGAAGAACCATTCCGCTTACAAAATGGTAAACCCATTCGGTTAGCAGCTACCCAAAGCAGGAATTATTTTACTCAAGCAACCGCTAAATATTTAACGACTAAATTTAATAACTTTGACCAGATTAAAAGTTTACAGCAACTAGATTTCTCAGTTGATGGCAAACGACAATTTTTAGAAATTAGACCGTTACAAAGCGAATCAAATGTCAACTGGTTGATTGTGGTAGCTGTTCCCGAAGCAGATTTGATTGGACAGATTAACCGCAACGCTCAAACTACAATTTTTCTCTGTCTGGGAGTATTAGGTTTAGCTATTTTATTGGGGATTATTACTGCTAATTGGTTAACTCAGCCAATTTTGTATATCAGCAATGTGATAAAAGATTTAGCCAATTTTAATTGCAAAGACTCAATAGTGAAAGTACAAGGCATTAAAGAACTAGAAGTGCTGGGTGAATCTTTTAATGAGATGGCGCAAGAGTTACAGAAAAACTTTACTGCACTAACTAACAAAAATGAAGAATTAGAACTACAAGTTAAGCAGCGAACTCAAGAACGCATGAACAGTGAGCAAAAACTACAAAAGCATCATCAAGTACTAGTAAAACTGGCAAATCATAAAGCAATTTCAGAAGGAAGTTTAGAAACAGCATTCAAAGTTATCACCGAAAAAGCAGCAAATGCTTTAGAAGTAGAGCGAGTAAGTGTCTGGTTATTCAATAGCGACCGCACCAAACTACAATGTATAAATCTCTATGAACGTAGTAACCAGATACATTCGGCAGGTTTAGAACGCAACCTTGCAGATTATTTAATCTACTTCAAAACCCTGGCAGCTTCGAGTACTATTATCGTCACCGACACTCGTACCGATCTCCGAGTACAAGAATTATGGGATGAATTACTAGCACCAAAGAATATTGTATCTCTAATTGATACTTCTATTTGGGTTGGGGATAAAGTCGTGGGAACGGTATTGTATGAGCAAATTGATGCTCCCCGAACATGGGAACTGAGTGAGCAAAACTTTGTTAGCTCAATTGCAGAATTCGTCGCCTTGACTTTAGAAATCTGCGAGTGCAAACGTGCAGAATCTGCTCTGCGTGAGGCTAAAGAAGCTGTTGAAGTGGCCAATCGTGCCAAAAGTACCTTTTTAGAAAACATCAGCCACGATCTGAGAAATCCTTTAAGCTCTATTCTAGAAATGACACAAGGACTTCAAAGTGAAGTGTATGGCCCTGTGAATGAAGAACAGCGCCAGTCCTCTAAATACGCTCGAAATCTAGCGGTAAGAACTTACTAGAATTAATTAACCAGATTCTTGACTTTACCGATACCGAATCTAGCAAGATAAAACTGCAACTAGCTACTACTTCAATTCAGGAATTATGTGATTCCAGCCTAAGTTTTGTCAAACATCTAGCGTTCGAGAAAAATATCCGGTTGAGGGCACAAATACCAGAAAAACTCGAACCTATCCAAATTGATGAAGTCCGCATTCGCCAAGTATTCATTAACTTGTTGACTAACGCTATCAAGTTTACTAAAGAAGGAGGCGAAGTCTGGATTGAAGTCCAACCAAGTTCCACAAATGAATATATCTTTTTCAGCGTAGTAGATACGGGTATTGGTATGCTTTCCGATGACCTTTTCAAATTATTTCAACCTTTTGTGCAGGTTGAAAATTCTTCTACCCATCGTTCTCCAGGCACTGGTTTGGGATTAGTAATGGTGCAAAAAATTGTCGAGTTGCATGGTGGTACTGTCCATGCCGAAAGTCAGTTAGGCAAAGGCAGTCGATTTACAGTCAAACTTCCTTGGAAAAAAGTGAGGGAATGAGTAATGAGTAATGAGTAATGAGTAATGAGTAATCCCGGATTTCTCACTTGTGATAAATCCGGGTTTTGCTCACCATTGGAAATATCGTCTTTCATAGTCAAACATATTTGTCTAATACAAATGTAGTTGCATTGTACTGCTATAAAGGACAATTATTTTGTCAAGTTTGGTAAAAGCTTGGAGAACAGCGATTTTTGATAGAGGACAGATAATTTGTCGAACACCTGAAAGTGGACAACTAATTTGGCAATCATTCTCTGCTAGACTGAGCCTCAAACGACAAAACCCTTATTATGCAAGGGTTTTAAGATAAGTATTTAAAAAAAAATTATTTTGTCAAGTGGTCAAATAATTTGGCAATCGACATCTGTTGTCGATTTACGACTCCTCCAGTATTTCCAAAAGCGATCGCTCCATAACTTCATTGACAAATTTATTGCCTTGCAAGTTGAGGTGAATGTGGTCGTGAAATAAACCTTGTGGGTTAATGGTTGAATTGAATATCGGCAAAAAAGTCTACATAAGTAATTTGCTGTGCTTTCGTAAAATCGCTCAAGCGCTGACGTGCTTTAATTTCGTAATCGCGGGGGCCTGGTTCGCCAATTTCTCGGAGCAAGGGAGTCATGACTAACAAAAGTTGGCTGTTGGTTTGACGAGTCAGGGCTTGAATTTTAGCGATCGCCTCCAGATTAATCCCCACGCGATCGCCTGGTTCATTTTGCACTGCTTGTATTTCGGGTATTGGCTTTTGCTTAAGGATATAACGCTGCCACACTTCCACTAACGCCAGAGGAGGTTTACGATCTGGGTAATTGCGATCGCGTCCTACTGGTAAAGAAGTGGGAGCAGTAGCAAACAAATCATCAGTATTAATTATTAACACCACTGCTTGCGCGTTGAAATCGCCAAACTTCTTTAAATAAGCTAATTCGTTCCTTGGCCCCCAAGAGTTAGCGGAAGCATTCAGCACTTCCACCTCCTGATAATTACTATTACTTGATGATGCCAGAGAACGCCTCATCAAACTAGATATTGTATTTGTTTGATCTGTCCACCAGCCACCATTAGCGATAGAATCACCTAACAATAAAACTCGCAGTCCTGAAGGTGCAGGCATCTTTTCTGGCGAACTACCTCGCATAGAATATTCATTAATTTCAATGCGATTACCAAAACGACGGGTACGCTGGTTAGGAGCCAATAAATAACCAATTTCCTCATCGCCAATATAAATCAGAGGATTACCAAAACCAAACAGCGATCGCAGTCCAATTTCAACTACCAAAAACAATCCCACAACCACCGCCGAAATTACGATCAGTACCATCTTCACCTACTCACACCCTTTTATACTGAGTTACTGTTCAACGATAGTAACTGATACATTGGGCTTTGGGCATGGGGCATTGGGCATTGGGAGTTAAAGGGACTTCCAGAAAATAAACTATTCCATTAACAATTAGGTTACAAGCTCAGAAGGGTCAAGAAAGTTCAACCTCAAAAAAAATTCCACAGACTGATGCAATTTTTGAGCAATTAGACATAGTAAACAAAGCCGCAGATGAAGATAAGAGTGTTTTACGTCTAATTTTATTCTTGACGTGGATCTGACTGGGGTGGATGCCAACCCGCTTCTACCCAAAAGCGACGAGCAACTTGAATCGAAGGCTCATCCCGACGTTCATCATTGAAGTCAAAGCGATAGCTAGTAGCTCTCCCTGTAGAAGTTGTACCTACAATTTTTGTCCCGTCTTTTGTCCAGATAAAATGCTCAGACCATTGTTGCTGACGGGGATGAAATAGAGGGACTTGTTTTTGAGTGTTGGGATCAGTACCTACTGTAAAATTATAGTGACGCTCATTACAGCGATGACAAGAAGACAGCCAAATTATCCAATTCATCAGAGCCACCCAAAGACTGCGGCATGATATGGTCAATGGTAAAACGGTCTGAACTCAAGTATTCTGGAGAGTGACAGTATTCGCAGAGATATTCAGCTCGTTTTCTTACAAGTCTTCGAGTTTGTTCGGACACCATTTACTTTTGGCTGCTAGTTGAGCGTTAATCAAGGTAAATATTCGCTCAAGTTCGGAAATGCCTACATATTCAGCTTCTTCTTCAGGAGTGAGCGCATCAGCTTTTTTCTTCTGCAACAGTTCTTCAAAGCGAGACTGTAGCTCATCGGTAAATTTAAAAAGATAAATATCACCGAATTCGCTCATCCTGATACCAGAAGATATTAAGGATGAGGGTTGAACCATCAATTGAGTAGTCATTGTGTGTTCACAGTGCCTTTGGTTCTATTGTGCCTCAATTAATCAATGATTATAACGGTGTGGAGGAGTGCAATCGAGTAATTTTCAGATAATTCTACGTATAATAACTTTTACCTATGTTATCGATAACGAGCATACTAGATATTCAGGGAAAAACGAGCCACACGCACTGACTACGGTTGCTGAGTTAAGCGGCGAAGATTGTTTAGAGTAAGTTGGAGATTTGGCAAAAGTTTAGCTTAGGCTGTAGTGGATGTAGAGGACATTCTGAGTGGCTAGGAGATGTCATAATTAAATTATCAGGTGCTTTAAAATCCACTGCAAGTCCCAACAATATCGCTTATATCAGTCAGCAAAAGGAGTAAAGATAAATGGATATTGAAGTACAAGATAGTGATGTAATTGAAAAAGATGAAGATACTGTTGAAGAAGATAGAAGTGATAATGGGGGGTTGTATCCTTATGACCCAACCACAGCAGATATTGACATTAGAGAAGACCCCCAAACAGTTTTCGAGTTAATGAGAAAATATAATAATAATAAGCTGATAATTGATCCTGATTTTCAACGTAATCTAGTTTGGACACCACAAAAGAAAAGTAAATTTATTGAATCAGTAATCCTTAACTTTCCATTACCCCCTTTGTATGTTAATCAAACTGTAGAAGGTAAGTATATTATTGTAGACGGGTTACAAAGAACATCGACCTTACACGAATTTGTTAATGATGGATTTAACTTAACAGGCTTAGAAGCTTTAACAGATTTAAATGGATATAATTTTTCAGAACTTAAAGAGTTGCCAGGTGACTATCAAACAAGAATAGAAGATAAAAAACTTTATATATACATTATTAGACCTTCTGTACCAGCCAAAGTTGTTTACGATATTTTTAATAGAATTAATACGGGTGGAACAAATCTTGAGCGTCAAGAAGTCCGAAATTGCATTTTTTCGGGAAAATCGACTAGACTCCTCAAAGAGTTATCAGAAAAAGACTATTTCAAAAGAGCTATTGATTATGGAATATCCCCTAGAAGGATGAAAGATAGAGAAGTTATTTTGCGCTACTTAGCATTTAAAATTTTTGATTATGAAACAGAATATCCAGGTGAATTAAGCGATTTCGTGGAAAAGGCGATGAAAGAAATTAATCTGATGAAAGATGATAAGATAGAACTTTTAAAAAATGATTTTTTGAGAGTTATGAATTTAAGTTTTGAATTTTTTGGACGAAGAAACTTCCGTTTACCAGCAGCAGAAAGGAGAGGAAGAATAAATATTGCTATTTTTGAATCTGTTTCTTATTTTTTCTCAATTAACAGTAATAATTTTTTACAAAACCATAAAATGAATATTCAGCACAACTTTGATAAGTTACTACAAAATCCAGAATATATTGATGCTATAAGATATGCTACGAGTAGTAAAGCTAAAGTAATTACTAGATTTAAACTTGCACAAGAAGTTTTAGGGAATATTTAATGATTACACAAATAGAATTAAAAAATTTTAAAGTTTTTAAAGAAAAAACATCTTTCCTATTAGGTCAAATAACACTGTTAACAGGAATAAATGGATGTGGTAAGTCTACGCTTCTTCAGTCTTTGCTATTAATGAGGCAATCTATTGAGCATAATGATAGTGCGTCTCAAGTTGTATTAAATGGTAGTTGTGTAAACTTAGGTAGCTTTACAGATATTAAAAACACTAGTATTTCCAGAAATGAATCAATCAAATTTATCTACCATTATGAAGATAAACATATTCTGAATCCTAATCAAGAAGATAATCTCAAACTTCACGGGTATGCAGAATATGATTTTGAGGAAAATTTTGAAGATGATATGGTAGCTCAGATAAGCAATATTACTTTTTCTGATCAAGGGATCATAAATTTTAATAGAAAAAAATCTGATTATGGATTTGAAGGAGTATACAAAAAGATTAAAGATTCAAATATTTTGAATCTAAATAGATTTGATTTTGATGAAGGAAACCAAGGTGAATTACCAGGGCTAGTACCGGAACGAACAGGATCTTGTCGTCTTCTTAATTTATTACCTTTCTATGGTGAGGGATATGATTTTAAAACCCCAGAAAAATACAGCCTCAGATTGGATGTATATTCGTTGCATAAATCTCTGTACTTTTACAAGATACATTACATTTCAGCAGACCGTTTAGGCCCGCAAGAATTTTATCCTAAAGCTACTTTGAACAAATTTCCAAATGTAGGAGCAAAAGGAGAATTTACAGTTAACTTACTCTATAAAAAGAGAGATGATTTAATCAATGAAAAGTTATGTCTAGGTCAAGATGCCAAGACTTTATATACTCAAACAGAAGAATGGCTTAATGAAATTTTCAATGGAGCAAAGGTCGAAATTCCTAGTTCTGACAGTAATATACTCGAACTTTTATTTAATACGAGTAATTCAAAAGAGCGTTTTAAACCAGCTAATGTTGGGTTTGGATACCATTGTATTTTGCCAATTGTTGTTTCAGGATTGATTGCTCAACCAGGTGAAATATTAATCGTAGAAAATCCAGAAGCACATTTGCATCCAAGAGCGCAATCCCGATTAGCTCAATTTTTAGCTAGAGTTAGCAGTTGTGGTGTACAAGTTTTTATTGAATCACACAGCGACCACATCTTGAATGCTCTGCGGATAGCTGTTCTTGATACAATTGTCACTCCAGACGATTTAAGGATATTATATTTTCAGCAAAATCCAGAGCAGCCAGTAGTGCAAATCCCCGTCCAGCCAAACGGAGGAATTGAAGAATGGCCAGAAGGATTTTTTGACCAAATGGATAAAGATTTCTCTCGGCTTTTTGGAATGTAAGTAATGGAAATATTTATTAACGAAGTATCCCTAGAAGGACAGTTTATAACAGAGGCAGAATTCCGGGATGCTATAAAAATTTTTAATTCGATTTTTGAATTAATTAATCAAAAAATTAAAGATAAAGAACTTTATAAAGAAGATAGCAAGATATATGCTAATTATGAAGCAATCAAAGGATTTAGTTTCAATGCTAGTCTTAACCAGCTGAAAGATAAATCCTTAAGAACTGCTTTTATTAATGTCGTATTCAATAAGTCAAATCCCAAAGAATGGCGTAGAGAGAAGTTGCATTCTTCAGAAGACTTATTTGATTGCTTAACTATTGACAATGATTATAAAAATGTTTGTGATACTTCTTTGGCAGAAGTAGCTGAACGAAAAAGTCAAAATAGTAATAAAGAATATCTGTTAGTTAATTTTATTAATTCTAGTTTTCAAATCACTCACCCAGATATTGTTAACTGTTGTTTAATTACAGTCATTAAAAATAATATTGAAGACAATGAGATATGTATAGATGGTGTTGATAGTAAACCAGCACTGGAATATTGGTTAGAAAATAAATTAAATCTAAGCTTACTAGAATATTCTTTAGATGTTACTGAACCTCCAAGAGATGAACAAACAATTTTACGAGATACGATAAGATTTAGAAAAACCTCATTTAGGTATGATGGAAGATTTGTTTACTGTGAATTAACGACATCACGGTATTGGTATCTAGACAATTTACATGAGGGTAAAGCTGCTCACTTAGAAGTTTTTGATAAAAGAGGATTTCATATTGGAGAAGCTGACTTGCAAGGTAATATTGATACTGCTAAAAAAGATAAAGACAAAACTATTGATTTATGCTGATAAATACTTGCTCCTCAGCTATTCACTTTAATATCACTACATAGCTTCTAAGTACCTATGCAAAATTAATTGTATATTCTTTTCCAAATTCTCGAATGACTTTTTCAACATAGTTAACTAAATTCTGCAAACTAGAGTAAGCATCTATTTCTATCCATTCATATTTCATAAATCGCCAGAGAATTTCTATTAAGTTCAGTTGTGGAGAATAGGATGGTAACAAAAATATTTCTAAATTTTTCTGCTTCCATTTGCTGATTTTATCCTGGATTTTTTTGCTTCTATGAACTGATGCCTTATCCATAACCACCACCGTTTTTATGTAGATATTTTCTGCAAATTTATCAAGACAGGATATAACTACTTCACTTGTAATTCTGCCTTCAAATATATAGGCATCTAATTCTTGATGAATATTCATTAAACCAAGTACATTTAGTCTACGGCTTCGACTACTGTTGATGGTAATATTTTCTCCTTTTTCTTGCCATCCATAAGGTACGTAAGGCGTTAAACAAAACCCGCTTTCATCTAAATATATTAAATCAATTTCACCACGTTTTTCTTGTTCTTTTAGTTTGGTAAGTACTAACTATTTTTCCTTGTATTATAAGGGGTCTAGTTCTCCGGCTAATCCCCTTTTAAATCTTCTCCAGGTCATGGTCAAACTTTTTAATATCCGTTTTACTGTATCTTTACTAACTATTATTCCCCATTCTTCCCTAATTTTTGCCAATACTTTTTTTAAATCTTTTGGGAAGAGTTTTACCCATTCTTTTATTTTTTGCTTTTGTTCTTCATTAAAAGTTGGTTTCCTCCCCCTTCCTTTTTGATTATATAATCCTAATAATCTTTTATCTTCCCAATCGTTCATCCAGTTATATACAGTAACTCTGTTTACTTGAAAAAGTTCTATCAATTCAGGAATTGTTTTGCCTTGATAGCTTAATAAAATACAATGCGCTCTTTGCCGCCTGATCTAACTTGTCATCGTTGCTGGCGACATAGGCAAACACCCGCGCATCAATTTCAATACCTAAACGCGCTTCTTCCTGATGCCACAAACGAATCAAATCCAGCAGTAGTTTATCGGTTTCCGGGGTACTTCCAGGACGCAAAACTCGTGCGTTAATTGCAGTCATCACCGGATGCGTTACCAAAATTCCCTCAGAGGACAGGACTTTGCGGAGGCGATCGCTCGCTTGCTTGTTTTAATTCACTATGTCTTTCGGCTAACCGCACATCAGCCATTGCATCAGCAACGAATGGCACTAAGAAAAGCCGAAACTCTTGTGGATTAAGCAGTTTGCAACTGCTTTCGTAATTCGTGCCGGGGTTTGGTCATTAAGGGATAAGCTTTCGGGCGACGTTTACGGACTCGTGGTTCACTTCTGCCGGGGCGATCGCTCACAGCTTTGTGAGCAATAACTTTTAGCAAAGTGCGATAAATTTGGTGGCGTTTTTGAGAAGTTGCTGCTAATAATTTGGGAATAAAGTTACTCGTAAATTAACGGGGAAAACTATATGTTGGCAACGACGTTCTGATGACAACAGCCGTTTTACTGAGGAGCGGAATGATGGGAAACTATCACGTTCCGTTTTGGAGAGCAGTGGAGGGGGTAACTCCTTCACTGACTTTAATTATTGCTACTATTGGGGCGAATCTTGTAAACTCGCCCAGAGGCTCGAACTGTTTGTGCTGTAAACTCAGTGTAGATAGTTCAGGGCTACTAAAAGCCTACACTGTACGCGAAGCGTCAGTATAGGTAGTTTACTTACTCTGCTGAAGAGAGATAGTGAAAAGAAATGTAGAGACGTAGCACAACTACGTCTCTCTACTAGAGTTCTGGATAACGCATATTTAATTTCATCAGATATCTAAAGTCTGACAGTTTATGTTTAAGCTTACGTCTAGGGAGTTTGTTAAGGCTTTACCTACTCAGCTAGAGTTAAGTTGATATATAAAAGAGCAATTTTCAAATGACCATTTACTTTTATAAGGTTTGGCAGCCTTATGGCTGTTTTTCTAACTTTTCTCTCCACGGAATCCACATCGAGGGTACTTACTGGCCAACGGTTGAGCATTATTATCAAGCACAAAAGTTTGTAGACAGTGCAGATGCGGCAATTATACCCCTTATTCATGCCGCTCCTACCCCAGAAGAGGCTGCAAGTTTGGGAAGATGTAGCACTCGCCAACTCCGTCGAGACTGGAATTTAGTCAAAACTCAAATTATGCGAGAAGCTGTACTCAAAAAGTTTCTCACTCATGCTGATATTAGAGAAGTTCTCCTGATGACGGGTGATGAGATTTTAGTTGAAAACTCCCCAACCGATTCTTTTTGGGGCTGTGGTGCTAATAAAGCAGGTCTTAACCATCTCGGTAAAACCCTCATGAGTGTGCGTGAAGAAATCCGTAATTTACTATCTTTAGCGGTAATTTACGAATAATTTAATCAAAATAGTTACATTCAACATAAAGTTAACAATTAAACGGGGAATAGTAAAATTCCCCAGTCAAAAATATTTAAAAAAATTACTAATAATTTAGTTATTGATTTGCAGAAATCTTAATTTATTAAATTAATGAGCAAAAATAGGAAAAAATATTATTAATTTAACGAAATTATTAAAGCCCTAATTTAAGTAAAATTACTGGAATAGTTTAATGATTGAGAATATAAAATTAAAACTAGATGTCAATGATTAAAATTTCTTTAACTTTAGACTTGAGATGAGACTTGAAAAGCCTTTAATAATATAGCAGTTTGATATCTGCTTAAATCCACTTTAGAAGAACTACGGGGATGAAGCATAATATCTGACACTTTTCAAATATCCTCTAATCCATTTCCAAAAATATTTGCAATAGATGTACGGCCCTGGCAACGCATTTTTAGCAAGAATTCCTTGAAATTGGATGAAAATCAAGGCATTGTAAATTGAAAATTATGATCGTGGGCAATTTTATATAAAAAATTATACTTCAGTCATGGTGTATATAGGCAATGGCACTTACCGAAAACCAAATGGGTTGCAGCAAAACTTAGACCGAAAAAGTTTACTGCACCGGATGATTAAAAAAGATTAGGCGACTCGCTCGACCTTCAAGAGATATTAACGACTACCGTTAGCGAAGTGCGTGTATTTTTGGGTGCAGATCGGGTAAAGTGTGTATCGCTTTGATGCTGATGGTAATGGTGAAGTCATTTGCTGAATCTATTGATGAACAACGTCTGCCATCCTTATTAGGGCTGCGCTTCCCAGTTCATGATATTCCAGAAGCCGCCAGAGATATGTTTTTGTTAGCTGGGCAACGTTCGATTGTGGATGTGGCAAACGAGAAGATCGGGCTATCGCCTCTACATTCAAAAGAAACTGGCAAGCGTCTAAAAACTAATATCTATTATCGACAAGTAGACCCATGCCATATTCAATACCTAAAGGCAATGGGTGTGCAGTCTTCATTGGTAGTGCCAATTTTACATTACGACCCACATGAACAATCAGCAAAGCCTAAATTGTGGGGATTGTTGGTATCTCACCAAACTGAACCGCGAGAGATTTTGAAGCGAGAAGTGAATGTATTACAGCAAGTTGCTGACCAGGTAGCGATCGCGACTCGCTCAAAGTAATCTACTCACTACAGTCCGCGCCAAGCAAGAGCGAGAAGCGACTATTAACCGAGTCACCACACTATTGCATAAACTGCCGACAATCCAATTGCAGGGAGCGCTAGAAGAAGTTATTACTGCCTTTGCTGGCGTGGGTGGCAGACTTTACGTTGAACAGACTGGGGAACTATACACTGGGGCAACCAACCGACACTCCCTTATGAATTAGATAACAGTATTATTGAACAGCATCCCTTATGGAAAAGCTGGATGACTGAGTGTCAACAAGGTAATATTGGACAACCTCTGACCTCTATAAAGAACCACATTTGCGAGTTTTGGCTGTAGCGTTCCGTTCTACTCAAATTCGTGGACTCATGGTAATTCCCCTACATTACCGCGAAGAATTTATCGGTGTATTAACTATTTTTCGCTCTGAATTTGAAACAAAAATCTTGTGGGCGGGACGATGCGAACAAAATCGGCGACAATTGTTACCCCAGCTTTCCTTTGATGTATGGCAAGAGCAAAAAAAAGGGCAAGCACCTGAGTGGAAACCGGAAGATATCTTATTGGCGCAAGCCTTGTACGAGCATTTCTCAATGGCAATTCAGCAGCAGCAAATGTATAGACAGGTACAAGCCATGAATGCCAACCTAGAACTGCGGGTGCAAGAGCAAACTGCTGAACTCGAAAAATCATTACTATTTACCAAAGTACTCAAGCAAGTTACAGAGCATATCCGCCGCACATTAGACTTGCAGACAACCCTGCAATCTATTGTTCGGGAAGTCCGCCCCCTGCTAAATTCAGACCGAGTGCTGATTTTTGAGTTGAAGAGTAAATCGGTGATTGTAGAAGAGATGAATGGCAATTGGCAGTCAGTTTTGGGAGTGAATGCACCACCAGAATGCTTTCCGGATGAGTATACGCGTCCATATTTTCAGGGCAGAGTCAGGGCAATTAATAACATTGCAACGGCTTCTTTAAGCGATTGTCATCGAGAGTTTTTGCAGAGCCTGCAAGTGCAAGCAAACTTAATAGTTCCGATTAATATAGGTTTGGAACTATGGGGCTTAATAATTGCTCATGAGTGTGAAGCTCCTAGAAATTGGCAGGATGCAGAGATTAATTTATTGCAACAGTTAGGAGTTCAGGCGGCGATCGCTATTCAACAAGCACAACTCTACGAACAAACCTGTAATGCCGAAATCGAAGCCAGAAATCAAGCTGCTCAGTTAGAGCATGCCCTACATCAACTCCAAGAAACACAGACAAGATTGATTCAGACCGAAAAAATGTCTGGCTTAGGACAGTTAGTAGCAGGTGTTGCCCACGAAATCAATAACCCCATTAACTTTATCTACGGTAATCTGTGCCATGCCAGCGACTACACCGAACAACTCCTAGAAATTTTACGTCTCTATCAATTACACTATCCCCATCCTCATAGTGAAATTAGCGCCGCCATCGAAGCGATCGATTTTGAATTTTTGGTAGAAGACCTCCCAAAAATCATGATATCAATGCAAGTAGGAAGCGATCGCATCCGCTCAATAGTCTTGTCGTTACGCAATTTTTCTCGCTTGGATGAGGCTGAAAACAAGCGTGTTGATGTACATGAAGGCATTGACAATACTTTACTAATTTTGCAACATCGCCTCAAAGGAAATGCTGAATTTCCCCGCATTGAGGTAATCAAAGACTATGGCAACATCCCACGGGTAGAATGTTATGCCGGTCAAATGAATCAGGTATTTATGAATATTTTCAGCAATGCCATAGATGCTCTGGAAATGGGGATTGAAGAAGAAGCAAGGGAGCAGGCTTGGCGTGAGCGTAGCCGAATGGGAGCAGAGTTTTCCCCTCTGCCCCATGCACCCCGCCCCTCTGCCTCTTTTCAATGCCCAATCCCCACTATTCACATTTCCACTAAAGTCTCAGCAGACAACTCTTATCTGTTGATTCGTATTAGTGACAATGGGCCTGGAATGACTGAAGAGGTTAGAAAGCGAATTTTTGACCCGTTTTACACTACCAAACCTGTGGGCAAAGGTACAGGATTAGGGCTAGCAATCAGCTATCAAATTATTGTTGAAAAACATGGGGGAATAATGGAGTGCATTTCCGAACCTGGGAAAGGTACAGAGTTCTGGATTGAGATTCCCATCAAGCCTCCAGAAAAAATAGTTCAATAAAAGTAAGTTTGCACAACTGTGCTACTTGGGTTAAAAATCATCAAAAAGTAAAGTTTGGTTGCAAAAAAAATCCCTTGCATCCACAAGTGATAATTTAATAATTGAAGCTATAAAAGCAAGCTTCCCTGGCAGATATAACAACTGCGTTTGGAATGTAGTAAGAGGTAAAAGACGCTGTTTAACTTACATCTGTCTCGTGAAAACACAGCAACACCCAACGCGAAAACTGCTATTTCCTCAAATATGGAAGGTTAGAGGGCGCTGTAACTGATTTTCATACTTGTTTACAGAAGTGATGAAAGTTACTACATCCCTAATTAGGATGAAGAAGGAGAGGAGATAGTTCAGCGAGTAGAGGTTTGGGTGTTGTTGTGTTTAGAGATAAGTCTTCAAAAAAGACTGCTCTTGGTCTTAAATTATACTAAGCTAAATATTGAAAAACAATTAAAATAGCGCCTTATGTCAATTATTGCGCTGAGAGCGTGGTATCTACAGGATTACGAGCCGATTCCAGAACTGGAAAAACGTCCGCCAGACATTCGCTTAAGCAAAAAAAGCCTGCTGAGATCGGCATTGCGAGCAGACTTTTTGGAAGAAAGCGAGGAAGTTAAGAAATCAATTTGGTTTGGGCGTTATCTAGAAGGGGAAAATATTGAATTTTATATTGAAGGCAGTGGTGGCTATTGTGTCGCTAACATTGACTTAATCAGTCATGAAATTTATTTTACCAAGCAGGCGCTGTTGGCTCAGTTAGAACCAACGATTTTTTTGTCTTATCAAACTGAGTATGCCGCAGCGACTTATGTTCTCAGGGAAGAATTGCGAAAAAGTTTGGAAAATTTAAACTTGCGATCGCGTCTTCCTTTAACATTAGTAGAATCCTCTCGTCCTAGCGGCGCTACTGTACGAATTAACCGCACAATTATGCGAAAAATTCGTAGGAGTTTGTTATTTATAGCCGACACCACGCCCATTGCTAGTATTGATGGTAAAGAAACTCCGCAATTAATTCCTAGTCCGAATGTTTGCATTGAGATTGGCTATGCCATCCAAAGTAAACGGTCTGAACAAATTCTCTTAGCGCAAATGCAACGTCCAGACATTGAAGGTCAATTCCCTTTTGACTTACCTACACAGCAAATTTTGCAATTCCAAGACACCACAGAACTAAATAAAATCCTGACAGGAACCCTTGAAAACCAGCTAGCACGATTCAAATTGTTTTTTTGAACGAAATAAGATTACTTTCCAAAATATTGAACCATAACGCTTCTCAATCCTTCGCAAGAAACAAGATTCCCCGCTTATTTAAGAGGATGTTTAAAAGGTGGTAGCTGAGGTATGGAAAACTTAAGATATTGCCAAATCCTCTTCAAAAAGGAGGAATTGAAAAGGATTATACCCTCCCCTTTTGTAAGGCTTGTTCGGGAAAATCTCGATACAACGGTAGACTTGACAAACATCCTCTAGGAAGTTGGCCATCTGTGGCGTTCTCAAAGATAACCTAGTGAATATTAAAATAATATCTAAAGATTTTTGATATTAGTTCTCTAGATAGATCAGAAGTTTTATAGACAAACTTTAATATAGAAAAGTCAATGAAAAAACAAACCACGTTCTCACGAAGGAAGGAGAAATATTATGGGTAACATTATTGCTTGGTTGGTTTTAGGTTTAATTGCAGGTGCGCTAGCTAAGTTATTTTATCCAGGAACCCAAGGCGGCGGTATTCTCTCCACGATTATATTAGGAATCCTGGGAGCAGTATTCGGGGGTTATTTGGGCCAATTATTGCTTGGAAGTAGTGCCGCAGCAGGCGCATCCGTAGGAGCTTTATCCTTTGGAAGCATTTTGTTTGCTGTAATTGGCGCTATGATACTGATTTTCATTTGGGGTTTAGTCACCCGTCGAGCCGCGTAATTACCTCACACTCTTGGGAATCACTTCTAGGTGCAGTAAACTGATAAAATGACATTAGAAAAAGAGCGAAGAACTATAGGAGTTTTCGCTAAGTGTTCCGATGCACAAGTGGTACTTCAGGATCTAAAAGCTTCTAATTTTCCAATGCACAAAGTTTCTGTAATTGCACGGAATGCAGAAGAACAAAGTAATATTGCTAGTGTTGAAGTTAAAGAATACACTGGCAATATATCCTCAGAAGATGCTGTTGGAGCCGTTAAGAATGCTGATTTAGGCGCTTTTACTGGCTTATTGACCAATTTAGCCCTTTGGGTAATCCCCGGTATAGGCCAAGTCATTCTAGCCGGGGTAGAAGCAACAGCGATCGCTACCACTTTAGCAAGTAGTTTGCCTACTTTGCTGCTAAATTTGGGAATTTCTGAAAGGCAAGTACAAGGTTACAGCGATCTCGTCTGTAAAGGTTACTATCTAGTGATAGTAACTGGCATAGACACAGAAATTCGCCTTGTTAAAAAGATTATTAATGGCCGTAATATTCACCAGTGGGATGTTTATGAGCCATACTCGACTCCAAATAGTCGTTACAAACACGCACTTGGTATTTTTTATTCATGCCAAGATGCAAAAAGAGCGCTTGCTGAACTTACAACCGCGGGCTTTCCAATGAGCCAAGTATCGATGATTGCTAAAAATACAAGCAATCTAAGTGATATTTTTGAGGTCGATATTAGTGGGTTTCAAGATAACTACACTAATTTAGGAATCTCTGATGAGCTAGCCAGATATTATAAGCATCATCTAAATCTTGATCGTTACTTAGTAGTTTTAAAAGGCACTGATATCTACATAGCAGGTGCAAGAGCTATTTTAGAGAGTAACAAGATTCAACATTTTAGTATTTATAGCCCATCTGAACTTGATACCGCTATAAGCGATCGCCAGATTACTACAAGTTTTTAGTTAAACCTCAAGTTCATGTTAATTTGACCTTACATTTACCATTTGTATAATTGTGTCTTAATAAAAAATACAATCCTTGTTTTGAACAATAAATCGCTCAAAACAAGGATTTTCAGGGCTAAAATCATTACTACAAACTTTAATTGATTTACGCCAACTGATTTAATTAGATAGGCATGATTAAATATAAGATGTCATTGCGAATGTTTCAGTCGCAATGACAAAACATATATATTATATTTATTTAGAATAATGTTACATTTATAAAAATATATAAAATACAACTGGTAATATCTGGCGTGTGAAAAAACTAGACAGTTGCCAGATTGATTTTGGATAGTTAAAACATAATCATAATAATCTCACAAACAGAAATAATTTGAATACCTGCCTGGAATAATGTTGAACCGTTTGAAGATTGGAAGCAAGATTGGAATAAGTTTTGCCCTGAGTTTGGCAACTCTGGCCACTATTGGTCTAATCTCCTACCAAAGCACCAATGATTTAATTGAAACTTCCCGCAAAGAAAACCATACCTATCAGGTGTTAAGTGAGCTTGAAGAACTCAACTTGCAACTGACAAATGCTGAGACTGGACAACACGGTTACATTATTACTGGAGAACAGCGCTATTTAGAACCTTATAACGCCGCCATTCAAGTACTAAATCAAAAATTTAGGGAACTTCAGAGGTTAACAGAAGATAACCCCAATCAACAAAATCAACTTGATATTTTGCAGCCACTGCTAAGACAGAGAATGGCTGTAATGAAAGATGTCATCAAGCTACGCGAAACCCAAAACTTGGAACTTGCTCAGAAAGCTATCCTGACAGATCAGGGTAAGCAATTGATGGATAAGATCCAGAAAATTATCCAGGCGATGAAAGCTGAGGAGAATATACTTCTGCAACAGCGTTCTAAGAAAGCACAAGCAGCTGCTCGGCAAACGATCGCTACAATTGTCTATAGTATTCCCTTATTTTCTTTGATCTTAGCTTTGATCGGATTCGCTCTTACCAGACATATCTCAGTACCCCTGAAGCAAGTTTCTGATTTAGCAGAAAAAATGGCGGATGGAGATTTATCGGTGAGTTTACCAGATAGCGATCGCCAAGATGAAATTGGTGTGTTGACGCGCACTTTCAACCAGATGATCGTTAATCTGCGAAACACAACTAAAAAAAATGACGAGCAAAACTGGCTAAAGTCTAACTTGGCTGAATTTAGCCAGATGCTTCAAGGGCAGCGAAATCTAGAAAGTGTATCTAGCCTGATCTTGTCCAATTTAGCACCACTGGTTGGGGCATCGCAGGGCGTTTTTTATGTGATGGAGTCTATAGACAACCAGCCGACGCTGAAGTTGTTCAATAGTTATGCTTATAAAGAACGGAAAAACGTAGCAAATCAGTTTCGGTTGGGTGAGGGACTGGTAGGGCAATGCGCCCTAGAAAAAAAAAGAATCCTCCTTACAAAAGTTCCTAATGATTATATCCACATCAGTTCCGGCTTGGGAGAAGCGCCACCGCTCAATATTATTGTCTTGCCTGTACTGTTTGAGACAGAGGTGAATGCCGTAATTGAACTTGCCTCTTTTGCGCCTTTCAGCCCTCTGCATCTGACATTTTTAGAGCAATTGAGTGAAATTCTCGGTGTATTTTTAAATAACATCGCCTCACAATTCCAAACTCAGCAACTACTTGAAGAGTCTGTCGCTTTAACAGCAGAACTACAACAAAGTAATCAACGCCTAGAAGAACAGGCGAACGAGTTGGAGGAATCACAATTTCTTGTCAAGCAGTCTAACGAAGAATTACAACAACTCAATGAGGAGCTAGAAGAAAAGGCAGAATTGTTAGAAATCCAAAATCAGGAAGTTGCTCGCAAAAATCAAGAAGTTGAGCGGGCAAGGCAGTCTTTTGAAGAAAAAGCCGAACAACTGGCTTTGTCTTCTAAATATAAATCAGAATTTCTGGCAAATATGTCCCACGAGCTACGGACTCCGCTAAATAGCCTGTTAATTTTAGCGAGGTTGCTAGCAGATAATTCTCTAAACAATTTGACCGACAAACAAGTAGAGTACAGCCGGACTATTTACTCAGCCGGGACTGATTTGCTGGAGTTGATTAATGACATTCTAGATTTGGCTAAAATTGAGTCGGGTACGATGTTGCTTGATATCGAGCAAATTGATTTTGCAGATTTGGAGACATCTCTAGAGCAGACTTTTCGGCAACTTGCCCACAATAAAGAACTCAGTTTCGTTATTGAACGTGATGAGAAGTTGCCCCCAACAATTTATAACGACTCCAAACGTCTGCAACAAGTGCTGAAAAATCTCTTAGCTAACGCCTTTAAATTTACAGAACAGGGAGGCGTGAAGTTAAAAATTAATATAGCATCTGAAGCAGCCGAAGCTGATAATCCGATGATTGCTTTTGCCGTCAGCGATACAGGTATTGGCATTCCTGTCGAAAAACAGAAGATTATTTTCGAGGCATTTCAACAGGCAGATGGCACAACTAGCCGCAAGTACGGGGGGACTGGTTTGGGCTTGTCCATCAGCCGGGAATTGGCTCAACTGTTAGGAGGGAGAATTGAACTAGTCAGCCAACCAGGACAGGGAAGCACCTTCATCCTGTACTTGCCCAGGCGACAGGAAAAGAATAGTAAAAATATTCTCCCCAAGGCATCCCTTGAGCCAACCACCTCCATCCGCACAGCATCGACCATAAAAGAAGTGCCGATGGTGGAAAATACAAATGTGATAGATACTTCACACAGTGGGAAAATACTCACTATCTCCCCGATCGAAATTCCAGATGATCGAGAAATAATTCAACCAGGCGATCGCATTTTACTAATTATCGAGGATGACGATAAATTCGCCCGTATTTTACTAGATATGGCTCGTGAGCAAGGCTTTAAAACCATCGTCGCCTTACATAGTAAACAAGGTCTAGCACTCGCACAACAGTTTAAACCCGATGCGATTATGTTAGATATCCATATACCAGAGATGGATGGTTGGACAGTGCTGGATCGTTTGAAGCATAAGCCAGATACCAGACATATACCAGTACACATCCTTTCTGTTGATGAAAGACAGCAACGGGGATTAAACTTAGGAGCGATTACCTATCTACAAAAACCCGTTTCTCCAGAAGCACTAACTCAGGTATTAACTGAAATTAAAGGCTTTATTGAGCGTCAGGTAAAAAATCTTCTCATCGTAGAAGATGATCCCGTACAAGCCCAAAGTATTATCGAACTTATCGGTAACGGCGATGTCCAGAGTACAGCAGTGGGTACGGGAGCAGAAGCCTTGTCGATTTTGCGATCGCATCACTTTGATTGTATGGTGTTGGATCTCGGTCTACCCGATATGAGCGGATTTACACTAATTGAACAGATAAAGCTTGAACCCAGACTTTTAAAATTGCCGATCATCGTTTACACCGGCAAAGAACTCAGCCGCCAAGAAGAAACCCAACTGCGGGGACTAGCAGAAACAATTATCATTAAAAATGTGCGATCGCCAGAGCGGTTATTAGACGAAACTGCCCTGTTTTTACATCGGGTACAAGCAAACTTGCCCCCACCAAAGCGCCAAATGCTTGAGCAACTACATCAAACTGATCCGGTACTAGCTAATCGGAAAATTTTGATTGTAGATGATGATCTCCGCAATATTTTTGCCATTACCAGCTTTTTAGAAAGCTATCAAATGCAAGTGCTATTTGCCGAAAATGGCAGAGATGGCATAGAGAAGTTGCAAACTCATCCTGAGATTAATATAGTTTTGATGGATATCATGATGCCGGAAATGGACGGT
Source organism: Nostoc cf. commune SO-36 (assembly GCF_023734775.1). NCBI lineage: Bacteria > Bacillati > Cyanobacteriota > Cyanophyceae > Nostocales > Nostocaceae > Nostoc > Nostoc commune. The sequence goes on along the minus strand of NZ_AP025732.1, from coordinate 6,593,852 downwards.
TACGAAACCACCCGCGCCATCCGCCAACAGCAACAGTTTCGCTCACTACCAATCATTGCTTTAACCGCCAAAGCCATGCCAGGTGACAAGGAAAAGTGCATCGAAGCTGGAGCCTCTGACTACATCACCAAACCTGTAGATACTGAACAACTGCTTTCACTACTCCGGGTTTGGCTGTATCGGTGAGGGAGGGGGAGCAGGGGAGGCAGGGGAGGCTGTGGGCAAAATCTCTCTTGTGTCATTGCGAGCTTTGCGAAGCAATCGCAAAATCTCTGGGATTGCTTCGCAAAGCTCGTAATGACTACACATATTTTGCATGATTTGTTAACTTCTAAAAAGGCACAGAGTCAACACCCTAGAGGCAGGGGGAGAAAACCAGCTTGGAAGATCGAACTGTTTGTGTTGTAATCTCAGGCAGATAAATTTTAGGGCAACTAAAAACCCACACTTTGCCCAATCAAGGGTCAGTGTGGGTAATTTAAATCTATAAGACGAATGATAGTCTTGTATTGACTAGCGGAACATACTACTTACTGAAGTATCTTCATGAATCCGCCAGATAGTTTCTCCTAACAGATTAGCTACTGACAGCACCACTAGTTGGGGAAAACGGTTGTTTTCTGGTATGGGAATGGTATTTGTAACAATGACTTCTTCAAACAAGCCACTAGACAATCGCTCCATTGCAGGTGGAGAGAACACAGCATGAGTTGCACAGGCGTATACCTGACGCGCTCCTTCTTCACGCAGTAATCGCGCTCCTTCGGCGATTGTGCCCCCGGTGTCGATCATGTCATCCACTAATACTGCCGTTTTGCCTTTAACATCGCCGATGATATTTAACACCTCTGCAACATTATGGGCGTGACGACGTTTGTCGATAATCGCCAGTGGAGCATCACCCAGTTTTTTCGCAAATGCCCTCGCTCTTGCTACACCACCAACGTCGGGGGAAACAACCACAAGATCGGGCAGTTGTTTGCTTGCTAGATAATCTAGTAATACTGGTGAACCGTAAACATGGTCAAAGGGTATATCGAAATAGCCTTGAATCTGAGCCGAGTGTAAATCCATTGCTAGAACGCGATTGGCCCCAGCTTCAGTAATCAAGTTAGCAACCAGCTTGGCGGTTATTGACTCTCGTCCTGCCGTTTTGCGATCGGCGCGGGCATAACCATAGTAAGGAATTACTGCCGTTACCTGTCGTGCAGAAGCCCGACGACAAGCGTCAACCATAATCAATAATTCCATTAAATGGTCATTGACGGGTTGACAGCATGGCTGGATTAAATAGACATCGCAACCCCGAATTGATTCTTGGATTTGAACATAAAGTTCTCCATCCGCAAATCTTTTGCGAATCATTGGCCCTAAGTCCATGCCCACATAACGAGCGACTTCTTGAGACAGTTGTATGTTGGCAGAGCCAGAAAACAGCCGCAGACGATGATTATCGGTCAGTCCCGTTGCAGATGTTTGCACTTTGAAAGTTGCAGAACTGAGCACAGCAGATCCTCTATGTGCATTCATAGCAATATTATCATTAGAGATTTGATAGATTTAACCGAGAAATCGCCTAAAAAAACATTTGTGAGTTTTATTGAAGCTTCCATACAAAATTTAAACATTTTCCTATAAAATTATCATTCGCTAACTGTCTAATTTTTTTTGATAGGCAAACTATTGATAGCTTAACGGACATTAAGCCCGTACACTAGGTCTACAGTTCAATTTTTTTGAGATGAGGTAAATAACTCCAATCGCTCAAAGATTGGTGTGATAGATTGCTTTTTCTAACTACCTCATTTATGACTGACAGTAAAGCATTGACCACTTAAGTAATATTGAAGTTTATTTTTAGACAGGAGAACACTTGTGGCTAAGTGTTAAGGGGGTATCTAATTATATTCTATGATACTAGCAGGAAATAAATAAACTGGCAGATTTAATTTTTAAACCACATCTATCTTGAAACCTGTAGTTCTTCTCTGATGAAAAGGATTTGCCCTCATCCCCCAATCCCTTCTCCCATATCTGGGAGAAGGGGAGCTAGAATTTCAAAGTCCCTCTCCCAGATATGGGAGAGGGATTTAGGGTGAGGGCGAAAATTATGGTTCTCAACTTAGATGAGGTTTAGTTTTAATTAATATAATAAATTCCTACATCAAATCACTGGTTAACAAACTCTCTATTTGTATGGGTTCTGATGCAGGGCTGATAGCAGTTACACCTGTTTTTTACCTCTTTGTTGATGTGCCGCGCCCCACGCAGCCAAGATTACTGTGGACAGTTAAGAGAGTTGCATAAGATGCTGGAAGCCTAACTTTGCGTATACTCCTAACTGGGGGTATACCCATTAGGTAAGGTAAAATATCGCTGCATATAACTGTGTTGCCTCTTGGACTTAATCTTTGTGGGTGACTTCCTCCTCAGTTGCTAATACACTCAATTAATCGATGATGCAACCACCCATTACAGTTGGCACTGTCTTGCAAAACCGTTACCGTATAATTCAAATTCTCGGAGAAGGAGGATTTGGTAGAACCTATTTGGCAGAAGACCAGAGGCGGTTTAACGAACTTTGCGCGATCAAGGAACTGATTTCAACAGCAAGTTCGCCTTTGGCTTGGGAGAAAGCACAAGAGCTTTTTCACCGAGAAGCTGCCATTTTGTATCAAATTGAACACTCACAAGTGCCTAAATTCCGGGAAAGATTTGAGCAAGACCAACGCTTATTTTTGGTGGAGGACTACGTTGCGGGTCAAACGTACCGAACTCTGTTGGCTGAACGTCAAGCTTTGGGTCAAACTTTCACAGAGGCTGAAGTATTGCGGCTAATACAGTTGTTGCTGCCTGTTTTAGAGCATATTCACAGTCGAGGGATTATTCACCGAGATATCTCACCAGAAAATATTATTTTGCGAGATAGTGATGCTAAACCTGTGTTGATTGACTTTGGGGTGGTAAAGGAACTGGCGACGCGTTTACGATCGCCAGAGAGTACAATGCCAGAAACCACTGTGGGAAAATTAGGTTATTCTCCCAGTGAACAAATGCAAGCAGGGGGAGCTTACCCTAGCAGTGATTTGTATGCGTTAGCAGTAAGTGCAATTGTTTTGCTGACTGGTAAAGAACCAAGGGATCTATTTGATGAAAACCAGCTAACTTGGAATTGGCAACGATGGGCAAAAGTGAGTCCGCGATTTGCTATGGTGTTGAATCGAATGTTGAATCATATACCGAGCGATCGCTATCAAAGTGCTGCTAGTGTGTCTCAAGCACTACAAGTTTCAGAGCAAGTCAGTCTTCCGCCCTTGAATACGTCTAACTTGCAGACAATAGCTGTTGGCCGCCGTCCTGACTCAGTACCACCAGCAGCCGCTTCGCCCAAGAAGAAACAACCCGATCCCGTGATTCCCCCAGAACCCACTAGTTCACTCTTAGATAATCCCTTAGCGATCGCAGCAATTGGTATTGCTGTCGTGATCGTCGCGGGATTCGGTTCTTGGGCACTAGTCAGTTCTATCCGCAGCCAGTCAAAAACACCAAATGAAACACTTCCGCAAAATTTCCCTTCCCCAGTAATTTCTGGTGGAACTACATTTACATCCACGCCCACACCCACCAGCGATCAACCTGTTGTATCTAGTAAAGCGCCTCGATCTGGGAGCAAATAACACAGCCACAGTTAAAGATACTCTCAAAACAAATCAAATAATCCGGTACACTTTTTTAGGGGAGGAAGGTGACAAGTTAACTGCGTTTATTGACCCAGGAAGCAGCGTTTTGCTAACAATTTTAACTCCTCCTAATCAACAACCAATTGATAATAAAAGTCAACAAGTAACATCATACCAAGATACGTTGCTGGTTACTGGTAGATATACTATTGAGTTAACCCTGGTTTCAGAAGTTGCCGAAAGCGATTACAACCTCAATGTTGCATTAGAAAAACCAGTCAAACCAACACCGACAGAGACGCCCTTACCAATTCCGACAGAAACACCTATCCCAATTCCCACAGAGACACCTATTCCAATTCCCACAGAAACACCTATCCCAATTCCAACAGAGACGCCCCTTCCAATACCGACAGAGACACCCCTACCAATTCCGACAGAGACACCTAGCCCACTTCCGACTACTGGTGAAACGCCAACTTTTCCGCCAGTTGATGAAACACAACCATTTTCTGGTCAGAGAAATTAATGTTAAATACACTACTGATTACTGGAACTGATACCGAAGCTGGTAAAACTGTTTTAACAACAGCATTAGCGGCCTATTGGCAAAAATATTACCCGCAGCGTAGCTGGGGAATCATGAAACCGATTCAATCAGGGATTGGCGATCGCGAGTGGTATCAAAACCTATTTGCGCTAGAACAATCTGCTGAAGAGATTACGCCTTTGTATTTTCAAGCACCTTTAGCGCCTCCCATCGCCGCAGCAAAAGAAAATCGCCAAGTAGATTTAGCTCTTGTGTGGCAAGCTTTATCTAAATTGCGATCGCAACGTGATTTTGTGCTTGTAGAAGCTTTGGGCGGGTTAGGTTCGCCAATAACCGAAGAATTGACGGTAGCTGATTTAGCAGGAGAATGGCGATTACCAACAGTATTGGTAGTGCCAGTGAGATTAGGAGCGATCGCTCAAGCAGTGGCAAATGTAGCATTAGCTAGACAATCGCGCGTGAATCTCAAAGGCATTGTTTTAAACTGCGTTCAACCCCGCACCGATGCAGAAATAGCCGATTGGACACCATATCAATTGATTCAATCACTTACTAACACGCCAGTTTTAGGCTGCTTACCTTATTTAGATAACCTGACTGACTTAGATAAATTTGCTCAAATAGCATCAGATTTAGATTGGGAAACCCTAATATTTCGGAACGATTAAACTAGCATTTCTTCGATGCCCTTTTTAGATCAATACGGTTCAGTTAAGGCTAAAAAATAAAACTGGTGTAGGTTGGGTTGAGGAACGAAACCCAACATTATCAAGGCTTTGTTGGGTTTTATACCAATTTATGAAAATCCTGATACATATAGATTTCTTGTAGGGGCATGGCATTGCCATGCCCTTACCAGCATATTTGTATGATTATTAAAGTGAAATGGTATAAAAGGATGTTTGAAAAGTCCTATTGTCGGTATCAAAAGTTTTAGATCCCCCTAAATCCCCCTTAAAAAGGGGGACTTTGAGAGCTTTTGCTTTTTGCCCCCCTTTTTAAGGGGGGTTGGGGGGATCAAAAGGCTCTGGCTGCAACTCTAGAAGACTTGTGTATACCCGTAGCCTTTTTAAGGAGAGCCAGCGCGGATCTAAAAGTGCGTAAAGTCACAGCAAAACACTTTTCAAACAACCTTTAAGGAAGCAATCTCAGTCTCTTGGCGAAAAACTACAGTTATCAAGGTAGACGAGATTTAGTTGTTTTCAATTATGTGGAATATAGGGATTTGGTAGGGGCGCATTACATCCAAAACAGAAACGCTATATTTTTTAGTCAAAAATTTTTTGGTGGGGTGATATCAAACCAAACGCAAGAGGGTAAGTTACATCTAGAACACACAACCACTTCCTACACCAGGGAAAACACTTATGAAAACCGAATTGAAAGCAAAGTTTCTCCAACACATTCTTAACAAAAAGAAAAACGAAGAAGGTTTCACCTTAATCGAATTGTTGGTTGTTATTATCATCATTGGTATTCTGTCAGCTATTGCTCTACCTTCTTTCTTGAACCAAGCTAATAAAGCGAAACAAGTTGAAGCAAAAACAACTATCGGTGCAATGAACAGAGCGCAACAAGCTTACTATTTAGAAAATAATAAGTTTGCTACACAAGATGATTTTGGTAAGTTAGGTCTTGGAGTCAAAACACAAACTGAAAATTATGAGTACGGTATTAGGGACGCTAGCTCGACTATAGTGACCAATTTCGCACAGCTTAAAACAGCTTTAAGTCCTCTCAAAGTTTACCTTGGTGGCGTAGGGGTGACAACTGTTGAATCTACAAGCGAAGCAACAACTGTAGCTTTATTATGTGAATCTGAACTCCCTGGAAATAATACAGCCGCAAAAACAGGGTCTGAATCATATACTGCCACTGAGATTCCAGTAGATGGTACTGCTACAAAATGTCACGATGGATATACGTCTTTAGCTAAGTAAATAGTTTATGCACTCATCAAGTAACTACTCAACGCTTCAATCAATTTCTTCAGTTGAGTTAGGTACTAGGCATAAGTGGATAGAATTATCTGTCCACTTTTATTTATTGAGATAATCGTCAAATACTCCCTGAACTCCATAATATTACCCATTTTATTACTTTGCTTATTAAATGGGTATTATTAATTGAGACAGGGAGTATTTCTATTTTATCCCCCACTTACTTAACTACTCATGATTACTAATATCACGAATTTCCAGGCTGAAGCTTATCAACATTTAATTGCAGGTGAATATGCTCAAGCAGCATATCTATATGAAAAAGCAATTACTGCTGAACCTGAAATAATCTCCAATTACTGGCATTTGGGGCTAACCCTACTGTTGCAAGGGCAAGAAACAGAAGCACAAATGACTTGGATGCTAGTAATAGCAGAAATTGAAGAAGAAAAAATTCAACTTCACACAACAGAATTAATTAAAGTTTTACAAGTAGAGGCAGAACGACGAGAATATCTCGAAGAATTTTCTATATCCTGGCTAATCCGTCAGCATATCCGAGAAATTAATCCCTCTGATATCAATAATTTGTTAGAGATTATTCAACTGTCTATCAAACTAGATAATTTTGATGGCACACAATTAAATGAGTCTGGAATTATCCTATTATTAAACTCTAGAGAAATTTTAGATTTAAATTCAGAATTATTAAACCAAGTCTTACAAAAAGTTCTTGAAACTCAACCTTTACATCCATCATATCTAGACTTAGTAGAAGCTTGTTTATTTTACTTTGCCAATCCACAGCAAGGCTTCAACATACTTCTACCTGCGGCAATTAAAATTGGTCATACATTCAAGCAGCCTAAAGTAGCAGCGCAGATTTTAGAGTTATATTTGCGCTTAGATCCAGAAGAACTAGAAACCTTACGACATTTAGCTATTTTTTATCAAGATTCTAAAAACTATGCATTGGGAATAGAAAAAGCTAAATTGTGTTATTCTCTATCAAAAAAACTAGCTGATAAAATTTTTGCTATTCATTTGGTGTTACGTGGGTTGATGACTGCTGGCGGATATTGGCAAGAAATATGCTCAACTAGCCAAGAGTTAGAATGTGTGCTGCAAGAATTTATCAAAGCACAGCCACTTGCAGTAGATGAAGTGAGAACTCTACGTCTACTTACCCCATCCTTTGCATTACCACATATTAAAGACAGTCCAGCCGAGTTTAGAAAAATTCATAATCAAATAGCGCAGATATTCCAGAATAATATTCAAGCTATAGCTCGTGAAGAAACAGCGCGTTACTCACAGCGAATTATAAATAATCAAAGATCAGGAATTTCTACCAAACCCTTAAAAATCGGATATGTATCTTATGCCTTAAGAAGACATTCTGTAGGCTGGCTAGCTCGCTGGCTAATACAGCATCATAATCGAGATAAATTTGAAATTTATAACTACTCAGTTAGCTATAAACTAGTAGATGATTTTTTACAAGAATGGTATGTAGATCAATCCTATAAGGCTCGAAAGTTAGGAATTAATGCCTTTGAAATTGCTGAACAAATATATGAAGATGAAATAGATATTTTAGTAGACCTAGATAGCATCACCTTAGATATTAGCAGTGAAGTGATGGCACTCAAGCCAGCACCAATTCAAGTAACTTGGCTGGGTTGGGATGCATCAGGTATACCTGCAATTGATTACTTCATCGCTGATCCTTATGTATTACCAGATTCAGCCCAGGATTATTATACAGAGAAAATTTGGCGATTACCCCATACTTATATAGCTGTTGATGGCTTTGAAGTAGGTGTACCTACACTACGTCGAGACGAGTTAGATATTCCTAGCGATGCTGTAATCTATCTCAGCGCTCAACGAGGATATAAACGTCATCCTGAAACCACAAAATGGCAAATGAAAATAATCAAAGAAGTCCCAAATAGCTACTTCTTGATTAAAGGTGACGCAGAAGAAGAAGCAATTAAAGAGTTTTTCTACAAAATAGCTGAAGAAGAGGGTGTAGAGTGTTCCAGACTGCGATTTTTGCCTCAAGATCCCTCTGAAACTGTCCACAGAGCAAATTTAACCATTGCTGATGTTGTATTAGATACATATCCCTACAACGGAGCTACTACAACCTTAGAAACCCTTTGGATGGGTATTCCCTTAGTAACTAGAGTTGGAGAGCAATTTGCCGCTCGTAATAGTTACACCATGATGATGAATGCAGGAATTACAGAAGGCATCGCCTGGACTGATGAAGAGTATATCCAGTGGGGTATCCGCTTGGGTAAAGATGCTGTATTAAGGCAGCAAATTGCTTGGAAACTGCGACAGTCAAGGCAAACATCACCTCTGTGGAATGGTAAGAAATTTGCCCGTGAAATGGAGAATGCCTATCAACAGATGTGGCAGAAATATAGCGGTTCTTAATCACATGGAATGTAGACCTAACCCCCAGCCCCTTCCCTACAAGGGAAGGGGAGTAAGATTCAAAGCCTCTTTCGTTTTAAAATAGAGGTTTGGAGAGAGGTTAGAGCGTATTGCATCCAAATGAGAAGCGATATGTAATTTACTACTACACAAGCAAAGTCCACCTTTGTGGACTGAGGAAAAAGCAAAATTTTTAACTTGTATAGGCAGGTTTTGCCCTATAGCGATATCACAGTTTCAGCAGATTGGCCCGACGCATGACGAGGGCGAAGATGCAAGGTGATTTCCGTATCGAGTCGCTTGAGGAAAATGAGGAGTTTGCCTTCGCTGAACCGTTGAAACTCTCCTTTCATCAAAAGAGATACTTCTGGTTGAGGAATGCCAAGAAGTTCGCTAATTTCGCGCTGTTTCAAGTTGCGTTGAGAGAGGAGGCGGAGTACCTCAATCCCTATTTTGCCCCGCGTAAAAAGTTCTGAAGCATTCGACAAACCCAGGTCAGCGAATACGTTGCCACTGCTTTCTTCAAAAACTGGTTCCTGTGTCATTATTGTTTTTCCGTTGCCACTGCGTCCTTAAACTTAAGCTACAGCACTTCCGGCAGCTATGAGGTACATCCTCAAAGCTAAAAGCTATGTTAGGAGAGAGGCAATAAGAAAAACTGTATTGCATAATAGCGGGAAGCGCTGTATCTACATGGCAGGATGGAAGAGCTTCTGCTTTGGCTTGTGCGATCGCTAGCTGTATATAAGATTCTTCACTGCCCGTAATTAGATCGCTTACCTGAAGTTCTCGCAAAAGTGCTGATCCCATCAAAGAACGGAATGAGTTTCCATTTCTTATGACGATTGGTAAACCAACTTCTAACGGGTCAATAAGATGTTATTTACTAAGCAAAATATTAAGATTATATAAAGATTTACGATGAATCTACCTAATGCCAGATGTTTGCGATATCCTAAATAACGTTTATAATGAACAACAGCAGACATTTCTACTCTGCTTAGTAAAATTGGGGTTTTGTGGTAGTAATTACCGTACAAAACCGAATTTAGTACTAACTTAGTAGAGTTTGTTATGGTATGGTTAGAAAGTTGAGACTAGCTTTACCAAATTACCCCACTCTACGACCCGTCAACAATTGCAGAATGGGAAGCAGTTTTAATCAAGTATTTACCAACAAAATCAGAATTCAATCGAGGTTATGACTCAAAAAGTGATTCACCCGATGGTGAAATTGCAGCGCAACGTGCAATCACTCATAGAATCGAACATTATCAAGCCAAGCGATAGCATCTGGAAAATCGCTTTGCTCTACGGTAATGAATGGCAGCACTGGAAACAGGAACTGCAAGACTTTGGCTTTAGTATGCAAGACCCAGTTAGTGAATTGCTAGCTGTAGAAACTTGGGATGAGGAATAGGGAATAGGGAATAGGGAGTAGGGAATAGGGAATAGGAATTTTTAATATTCACCACTCCCCACTCCCCACTCCCTAAACTTGGCAACCAGCTAACGCCGCAGCTAATTCCTTTGCAGTTTGATAGCGATCGCGTGGCAATGGTTCTGTAACGTGGTCAATCACATCTCTTAATTGGGAACTAATGGTGGGAACTTTTGCCACATCAAACCTGAAGTTTCGCCCCCGTTGGCGGTAATACTTGAAAGGGTTTTCGCCTGTGAGCAAAAAAATCAATGTTGGCCCAATTGCATATAAATCAGATTGAGTCAAAGGTTGTCCTCGTTCTTGTTCGGGGGCGCAGTAACCTTCTGCACCAATTCTAGTACCGGGCGCTGTACCAATCTCTTTAACAGCGCCAAAATCAAGTACTACTATGCGATTTAGTGAACTTCGCACCATTAAGTTGGCGGGTTTAATATCGCGGTGAATTAGTGGAGGCTCTTGGCTATGAAGATATTCTAAAATATCACAAATTTGAATCATCCAAGCGATCGCCTGGCTTGGTGTCACTGGGCCAGTGGTATAGACACGTTTCTCTAAATCTTGTCCCTGGATTAATTCCATTGCCAAGTATTTCTTGCCATCTTCTACAAAGAAATCGTAATACTTGGGAATTCCCGGATGGTTAAGGGATTTGAGAGTATGCGCCTCCCGCTCAAATAACTCTTGAGCTTTGGCAATTTTTGCCATATCGGCATTCATTTCCTTCAATACCAGCACTTTGGGCATACCCACAATCTGACCAGCTGCATCCCAAGCGAGATAGGTAGTACCCATCCCTCCTTGTCCAAGAGTTCGCAACACCTGATAATGTCGAATCTTCTGTTGCACTGAGAGAGGTTGACCGCAGTGGATGCAGAATAAATTATTTGGCGAGTTACCTTCATGCGTGCAAGTGTAAGATGAATTTGCCAGATATTTTGCTGAGTAGAATGTCTCAACAGCATTTTCTTCTGTCCCCGGCATTTGTGGCGATCGCACACTAGTTTCCAGTACTGTTACATCCTGAATTTGGAATTGCAGTATTGGGCCTCCCTGCGCCAGTTGCAACAGAGAATTATCTGGCAACGGACTCTGAATTACAAGAATACCGTTGAGAAAAGTCCCATTTGTACCCTGACTAATCAGCTGCCAAGTACCGCCATTGCTAGCAGAACCGACTTGTCGAAGTTCTAGATGATGCCGCGAAACTAAACTATCAGTTAAAACAACGTGATTATCTGCCGCTCGACCAATCCGAATTATGGAGGAGTTCTCAAAGCACCACTGCTGGAGGGGCGTTTTCTGTTGCGGTTCTAACAGGGTCAGACTAACCACAATACAACCTACAAGGTAAATGATCTGGGATTGGGCATTGGGCATTGGGCATTGGGCATTAAACTTATCCGTAAATTAGGTTTTGACCCATGATTTATAAAGCTTTGAGGTTAATTTGCGGATTTGTCAATTGGGAATTAGAGATTGTTCTTTCTTCTTATTACCCATGCTCTATGCCCCATGCCCATTTCTTTTCAACTTTCCAAATTTGGGCGTACTTTTGCCCGAATTAGTATACCAGTAATGTTGTCATGACCATTGTGTTGATTGGCTAACTCAATTAAATCTGTAACGCCCCGTTCTAAGTTAGCACCAGAACTAAGTAAGGGTTCTAAGTGAGTCTGCCAATGGGTTTCTATTAAATCATTATCTGATAGACCGTCCGATACCAACAGCAAAAGAGTATCTTCATTGATCTCGAAAAAGCCGACATCGGGATTAATCGCGTTGTCATCACGAGGCCCTAAAGCTTGGGTTAGTTGGTAGGCGTCTGGGCGGGCATAAGCGATGCTTGCTTCCACTCCTCGCATAATTTCCCGTTGCCCAACTTCGTGATCTACTGTGACTTGTTCTAGCCCCTGCTTGCGCGTCAAACGATAGAGACGGCTATCTCCTACATGAGCAAATGCTGCTTGAGTATCTTGAATTAACAGCATTACCAGAGTTGTACCCATACGCCCTACTCCAGAACGGGCATCTTGTTGGTTAAGTTTGTAAATCGCCTCATTAGCTAAATACACTGCTTCACGAATACTATCTTCTGTTGGCAGTTGGTTTGTAATCCAGTGTTCTTGAAAGTATTGCCGTAGGGTGTTAACTGCCAACTCACTGGCTATCTCGCCGCCAGCGTGTCCACCCATACCATCACAGAGAATATACAAACCATGCCCTTGCAGAACTCGACTTTTGGGAAATTCCAGTTTATTACTTTTGGTTTCAATGCCAAAGTAGTCTTCGTTATGATGACGTTGACGACCCACATCTGTGCGTCCCGCATCTTCCAAACTACTTAACTGCATCGCTAGCACAACAGTTGGCATATCATCAGCTTTGCTAATGATATCTTCTGGCTCATCTGATTGCGGGATAGTGGACACAGCAGTATTTTCCTCCTTTACTGGGGGCAAAGTTGCGGTTGCTAACGCTTCCAGTTCAATAGAGATTTCCTCTAAACGCGATCGCAAATGTGCGATCGTCTCAATCTTACCTACCTCTAAATCCCCCAACATTTGGACTACAGAGCCAAATTGAGTGCGTTGAGACTGCCGAAATAGCGCTTGCCAAACCCGCCCCAAAGCTTGGATAGTTAATGCTTCCTCTGGAATGGCAGATGTTTCGGCTTGGGCATCTTCTGGCAACTCAGTGGCAACCTGAGAATTCGATGATTCTACATACAACCTTTGTAGCGCTAGTGTTTGATCCTCATCCAATCGCAAATTCGACAAATCTAAAAGGCTTTGACGACAATTTACTGGTTCCAACACTGCCCAAAGTTGGGCCATTTCATAACACCAGTGTAAAATTTTTAACGAACTCGTTGTTTCTTCTTGCCATAGGTCGACTAAATGCTGCCAATCCGAGCGATCTTCGATGATGACTACCTGTATATCACCCTGTTGCCATGCATCGTGAATCGGCGGTATACCCCGCTCACCTTGGGATTGTAAGGCAATATAAAGTTTAGCAAGGTGAGGAATTCCCCTTGCTTCCACTGATGGGGTTAGCAAATCTGATTCCTGACTTGCTAGCACTGCCTCAATGGGTGATATTTGATATGGCTGGCAGTCTAAAACTCTCACACCCACATCAGTAATGGTGGCAGTTTCCGTTTGGGTAGGTAGCGGATCTAACAATTGATAGCGCTCTTGGGAGTCTAAATAGGAGCCTAATAGAATCTGAGTTGGGGATAGAGGAGATGAGGAAGATATTGCTTCCTTATCTCCCAAATCTTCTTGATCTCCTAAAGCTTCCCCAGTTGTTTCTTTAGTAATAATTGCCCAAAACACTGTTCCACATTCCGTGCCACAGTTATAACAACTTAGTGCATTCACAGGGACATCATCAGTACTGCATTCAGGACAGACCTTGTGAGTCAGGGATGTGCCACAGCTTTGACAGAATTTATTGCTATTGGGGTTTTCAAATTTACACTGAGGGCAAATCAGCATAGTGGAAGTTCCTCTATTCCCGTTCCAAGGTGCTTCTAGCCACTATAAGATCCAAGGTCGCCACAATTGGCTATCCCTGACTAAAGTAGACCTACATAGAAATTGTAGTTTATCAATTAATTTTGGTGGCAGTATTAATTGTGACGCATATTCGATCAATATTTAATATATTGGCAGCGAATTCTTTATAAATGGGGAATAAAGAAGGGAATAGGTTACGGGTGACAGGTGACAGATTATTTTCTCTAACCTGTCACCTGTCACCTCTCCCCCCCCAATGCCCAATTGTTAAGAGTCTGGCAATTGTGGAGGTTCAGCGTTAAACCATTTTTGATAAATTTGCTTGTAAGTGCCATTGGATAACAAAGTCGCTATACCTCTGTTAATTTCATCTAGATGGGGGGAATCCTTGGGCGTAGCAATTCCGTAGTATTCTTCAGTCAGAAGGTCGGCAACAACTCTGATGCCTTGGAGTTTGCCATTTTTAATCGCATACAAGGTAGCAAAAGCATCGCTAACCACAGCATCAACGTTGCCATTGAGCAAGTCTTGGAAAAATTCTGGCCCAGAATTAAAAGTACTAATTTTGGCGTTGGGGATGGTTTTGGCAAAATCGGCCCCAGTTGAACCAATTTGGACAGCAATTTTTTTACCTTTGAGACTATTGAAATCTTTAATATTTTGGTTGTCTTCGCGGACTGCGATCGCAAGTCCGGCTTTAAAATAAGGTCGGGAAAAAGCAATTGTTTTCCGGCGTTCGGCGGTAATAGTGATTCCGCTAATTGCTGCATCAACTCTTTTAGCTTGCAAAGTCGATATCATGCCATCAAAAGGCAGACTTTCAAACTGGACTGCAAAACCTGCTACCTTTGCAATCGCATTCATCAAATCAATATCAAAACCTTCTAACTTACCGTCAGCCTTTTGAAATTCAAAAGGGACAAAGGTGGGGTCTGTGGCCACCTTGAGAGATTTAGCATCTGGGTTAATAGTGGGATATAAACTCTGACAGCCAATAATCAATAGCAGGAAGCCTAAGCTGAGAATTAGCTGCTCCCACTTGAAGTTAATTAATTTCACTATAGTAATTTTGTTCTAGTGATTAATATTTACAATACTTGTCATGATGTTATAAGAAATAATACATACGTATGCTTTTTCACTAATTGCCTTTTTGTGTGTTCTCTATTCTGACTTCCAATTTTGAATTCCTTATGGCTTCTACCACTTCTGCTTATCGAATTACTGATTTGTTCGCCGAACGAGCTAGAAATATCGCACCACCAACTTATGGTACAGAGTTAACCAAAATCATCAGCGTCAGCTTTGCTTATGGTCTAGCTGACCCAATTCTCTTTCCCCATGCTGATTTAGCTGCTGCAAGTGCTGCTGTGCTAGCAAAAGAGGCTCCGATCGCTCTCAACTATGGCCCACCTTCAGCCCAATTGTATGAGCAAATTATCCTCCGCTTGCAGGCTAAAGGAATCACTGCTGATCGCGATCGCCTGATCATTGGCTATGGTTCTGGTCAGATTCTCGGCTTGCTACCAGATGTATTTGTTGAACCTGGTGATGTCGTAATTGTCGAAGGCCCAACCTTTTTGGGAGTAGTGAGTAGATTTGTCCAAGCTGGCGCACGCGTAATTACCATTCCTGTAGATGAGATGGGAATGGATGTAGATGCTCTAGAAGAAACTTTGAGCGATTTCAAGAAACAAGGCATTCGACCCCGGTTTATTTACACTATCCCCACTTTTCATAATCCCACAGGCGCTACTATGCCGTTATTTCGCCGCCAAAAGCTGTTAGGGTTAGCGGCTGAGTATGGCGTTTTGGTGGTGGAAGACGATGCTTATGGCGATTTGCGCTTCCAAGGTGAAACTGTGCCCTCCTTGGCAAGCCTTGACAAGGAAGGGTGGGTTTTATACGTGAGTACCTTCTCGAAAATTATTGCCCCTGGTATCCGGCTAGGCTGGGCTTGTGGCGATCCAGCGATTATTGAGCGCTTGGCAATGTTCAAAAGTGAGGGGCCTGTGGGGCCATTTGTCAGCCATGTGGTCGCCCGCTACTGTGCTACAGGCAAATTAGACTATCACATTCAGGAGCTAATCGCCTATTACAACCATAAGTGTAATTTGTTGTTAGAAGCGATCGCACACGAGTTTCCTAGTGATGTCGTTGCTTTGCGACCAGGTGGGGGCTTTTTCGTTTGGTGTAAATTGCCACCAAATATTAGCGCTCAAGCACTCCTAACTGCTGCCAATGAACATGGGGTCAGTTTTCTGCCAGGGACTCGCTGCTATGCCAATGGACAGGGAGATGATGCCATCAGGTTAGCTTTTAGCTTTCAAACAACCGAGAAGATTCTTGAGGGAATTGCTCTTTTGGGAGCAGTGTTGCGCGGATGGGGGTAATTCGTAATTCGTAATTCTATCTCGTTCCCAGTCTCTGGCTGGGAATGGCTTAGAAGGAAGGCGGGAGCCTTCCTTCTAAGCCACAGAACTGCAACGAAAAGCATTTCCTTCTTAGACCTGGAAACAAGATTTAAAATTTTGTAATCTTTAAAAAATTTGTTCTAAGCGTTGGAAATCGCGCTGGACTTCATACCAGAGACTTTTATTATGTGGGTCTGTTTTCAAAGCTTTTTTGAGATAAATTCTGGCTTTGAGTAGTTGTTTTTCGGAGATTAGCGCCCGTCCCCAAATTTGATAAGCGATCGCTAGCCATTGGCGAACTTCTGCATCTGTTGATAAACGATCTGCTAAAGCTTCCGCCAGGGCGATCGCTTGCGGAAATCGTCTTTCTTGCAAAAATCGCTGCAATTGCTCATAAGTCTTCCACTTCAGCCGTTCTTCTATTTCCAACAGATTCGGCGGCTTTGGTTTCCCTGATTCTTGGCTTGTCACCGTTGTTACTGGTGTTTTTTGCCGTTGCGTTGCCTTGGCATCATCATCTCTAGATGTTGACACATGACTTGAATGTGCAACAGTTTCCTCTGGCAGTACCACCGTCAGCAGGAGTTTGTACGCCTCTGTCAACGCAATAAACTTATCTTTGGCTTTGTTGTCATCGGGGTTGATATCGGGATGATATTGCTGCGCCAATCGTCGATAAGACGCTTTGATGTCAGCAAAAGAAGCTCCCGACCTTAAACCCAATAAACGGTAGCAATCTCCAAGATCCATCTTGAGCTATGAGCTATCGAATATCCAGCTAGAGGCTATTAGCTATCTGCTTTAAGCCTGAACTATTAATAATAAGGGCTAATTTGCTATTTTAAAGTTCAATGTTGACAGTTTGTTTATAAAAGGGCATGGGGCATTGGGCATGGGGCATTGGGCATGGGGCATTGGGCATGGGGCATTGGGAATGGGGCATTGGGAATGGGGCAATTAATTATTCTTTCCCTGCTTCCCCTGCTCCTCTGCTCCTCTGCCCCTCTGCCTTCCTATTCCCCAGTAATTACAGAGGTTCGTTCTTCAATCACACGGTCAATTAAACCGTATTCCTTAGCCTCTTGAGCAGACATGAAAAAGTCACGATCCATATCTTTTTCAATTTTTTCTATGGTCTGACCGGTTTTATCGGCATAAATGCCATTGAGCTGGTGACGAATTCGCAGAATCTCTTTAGCTTCAATTTCGATATCGGTTGCTTGTCCACGGGTTCCACCTGAAGGCTGGTGAATCATAATCCGTGAGTGAGGCAATGCTAGCCGTTTGCCTTTAGTGCCAGCCGCTAGCAAAAAAGATCCCATTGAAGCAGCTAAACCTACGCAAATAGTCACTACATCTGATTTGATATGTTGCATGGTGTCAAAAATAGCCATGCCAGATGTAACCATTCCACCGGGGGAATTGATGTATATATAAATATCTTTACCTGGATCGTCTGAATCCAGATACAGCATTACAGCGATGATTTGATTGGCGATTTCATCATCAATATCTCGCCCCAAGAAAATAATCCGTTCCCGGTAAAGGCGATCGTAGATACTAATCCAATCTGTATATTGTCCACCGGGCATCCGGTAAGGAACTTTAGGAACGCCTATAGGCATAATTTACTCCGTTTTTAATTAGTCATTAGTCATTAGTCATTGGTCATTGGTCATTGGTCATTAATAATTTTTGGTTATTAACAAAGGACAAAGGACGAATGACAAATTAAAGAACACTGGCAGGGAGTGGGGGATTTGCGAGTTCTTCTTTCTCAAAAACTCGGTCAATCAGTCCATATTCCTTAGCTTCGTAGGGTGTTAAATATAACAACCGATCCATGTCTTTAGTAATTTTTTCTGGAGGCTGTCCAGTGGTGCGATGTAAAATATCAACTAACGCCCCTTTATTTACCAAAACTTCCCTGGCGCGAATTTGAATATCCGTTGCTTGACCTTGGGCGTAGCTCTTGGGCTGATGCAGGATAATCGAGGAGTGAGGCAAACTAGCGCGGCAACCTTTTGTACCAGCACTGAGAAGCATCGCTGCCATACCCATCGCGGAACCGACGCAGATGGTGTGGATAGGAGGCTTGATATATTTCATGGTGTCAAAGATGGCGAAGGCTTCGGTTTCAAAGCCAATGGGTTCGCCACTATAACCGGAAGTGCCGGTGGAATTGATATAGATTTTAATCGGTTTTTCGGGGTCGTCGGATTGCAAAAACAGCAATTCGGCCACGATTAATTCCGTGACAGCAGGTACCAGTGGCATCCCAATATAGACGATTCGCTCCTTCAATAAGAGGGAAGGTAAATCTGGCGGTGGTGTCCGGTAAGAGCTATCGCCGTAATATGGGGCTTGAACAGCTTTGATTGGGGAAATGTCCATAGCAACTGATCGCCTGAAACTATGCCGTTAACTGTAATACATCCTAGCGCGATGCCAGCCTTCCTCAAGGTGCGGATTTCTCCCTAATGCTGAAGGTGGCTTCGCATCTGCCAATGCTTGGCTTCTAAGATATTCTGATTATATTAGTGTATTTGTTTTGGATAGGTTTTCCGTAGAGCTAAAGTGGTGCTTTGAAGTTATTTATTAATATGTAATCCTGAATAAGGACTTTGATTTATGAAGGTTAGCTTGCAGCCTGCCTTGAATGATGGTAATTTGGACGCGAATCAACTGAATAGTCAACGTCAGTTGGGAATTTCGATTTCAGCGATCGCAGAGACTCAAGACCGCCATGTACCCCTGAATTTGTGCTTAATTCTCGATCATAGTGGTTCGATGAATGGGCGATCGCTAGAAACGGTGAAAAAAGCAGCGATTCGTTTGGTAGATAGGCTCAATCCTGGCGATCGCCTCAGTGTTGTAGTTTTTGATCACCGCGCAAAAGTCTTAGTACCCAGTCAAGTGATTGAAAATCCAGAGAAAATTAAACAGCAAATTAATCGCCTAGCCGCCGATGGTGGAACTGCGATTGATGAAGGATTGCGCTTGGGGATTGAGGAGTTGGCGAAGGGGAAGAAAGATACTGTTTCCCAAGCTTTTTTATTAACCGACGGGGAAAATGAACACGGTGATAATAATCGCTGTTTGAAATTCGCCCAATTGGCTGCTAGCTATAATTTGACTTTGAATACTTTGGGATTTGGTGACAACTGGAACCAAGATGTTTTAGAAAAAATTTCCGATGCTGGCTTAGGTACTTTATCTTATATTCAAAAACCCGAACAGGCAGAGGAAGAGTTTAATCGCCTGTTCAGCCGTATTCAAACCGTGGGATTGACTAACGCTTATCTGTTATTCTCCTTGATGCCCAATGTCCGCCTAGCAGAACTCAAACCTGTGGCCCAAGTTTCCCCAGACACAATCGAGTTACCACTGCAACAAGAAGCTGATGGACGTTTCGCTGTGCGATTGGGAGATTTAATGAAAGATGCAGAACGGGTAATCTTAGCTAATATTTATTTGGGACAATTGCCAGCAGGTGAACAAGCGATCGCTAATATGCAAGTCCGCTACGATGACCCAGCCGCTAACAAGGTAGGTTTAGTTACACCAAATATCCCCGTTTACGCCCATGTAGTGAAAAACTATCAAGCAGACCCGAATCCCCAGGTGCAACACTCTATTTTGGCATTAGCTAAGTATCGCCAAACCCAGCTAGCCGAGACTAAATTACAACAGGGCGATCGCAGTGGTGCAGCAACGATGTTACAAACGGCTGCGAAAACTGCTTTGCAAATGGGAGATACTGGGGCGGCGACGGTGTTGCAAACTTCTGCTACCCAGCTACAATCTGGTGGAGATTTATCGGAAAGCGATCGCAAGAAAACCAGAATTGTCTCCAAAACAGTTTTGCAAGATACTCCTCCTCAATGAAAGTTAAATTGCTCTCGGCGTTAAATGACAATAATGTTGATGTGGCTCAAACAAGTAGCCAACGTCAACTAGCAATAACGATTTCAGCTATCGCTGGTGAGTCCGATCAAAATCTCCCCCTTAACCTCTGCTTGATTTTGGATAAAAGTGGTTCCATGCATGGACACCCGATTAAAACGGTGATTCAGGCAGTGGAAGGATTAATTGATCGTTTGAAAGTAGGCGATCGCATTTCAGTTGTGGCTTTTTCCGGTACTGCGGAAGTCATTATCCCTAACCAAGCCATCGAAGACCCCGAAAGCATCAAATCTCAAATTAAAAGCAAACTGACTGCTAGCGGCGGCACTGCGATCGCTGATGGTTTAGAACTGGGAATTACAGAATTGATGAAGGGTACAAGAGGCGCTGTTTCCCAGGCGTTTCTGCTGACGGATGGACATGGTGAAAGCGGTTTGCGGATTTGGAAGTGGGATATTGGGCGAGATGACAACAAGCGCTGTCTGAAACTGGCGCAAAAGGCTGCCAAGCTGAACCTAACTATCAACACTTTCGGATTTGGCAATAGCTGGAATCAAGATTTGCTAGAAAAAATTGCCGATGTCGGTGGTGGAACTTTAGCTCATATTGAACGCCCTGAACAAGCTGTGGAGCAATTTAGCCGACTGTTTGGCCGGATTCAGTCGATTGGGCTAACTAATGCCTACCTGCTGTTATCTTTAGTACCTAATGTCCGACTAGCAGAACTGAAACCCATTGCCCAAGTTGCCCCAGATACAATCGAGATACCAGTGGAACCCGAAGCTGATGGTAGCTTTGCTGTCCGTTTGGGAGATTTGATGCAAGATGTAGAACGGGTAGTTTTGGCGAACATTTATCTGGGACAATTGCCAGAAGGGAAGCAAGCGATCGCTCATCTGCAAATTCGTTATGATGACCCATTGGTTAACGAAGAAGGTTTGCTTTCGCCGTTGATGCCGGTGTATGCAGATGTAGTGCGGGCGTATCAACCGGCATCTAATCCCCAGGTGCAACAGTCCATTTTAGCATTAGCGAAGTATCGGCAAACCCAGTTAGCTGAGGCGAAATTGCAACAAGGCGATCGCACTGGTGCAGCAACGATGCTACAAACGGCTGCTAAAACTGCTTTACAAATAGGAGATAAAGGGGCGGCGACAGTGTTGCAAACTTCCGCCACTCGCTTGCAAGCTGGAGAAGAACTTTCGGAAGCAGACTTGAAGAAAACTAGAATTGCATCAAAAACCGTTTTAACAGGAATAGTAAAAATCCAGTGTTGCTGATTAAGGGTATAAAAGTTTCGCGCCAAGGCAAGGCAGCGCGTTGGGCGGGTTTCCCGACTTGAAGCGACTGCCGCGCAAAGCGAGAAAAAATATTTTATTCCTCAATTGAGCAACAAAGTAGTCGCATATTCCTAACTTATTGATTAACAACCACCGAAGAGTTTGACTTATGCTGATCCAGAAGATTGTCCAAGAATTGCAAGACATCCCTGAAGACAAACTAGCAGAACTTTATGACTTAATTCACTACTTTCGGCTAGGTTTAAGTCAAGAACATAAACAACCTCTTGCGGTGAGCGAAGTCGAACCGCGCACCCCTGGTTTATTGAAAGGACAACTAGGCGATGCTTTCTTTGAACCACTGCCAGAAGAAGAACTTCAGCAATGGGAATGAGCTACCTCATCGACACTCATATTCTACTGTGGTGGCTCTTTGACGATCCAAAACTCCACACTGACTGCCGAGACATCATTCGCAACCCAGATCATCGGATTATTGTCAGCAGTGCTTCTGCTTGGGAAATTGCCACCAAATACCGTATGGGTAAACTACCCGAAGCCAAACAACTTGTTGAACAATATTCACAGATATTGCATCAGGCTAATTTATCGAACTTGCCATCACCACAACACATGCGCTCAGAGCAGGAAGCCTACCGATCGCCCACCGAGATCCCTTTGATCGCATGATCATGGCTCAGGCTGAACTCGAAAGTTTACTTGTCATCACCTACGACAAAGCCTTCCAGACTGGACTGATTCAGGTAATTCCTGACCTTAAGCTCAAGTAAAGTATCGCCAAACTCAGTTAGCCGAAGCGAAATTGCAACAAGGCGATGTCTTACGACAAGCCGCTACGCGTCTACGCACTGGTGCAGCCAAGATGCTACAAACAGCTGCTAAAACCGCTTTACAAATTGGAGATAAAGGGGCGGCGACAGTGTTGCAAACTTCCGCCACTCGCTTGCAAACTGGAGAAGAACTTTCCGAAGCAGACCTCAAGAAAACTAGGATTGTATCAAAGACTGTTTTACAAGAATAATAAAAATTCAGTCTTGCTGATTAACGGTGTGAAAGTTTCGCGCAATGAAGCGATAGCTACCCCCGCCGCAGGCATCGCAAGCTAACGGCTTAACGATATACCAAAATGAATGCGGAAATTACTTAAATAAACAAGCAAACTGGGGTTTGAGAAAGCAATATCTCCTTTTGCTTGCGGAAAACACCAAAATGAGAAAGCAAACCCCAGTTTGAGAAAGCAATATCTCCTTTTGCTTGCGGAAAACACCAAAATGAGAAAGCAAACTGGAGTTTGAGAAAGCAATATCTCTTTTTGCTTGCGGAAAACACCAAAATGAGAAAGCAAACTGGGGTTTGAGAAAGTAAAATGCCATTTTGAGTAAGCAATATGCCTTTTTGCTTATTGAATATGAAGTTTTGAGAAAGTAATATGGCTTTCTGCTGATTGAATATGAATTTAAGTTAAATTTGTCTTCTGATGAACTCAGCGAAGTATCGTCAAACTCAATTAGCCGAGGCGAAATTGCAACAAGGCGATGTCTTACGACAAGCCGCTACGCGTCTACGCACTGGTGCAGCCACAATGCTGCAAACAGCAGCCAAAACTGCCTATTTAATTAATAAATTACCCCTTATGCTACTAATTCCGTCATTACTAGGCTGCACAAGCTCTTGGCAATCGCTTCTGGAGTCAGAACGAAATCTACTTTCCCGGTGTCAATAGCAGCTTTTGGCATATCGAAGTACTCCGAAGTACTTTCATCTTGAGCAATCGTCATGCCGCCATACTTTTTGATTGCCATCACTCCTAAAGCACCATCTCTGCCAAACCCACTTAGGACAACAGCGATCGCCCGCATTCTGTAATTAAGTCCTACCGACATGAATAGTTTATCCACTGAGGGACGAACAAAGTTCATCTTTGGCGACTCTAATAGAGACAGCTGACCGTTAGCACCGACTACTAAGTGCTGATTTGGAACATAAGTGTAAATTGTCCCTGGACGCACTATTTCGCCTGATTTTGCCTGTTCTACCCGCAATGCTGTGTGGCGGCTGAGGATATGTGCCAGACGACTAGGGTAGACAGGATTCATGTGCTGAACTATAATAATCGCTGCTGGGAAATCTGCGGGTATTGCCGACAAAATTTGGATGATTGGCTTTTGCCCGCCCGCAGAAGCTCCGATCGCCACTATGTTATAAGCAATATTGGGGAAGTGTGACAGAATTCGGTGCCGTTGTTGTAACGCCATTTTCTTCTTTGCGAATGTTTAGCGCTCAGTAGCGATCGTCTAATTACTGCTGTAGCAGTCTGACCGAAGAGGCAGGGGGAAAGATTTATTCTTCTTCCCCTGCCTTCATGGTTTCAGAGCCACCGGAATTTATGGATGGAGAACAAAAAAATGTATTTCGAGACACGTAGTGTCTCGAAATACTACGTCCGTTTTCTTGCCCCTCTATTCATGGATGGGGTTTCTCCCCCTGCCCCCTGCCTCTTTTTAACAAGTTATAATTAAATGTTAGCTAGTTAACATATAATTATTATAGTATGTAAGTCAGCTAACATAAACGATTTACAAAAGATAGAGCTTTTGCCAGAGGTTCTTGATTGCTATCGTTTATTTAATACAGATAAGACTGGCTTAAAGAGCCTTTTGCTATCTGTGTTTCAAGTATTATGCACTTGTGAAAAACCAACTTCTAGCTGCCCTACCATCTGAGGAATACTCTCGTCTTGTTGCTTATATGGAGGTTGTCCCCCTAGAGTTAAAGCAAGAACTTTATTTACGTAACCAACCAATTAAGTACGTCTATTTCCTCAACTATGGCGTAGCCTCTATGCTCACCGTTATGACGGATGGTTCGGCAATCGAAGTGGCTACGGTGGGCAATGAAGGAATGGTGGGTCTTCCAGTATTCCTGGGAGCCGAAAAAGTTCCAGGCGAGTGTTTTATACAAGTCTGTGGCTCTGGCTTGAGGATGAGAGTAGATGCATTTAAAACTCATGTCACCGTAACTAGTCCGTTGTACGATATACTACAAAGATACACGCAAGCGCTGTTTAATCAAATCGCCCAATCAGCTGCGTGTAACCGCCTGCACTCAATAGAACAGCGAATGTGCCGTTGGCTGCTGATGACCGCTGATCGAGTAGAGACAGACACTTTTGCAATGACTCAAGAATTTCTCAGCAAAATGCTAGGTGTGAATCGCTCCACTGTTAGCCTTACTGCTTCTATTCTTCAAAGGGCGGGGCTAATCGAATATGTTCGCGGACAAATGACTATCCTTGACCGCTCAGGTGTAGAAGATATCACCTGCGAGTGTTACCAAGTTGTCAGAGGGGAGTTTAAGCGTTTGCTTAACGGCAATTAAGGTTATATTTAACTAACTAATAAGCCAGCATCACCAGTAAGCTGTTGAAAGATTCTTGCTGAGTAAAGCTACCGATACGCCGATAGCGTAGCGGTAGCGAGTCCGCGAGGGTCATAGCCCGTCGTAGACATCGCTTGCTTTCGGCTCAACAACTATATTTCTTCATACCAAAATGTAGCAGTTCTGATCTGAATCTACAGTCATAAATATTGCTCTACGTAAATCAGCGTCTTTAAGGCTGATGGCATCAAGGTCTGCATTTTCCAGAGTAGCACTTTGCTAAAGCCCTTATTTTGCAAAAACTAGCAAAAATCTGCTAAAAGTGCTACAGGTAAATGGTTGTTAGCTTAAGATATACACATGAAAACTACTGGTATTCATCATGTAGCGATTATTTGTTCTGACTACGATCGCTCCAAAACATTTTATGTCGAAACTTTAGGCTTTTCGATTATTCAAGAAACTTTTCGCGCCGAAAGAAACTCTTATAAATTAGATTTACGAGTCGGAGAAAATGCTCAAATAGAGCTATTCTCTTTCCCAAATCCTCCAGAACGAGCTAGTAAACCAGAGGCTTGTGGTTTAAGACATCTTGCTTTTCAAGTTGATGATGTTGAGAAAACTGTTTTTTATTTAAAATCGAAAGGGGTAGAGGTAGAAAATATCAGAGTTGATGAAATTACAAATAAAAAATTTACTTTCTTTAAAGACCCTGATAATTTGCCATTAGAGATTTATGAAAATTAATGTTCAGGATGATTATTAGAGAATATAAGCTGTCTGATACTAAGCTAATCATGAAGCTATTTTATAATACAGTTCATGAAATCAATATTTGCGATTACACTCAAGAACAAGTTGATGCTTGGGCACCCGAAAATATGGATTATGAAGTTTGGCACAAAAGATTACAAGCCAAGCTTCCTTACATTGCAGAAAATAATAGTGAGATAGTTGGGTTCGCAGAATTAGAAGCTGATGGTCACATTGATTGTTTTTATTGTCATAGTAAATACCAAGGGAAAGGGATTGGTTCAAAACTCTTAATTCATATAGAAAGTACTGCGAAATTACAAGGGATTCAACGACTATATACAGAAGCAAGTATTACTGCAAAGCCATTTTTTGCAAAGAGGAGATTTAGCGTAGTCAGAGAACAGCAAGTAGAACGGCGGGGAGTTTGGTTTCAAAACTATGTAATGGAAAAATATTTGTGAATGTTGATAATATCTGCAAATTATTACTCCCGGTTCGCCCATTTTTTTATGAGTTAGAGAAATGAGGGTATCCATCAAAAAAACAGTACATTGATACCATGAATAACTAATCGTTTAGTCATATCTATGCGGGGATTTTGTATTCCTAAAAAGTAGCAGCAATCGTGATTTTTGGCTTGAGCTTGATTCAAATACAGCAGATTGCAACAGGCGTGAGGTACAGATAATCGTAGGGAACATGGCTGTACCTAGGCTGTTGACTCATACTATTTTTGTGTCAGGGCAAAATCTCTCTTGTGACTACACATATTTTGCATGATTTGTTAACTTCTAAAAAGGCACATAGTCAATGCCCTAGGCTGTGCCCCTACCCATGTACTATAATCTGGTTCTTTTTACTTACTGCAAAAATGAATAAATATAAGTCGATATGTTGAAAATAGGGTTTAAATATGGGAAGTTTTCTGTTTGGGTAGTAAAATATTTTGCACAAAGCGATCGCGTCCTGTTGCCTTTGCTTGATACAACGCCCGATCTGCTGCGGCAATCATTTCTTCCAAGTCAGAATCTGGCTGAGGAATTTCTGTCGTGAACCCGGCACTAATGGTTACATAAGGGTTAACTTCGGAATTTATATGAGGAATTGCAAGTGTGCGGACAGCATGGCAAATATTGTCGGCAACATGAGTTGCTCCGTCGGTATCTGTGTTAGGTAAAATCACAGCAAATTCTTCCCCACCATAACGGGCAACTAAGTCTCCGGGACGTTTAATAATATCTTTGATGGCTTGAGCAATTTCGTGAAGACAGCGATCGCCTATCCGATGACCATAAGTATCATTATATAATTTAAAGAAATCAACATCGCAAAGAATCAGTGAGAGAGACTGTTGATCACGTTTCATTCGCTGCCACTCTTGGTTAAAATATTCTTCAAACCGTCGGCGGTTCGCTACTTGAGTTAATCCATCGATTGTAACTAATCGCTGCAATTCCAGATTCACAGTTTCCAGTTTTTGCTGTAACTGAGATTGCTGAATCAAGCGTTTTACCCGTTGTCGCAAAACTGGTCAGTGAATTGGTTTGGTAACATAGTCTATTGCCCCCACTGCAAATGCACGGTCAACTGACTCTTGATCTTCAAGTCCTGTAATCATTAAAACTGGAGTGTGCTTGTTACAATCAAGAAGTTCTAACTGAGTGCAAAACTCGAACCCATCCATATCCGGCATTATGGCATCAAGGAGTATTATATCAGGATGCAGTTGGTTAAAAGCTTTTATTGCCTCTATGCCGTTTTGAGCCTCTGCTATTTGATAACCTTCCCGCTCCAAGAAATGCCGTAGTATCAGACGAATAAAAGGTTCATCATCAACAATTAGAACTAAAGATTGGCTTTCTTGAGCAGTGGCTTTCATGGTAATTCCTTCGCAAGTTCTTTTTCTAAGGCAGTTTTAACTTGTTCATATTCCTGATATAGTTGTGAAAGCAATTCTAGGCTGTTTTCTAATTTATTGTTGCTTCCCTGTGCTTCTAACACCCTGCAAATCTGCGCCAAGGCGATCGCTCCAATAGAAGCACTGCTGGACTTGAGTTGGTGCGCTGTCTTCCATATAGCTTGAATATCCTGAGTTGTGATAGCTGTACTAATATTTTGCATCAGTCTGTCTGTCTCAGTAAGATAACATCTAATAAATTCAGCAAATACCACACGATCTCCTTTGACGATATCCCGCAAGGATTGGAGAATTTTGGCATCAATTTTGCTGCTTTGTAATTCTTGGCAGATCAGTTTACCTTGTTTTCTGCCAGAAGTGAATTCAGAGCTTCTTTGGGGAGGGCATTTGCTGAGTGCCTGGGCTAACTCTTTAAGCTGAATAGGTTTGCTAAGATAGTCATCCATGCCAGCAGCAAGACAAACTTCGCGATCGCCCCGCATTGCATTGGCAGTTATAGCGATGATATGGGGGCGAAAACCCACTCCCCACTCTTGACAGATTCTCCGAGTTGCTTCTAATCCATCCATTTCAGGCATATTGACATCCATCAACACTACGTCGAATGGCTGTCTTTGCAAAGCCTTAAGCACTTCTAGCCCATTAGTTACAACATCTGCCCCATAACCCATTTTCTTTAGCATCAGGAGAGCAACTTTTTGATTAACAACCGTATCCTCTGCCAGAAGAATCCGCAATGGCAGTCGATGGGCTAAATTCCGATCAACCACGGGAAAATGAGCAATACTGGCTGGGATTGCCTGATTTCCCAAAATACGGCTAATAACTTCATAGAGTTGAGACTGTTTGATGGGTTTACTCAATGAGGCAGCAAACTGGACATCATTAAACTCAGACGAAGTTTCTACTTTACCGAAAGAGGTCATAATCACCAAAGGCAGATTTTGACAGCCAGATTGCTTGCGGATTTGACGAGCTAGGGTAATGCCATCCATTTCTGGCATCTGCATATCTAAAATGGCAATATCAAACTGTGTTCCCTGAGCAAGTACAGCTAAAGCTTCTTTACCAGATTTAGCAGTATAAGTTTCCATCTTCCAAGACTCTGCTTGCAAACTAAGAATTTGACGGTTGGTAAAATTGTCATCGACAATCAAAATTCGTTTGGACACAAGCTGGACTAGCGAAGTGCTTAATTCAGCTTTTTCTGACTGAGCAGCTACTTTGGTCGTAATGGTGAAGTAGAATGTTGAACCTTGGGAAGAATCAAGAGTTGAAGAATGCAGCAGGAGCTTTTCACTTGGGGATTCAACTTCAG
Organism: Nostoc cf. commune SO-36; assembly: GCF_023734775.1. NCBI lineage: Bacteria > Bacillati > Cyanobacteriota > Cyanophyceae > Nostocales > Nostocaceae > Nostoc > Nostoc commune. Next base: position 6,565,278 of record NZ_AP025732.1, on the reverse strand, counting down.
ATGATTTGGCAGCCCTAAATGAGAGTTCAGTGGGAGTCTTAAACCCTTGCTTTTTCTGGACATAGCTGGAGGCAGAGGGCATTTCTCCTACCTTCGTCGATAATAATTTTTCATTTTCCCATCTAGGGCTAGGATTACCACCGATAAACCCCTGACTTTCTACCCAAAGAGTGCCGCCCATCATCTTACTGAGCCGTTTGCAGATAACTAGTCCCAGCCCAGTGCCACCATATCGTCGAGTCATGGAGACATCAGCCTGAGTGAAGGGTTGAAATAACCGCTCTATTTTCTCTGGTGCGATGCCAATACCTGTATCTTTGATAGCAAATTGAATTTCGTAGAGAAATTGTTCTTTTCTAAGAGGGGCTAGGGATTGGGCAGAAGTTTCTTGATTCAATTGCCCATTAGCTCTTATAACTAGTTCTACAGAGAGTACCACTTCTCCGTTCTCGGTAAACTTAATGGCATTGTTGAGGAGATTCATTAAGACTTGGCGCAGACGAGTCAAATCGCCGATGATGTGAGTGGGAACTTGGGGTTGGATTTGGTAAACTAGCTCGATATCCTTTTGGGCAGCTTTAGGAGCTAAAAAGGAAATAGCCTGCTCAACACAAGCTCTCAAATCAAAAGGTTGCTCTTCTAATTCCAGTTTGCCCGACTCAATTTTGGAGAAATCAAGAATATCGTTGATGATGATGAGCAAAGCATCGCCGCTATTGCGAACTGTTTCCACAAAGTCTTGCTGTTGAGGCGTGAGGTCAGTATCTAGCAATAGACCTGTCATAGCAATAACAGCATTCATCGGAGTCCGAATTTCGTGGCTCATCATCGCCAAAAACTCACTCTTTGCCCGATTTGCGGCTTCTGCCTGACGTTTTGCCTGCTCCAAGGCAAAATTTTTCAAGGTAAGTTCTTCACGTTGGCGCGTTTCTTTTTCCAGTAAGTGAGCTTGTGCTAGAGCAATACCTAGTTGAGCCGCTACTGCTTCTAATAATTCAATTTCGTCTTGTGTCCACTGGCGAAAATAGCTACACTGGTGTAAGCCGATCGCACCATTGGGTTCTCCTTGATAAGAGGTGCGGATTGATAGCATAGACTTCAGCCCAATTTCTCGGCAGATAAGTTCAGCCTTCTGGAGTAAAGGATCAACATACACATTTGGAGAAGCGATCGCACTTTCTTTGGTCATCATCTGCTCGGCATGAGGATTATTGGTCATGGGAATTTCCAATTTCAAGCTGGAGCAATAAATAGGGAGTGTACTATACTCTGCTACTAGAGGAATTCGGGGTGTAGGGTAGTTAATGTAAGAGTGGATCAGACAGCGTTCAGCTCCAAATGCTTGTCCAATTTGGGTAGCAGCTGTCTCAAAGATTTTGCTGGTATCGAGACTTTGACGGATTTCTTGAGTAATTTGTTCAAGTAGTAAGGTTCGATGCAATTGCCGTTGTAGAGCCTCTTTAGCTCGTTTGTTTTCGGTAATGTCGTGATTGATGCCAACAGTGGCAACAGTTTCTCCCTGTTCATCTTGTAAAGCGACTATGGTTGTTTCAGAAATTCCCTCACTACCATCTTTGCGAATAAAGTTTATTTCCCCTGACCAGCGTCCTTGCTGGTTGATTGTTTTGTTAATTTTGGTGCTTAAGATTGCGGCTACTTCCGGCTGTAGCAAAATACTGGGATTTTGAGCTAAAACCTCTGCTTTGCTATAACCATACATACTTTCGGCAGCAGGATTCCAATCAATAATATTTCCAGTTAAATCTGTGATAATTACGCCATCATGCATATTTTCAAAGGTGAGGGCTTGCCGACGCAGACGAGCTTCGGCAAGCTTATGTAAGCGAAGCTCGTCGTAGACATCGCTAATATCTGCCTGAATGCCGATGAAATGACTTAACTTGCCGTTCTCGTCATGAATAGGAGAAATACTCAATTCATTCCAGAATAATGTACCGTCTTTGCGATAGTTGCGGAGAACAACTTTGCAACTAGTTCCAGCTTTAATAGATGACCGCAATTCATTGAGTACTGGTTGCTGGGTATCTGTGCGTTGCAAAAATCTACAGTTTTGGCCAATTATTTCAGTAGCACTGTAGCCTGTTATTTGCTCAAAGGCATGGTTGACGTAAATAACGGGATGGGAAGCAAGCCTGGCATCGGCAATAACGATTCCATTACCGGTAGCAGCAAGTGCCCTCTCCCGCAGTCTTAAGGTTTCTTCAACCAGTTTCAAATCAGTAATGTCAAACATAAACCCCCTGAGCATGACCGGAGTTCCTGCTTCTTGAACTACACTAACAATGTCTCGCAGCCAAACAACTCGCCCATGGGCTGCTAACATCCGGTATTCCAATTCGTGATTCTCGCACCTAGCAGTTGCTTCTTGGCAAAAACGAACAGACTTTTCTCGGTCATCTGGATGTAGATGATTAACCCAAAAATTTTCTTCGTACCACTCTGCGATCGCATAATTTAACAAGTCTACTGCTTGCGGCCCAACATAGATAAATCGCTGAGTCTTCAAGTCTAATTCCCAAGGGATGACTTTGACCGTTTCCAACAACTGTCGCCAACGATTTTCACTGGCACAAAGAGCAATTTCTACCTGTTTTTGTTCAACAATTTTGTGGGTTAAATCCTGATTTATTGCTGTTATCTGTTGGTTGCTTACTTTCATCGCTAGGGCAAAATAGATTGATAATATTAGGGCATCGATAACTAATAACCCTACAATCAATACTACTTGTGTTGATAACCCCGGATTTGGGATTAAAAGTCTCTGGCAGAATAGGACTACAGAGATTGAGAAGAGAATCCCCAACAATAGCGCTAGAAATTCTCTTTGGCGGGAAAATATTACAGTTTTTAACCAGTCATATTGGTGATGTTTAACCACTTATTAAACCTCCAGCACTTTTAGGACGTATCGTCCTAACTTTTACTTTTAAGTAATCTAAAATATTAATAACAATGGGGCAATCACGTAATTTATTTTTGAGTAAAATATTTGTATACAATATTGGCAAAAAAACTTAATAAACCGGGAGTCAGAATTGGGAGCATCCCAAATGTATAAAAACATATTTTGTCATTGCGAGCGTAATGACTAGTTCTAATTTGGTAAATTTGCAAAATTGGGATGCTCACTCAGAATTTAGAATACTCTACCCCACTTGCGGGATAGAGTTTTGATTACGAAAAATATTTATTTTAGTTTCGCCCACCAGGGGCGAAAGCGCGTAGCGGGACGAAGTACGGTTTTAACCAATATTCAGACGCGACGTTCGAGGAATCGCTTGCCGCCGGCGCTATCACCCACTCGTACAGAATTCATGGCTTTTTTCTGACTCCTGAGTTCTGAATTCTTCTCATAAATTATGATTATAATTACCGTTTTTTTGAGAGCCGCAAATTTTTAGCACTAGTACACTGTCGGCAAAATTTTGCTTGTCTGTAGGACTTACGCACGAGTTAGGGAATAACGTAGACGCTTCTCTACGAGACGCTACGCGTAGCTTGCTTCCCGAAGGGTACGGCTTGCCGCAGGCTACCACAGAGGCGCAGAGGACACGGATAAATCAGAGTTTGAGAGATATTTTGCGTAAGTCCTAGTCTGGTTAAATCAAAGGTACTACGAACAAAAAAGACATCTGATAAAAATGAATATAGAGACGTAGCAGTGCTACATCTCTAGAAGGTTTCTGGACGAGGCATATTTAATTTCACCAAATGTCTAAAAATCCCCGACTTCTTCAAGAATTTGGGAATCTGAACCTCTCGGTGGAGAGCAAATCAAATATAGCGGTTCCTGCACAGGTGAGATACAGATAAAATAATTAATCATAGAAGAACATTAATTTTCGTAGGGTAGCACAGATGTGCCACCATACCCGTGTAGGCTCATTGAAATGTTCCCTTTAATCCTTCTCTTTTCACCGCCAAAGTACAAAAGTCCCTTAAAGACGCTTATCAAGAGAGTTAGCAGAAAGCACCCATAATACAAGCATAATTGAGAATAAAAATCTCTTTCCCTGTCATCTTTAAGCTGTTGCTTATTTTCAAGATAGACCTATTGCTTATACTTGTACTTTAAATCACAGCTTCATGGCGTTGACAATCAAAAACAACCCATGTAGGAAGCATTGGGTATTTCTTGAGGGAGATGGCGCATATAGCCATCAGCATCGGATCGGCTGCGGAAACGAGCAACAATTTCCCGTTGCGTATTCGGAAGTTGACGAGCGACTCGCCCAAGAATTGAGGCGTTCTTTATAAGCAATAGCCTGATTGTCTGATTTAGAAGCTTGGTTATCCGTATTTTCTGGCATAATGATGTTATCCGTATGAAGTTTAATGAAGGGCGCTAATTAATTTCTAGGTAAGAATGCACTAACGCTTTTTTTTATCCTGCTGACACCTTGTTATTCGATTATTTATAAATTGTCAACACTTAGCACTATCTTTTAAACCAACTAAGTTGTAATTTTTAAATGTCTATGAATCTCAAAGCCTTAATTTGCAAATCTTTTCAGGATACAATAATGCTCAAGCAGAAAGTTTGACAATTATTGGGTTTGCATTATTTGTATGCATACATATAAGTAAAGACCGTATCAGTGGGTAAGTGAATATAAGTGTCTTAAAAAATACTATTAAAATCTCAAAAGAAAAAAAACAACAATAATCTGTGTAGAATTAATGGGCAGGGACAAACTCTTAATTTTTTTATAGTGCTGTGTCTATGGCAGGCTATACGCCCACGCTCAAGCTCTATTACGAACATTTGCGTTTTTATAGTTAGTTTAGAAGAGTAGAATTTTAATAATTTATTTAGATATAAAAAGAATTTTTTCTCAGGTTTGTACTATGGGTTTAGGAATAAATATGTAGTGCAGTTGTTGAGTTTTAAAGTATCTTGACTAATGGCTATAAAATAGTTAATATTTTTCCGGTGTATTGATATTTATGATAATGCAAATACCATTTGTAACATCTATAATTCAAAAATTAGCAGATGAAATAGGAGCAGTAGTTTTAGTAGATCCAGAATGCACTTTCGTGGGACTTATTACCTTTAAAAATGGTAATAAAACCTTTTTTCGTAATAGCATATTTAGTCTTAATTCTTCTGGCTCAGTAGCAATAGCTAAAGATAAAGGGGTTTCTAGCTTTTTTTTAAATAGACTTGGCTATAAAATTCCTGAAGGAAAACATTTTTTACTGAAGAATTATGTGAAGAAATAGCTAATGCCAGAAATATAGATGAAGGATTATATTATGCTAAAGAGTTGGGATTCCCTGTAATTGTTAAGCCAATTAATCTTAGTCAAGGATTATTTGTTACAAAGGTTTATAATAAGCAAGAATACTATCAAGTAGCCAAGAAAATATTGCAAAAAACATCAGGATTTATTGTTGAGCGATTCTATAGTGGCAATGACTATAGAATTGTAGTACTTGATGATGAAGTAATTGCGGCATATCAAAGAATTCCTTTATTTATAATAGGAGATGGTAAATCTAGTATTTTGGATTTAATGAAACAGAAACAGGAATATTTTATCCAAAATGGTAGAAAAGAAATTATAGATTTTGAAGATTACAGAATCAAAAAAAACTTGAGAAGACGGAAGCTAAATTTTAATACTGTTATACCTAAGAATAATATAATCTATCTTTTAGACAATGCCAATTTATCAACAGGAGGCGAGGCAGTAGACTTCACTGAGAAAATCCATCCTGATTTTGAAAAATTAGCAATAAGTATTACAAAAGATATGGAATTGAGATTAGCAGGTGTAGATATTCTAACTAGTGATTCTAACGTCACCAATGGAAGATTATACGATAATTGAAGTAAATAGCGCTCCTAGCTTAACTCACTATGCTTCATTTGGTGAAGTTCAAACTAAAAGAGTAGAAAAGTTGTATTTAAAAGTTCTCAAAGCACTTGAAAATAAGAATAATACAAAAGAGCATTGATTTTGAGCAAAGTAAGGGTTGCTCCGTTACTGGAGACTGGGAAAGAGTCTATTTCCCAATTTAGTTGGGGTTTGCATCTAGGCTGTTGACTTTGATGAAATTTGGGCGTTTTTGACTCATACTATTTTTGTGTCATGGCAAAATCTCTCTTGTGTCATTGAGAGCTTTGCGAAGCAATGACACAAGAAAGATTTTGCGATTGCTTCGCAAAGCTCGCAATGACTACACATATTTTGCATGATTTGTTAACTTCTAAAAAGGCACAGAATCAACAGCCTAGTTTGCATCCCCATAAAAATTGTCCCAGTCTCCAATTCCTAGTTCAACTCTACCTATCTCTTTACCACTTCTTATCTAGTAAAGATTCAAATTCAGCTTGTAAGGCGGTTATGTCTGCCAATCTTGTAACTAGTAAATTATCCTTACCAGCATTACTTAAACATACTTTCCAATAACGAATACTGTCGGAGTTATTCAACCAAAATTTAATAACGGTATCTACGACTTGATCCAGATTCCAACCACACTTTTCTGGAACTGATTCCACCGATTCCAGAAACGTATCTAGTGTACACGTATGCATTCCCAAGTATTCGACGCCTTGGTGAGATGGTTTTTGTTCATTTTGCTGTTGGTGATTAAATATAAGATGTCATTGCGAGTGAAGCGAAGCAATCCCAGAGACTTTGCGATTACTTCGCTTCTTTACGAGACGCTCCGCGAAGTCTCGCAATGGCATTGTGTCTGGCTACTTTCGATAAAGCTTATTCGAGACTATTTAATGAAAATTAGAGTTGTGTTGGATCAAATTCATAAATTCCTCACGAGTTCGCACATCTTTTGCAAAAATACCGCGCATTGCACTGGTAACAGTCCAAGAACCGGGTTTCTGCACACCGCGCATTACCATACACATGTGGGTTGCTTCTATTACCACTGCAACTCCTTGGGGTTTGAGTAATCCTTGTAATGCGTCAGCTATTTGCACAGTCAAACGTTCTTGAACTTGCAAACGTCGTGCATACATTTCGCAAACACGGGCAATCTTAGATAATCCGATTACTTTGCCATTGGGAATGTAAGCAACATGAGCGCGACCAATAATTGGTAAAATATGATGTTCGCAGGAACTGAAAATGTCGATGTCCCGAACCAAAACCATTTCATTGGCTTCTTCTGTAAATACTGCTCCGTTTAGCAATTCATCCAACGATTCATGATATCCTTTTGTGAGAAACTGTAAAGCTTTCATCACCCTTTTTGGAGTATCTTTTAATCCTTCGCGGTTTGGATCTTCTCCTAGTCCAATCAGTAAAGTACGCACAGCTTGCATCATTTCAGCTTCTGTTACAGTTTGCTGTTGCTCAGTCGCTAAAGATGACAGTACCTGATCGGCAGAAGTTAGATCGGGACGAATCGATAGAGTCATTTTGTGAGTTCTGTGGGAATGTTTGATAAGTTAGCCTGTTGTTCAGATGTCAGTTACGATTGACTTCTGACTCGTAAATGAGTGTAACATAACTTTACACTTCTTAATCATACTAAACATTTTCTCAGCTTAAGAACGACACAGCGACTAAAGAACAAATCTTGGTTAATTTATGGTGGGTGTGATGGACAAAAATGCGATCGCAATGATCGCATTTGCATAGCGAATCAGTCACTACTGAAGTACAGGTAATCCTGCCAATGCCATTGCCACTTCATTTGCACTATATTCAGTATCAACAAGCCGTCCAGCTTGATAATCGATATAAGCTTGCATATCAAAATGTCCATGACCGCAAAGGTTAAACAGGATAGTTTTGCTTATACCTTCTTCCTTGCAAAGCTTTGCCTCATCGATTGTTGCTTTGACTGCATGGTTGGCTTCTGGTGCTGGTAGAATTCCTTCTGCTTGGGCAAAAGTTAATCCAGCAGCAAAGCAACCAAGTTGGTATTCAGCACGCGATTCAACTAATCCCAAATTGGCAATATGACTAACAAGCGGGGCCATACCGTGATAACGTAAACCTCCAGCATGAATTCCTTCTGGCACAAATCCACTGCCCAAAGTATGCATTTTGGTGAGTGGAGTCAAGTGAGCAGTATCACCAAAATCGTAAGCATATTTTCCACGAGTCAATGATGGACAAGCAGCAGGTTCCACAGCTATTACTTGTACATCTCGTTCTCCTCGCAGTTTAGCACCGATAAATGGAAAGGCGATTCCGGCAAGGTTACTACCGCCACCCGTGCAACCAATGACAATATCGGGGTAATCTCCTGCCATCTCTAACTGAGTCAGTGCTTCCAACCCAATCACGGTTTGATGTAGCAGTACGTGATTGAGAACACTACCTAAAGCATACTTAGTTTGTTCATCAGCAGCAGCTAATTCCACAGCTTCACTAATCGCAATCCCTAAACTGCCAGTGCTATTGGGATATTGTGCAAGAATTTTACGTCCGGCTTGGGTTTCAGTACTTGGGCTAGCAACTACCCTTGCACCGTAAGAATTCCATTAAAGCTCGGCGGTAAGGCTTTTGCTGGTAGCTGACCTTTACCATGTAAACTAACACTTCTAACCGAATAGCGCACCAGCAAAAGCTAGAGATGATCCCCACTGTCCGGCTCCCGTTTCAGTAGTTAGCTTTTTGACTCCAGCTTGTTTGTTGTAGTATGCTTGAGCGACCGCAGTATTGGGTTTGTGGCTTCCAGAAGGGCTAACACCTTCATACTTGTAGTAAATTTTGGCAGGCGTATCTAAAGCTTGTTCTAAACGACGGGCACGATAAAGAGGAGTTGGTCGCCACTGACAATAAATAGAACGGACTGCATCTGGTATTTCAATCCATCTTTGTTGACTAACTTCTTGCTCAATTAGTGCCAATGGGAACAGAGGTAATAATTCATCTGGTGTAATTGGCTTACCAGTACCAGGATTTAAAACTGGTGGTAAAGCTTCTGGCAAGTCAGCCTGGATGTTGTACCAAGCTTTTGGCATCTGGTTTTCAGTCAGAACGTATTTAACCGTGTCCATATAATTAGGTAATGCACAATTGAAAGCTATTTTACAGACTAAATAGCGATCGCTCAAACCTCACCGAAGCCAGTGCCCCAAGAAATTGTGCATTCCACCTTCGACTAAGCGAATAGTACAAGTAGATGTGATTTATCCGCCAGATTCAACACCGCCGCAAGTGCTGAGTGTAAGAACTTTAGAAAAGTAAACTGTTTGATAAATCAGATCAAATCTATTTGTGTCGGAATTATTGCTCTTTTCTCTCACTCCGCGTCCTCAGCGTCTCTGCGGTTTTTTAATTACAGGGCTTACGCAAAATAATGAAAAAACGAACCGCAATCGCGCAGCGTCTCGTTAGAGAAGGGCGCAAAGGACGCAAAGAAATAAGAGTTTCAGAGAGTTATTGCGTAAGTTCTGAATTATTCAGATGCTACCGGATTTGATATTAAACAGTTAGCTTTAATCAACTGGTTAAAATACAGATGTGTTTGACTGAACGAAGACACATCTTTAAGGGTTCTCATAACGACGCGGCGTATAAACCCAGATACTACCATCGCTGCGTTTAATAGTTCGGGTTTTTGTGGAACCAATGAGAATAATCGTCCGCATGTCGGCGCTTGCTGGTGACAACTCGTCAAGTGCGATCGCTTTGACTGTCTGTCCTGGTCTACCGAGATTCCGTGCCAAAACTACTGGTGTATCTGGTATTCGATGTTGCAACAAAATATTTTTCGCTTCTGCCAGTTGCCAAGTACGCTCTTTGGAAACAGGATTGTAGAAAGCAATTACAAAATCAGCTTCAGCAGCAGCAGCAATTCGCTGTGCGATCGCAGACCAAGGCTTCAAAATGTCAGAAAGGGAAATAGCACAGAAGTCATGTCCAAGGGGCGCACCAATAGCTGCTGCTGCTGCTTGCATAGCAGAAATGCCTGGGGCCACATGAATGTCGATACTTTCCCATTCAGGTTTAGCATAGCGATCGCAGACCTCAAAAACGGCTGTTGCCATTGCATAGATACCGGGGTCGCCAGATGAAACTACAGCTACATATCGTCCAGATGCTGCCAAATCAAGGGCCATTTTTGCCCGTGCTTCTTCTTCGCGGTTGTCGGATTCATGCCGTTGCTTGCCATCAGCCAGAGAACCGATTAAATCTAAATAAGTTTTATAACCCACGAGGTCAGTTGCCGACTTGAGAATCTCTTTCACTTCGGGAGACATCCACAGCGAACCACCAGGGCCTGTACCAATAACCGCTAACCGTCCGCGTGGCTGACCAATGGTGTTGGGGTCAATTGGTTGAGGGGCAATAGCGATCGCAATGTTAGGCGAAGGAGAAGATAAGGGGGATGTGCCTGTGGCGGCGATCGCTGCGGCTTGGGCGGGGCTATAACCTTGTGAAAGTAGACTTTCTAGCTGATTTGGGGTAAAAAAGCGGGTAGGTACTTTAAAGGCGCTAGCTACGGTGTGGATTGCTGGATCGGTAGCGGCAGTAATGGGGGCAAATATCCCGGCGACTGATGCTTTTTCTAGTGCAGTATCAGCTAGTAGCTGCTGAATTAAAGCTACTGCGTCATCAATCATGCCACTAATTGCGATCGCGATCGTTGCTGGGTGGTAGACAAGACAGTTAGCTCTAGGAGTCACCAAACGTTCTGTAACTTGGATGGTCAAATCTCCCTTTGAATCTATAGGCAGTTTACTATCGCTCAACCAAGGTGCTATTCCTTCCAGCTTGACTTGCGCCCCAGCCAGCAAATCTGAGATAAATTTCTTAGCATCGTCTGGATTCGCTAAATGGTATCCAGGGGGAGGAGACAACAACGTTGTCCCTAAACGTAAATCACCTGTAGTGGTAATTGCTGGTTTGACATCCAGCGCTTCAGCAATACGGCGTGCCAAATCGTTTACTCCACCAAGTCCGCCTAAAAGGGGGACAACAGCACTACCATCTTCAGCCACAGCTAACACTGGTGGTTCCTGCCGTTTATCCGAGAGTAGGGGAACTAGCGTCCTAATTAAAATGCCGGCGGCACAAATGCCAATTAACGGCGTTCCCTGAGCAAATAAATCGCGCACCGTCTCGCCAAAGTTTGTGAAGCTGATATCAACCCCAGATGTGCGACCCTCTAAACCGTATAAGGTCGCCCCTGGTAGGACGCTGGTTATTTTGCGTGCTACTGCCACGCTATTTTGACCTAGTATTATAATGGCGGGTGCAACGTTCATTATCATAAGTAGATATCTTGCAAAATTCTGATATCCTTCAAATGAAACCACAGATTTAGACACGTAGCGACTTCCCTTTTGAGAGCTTGGAGAATTCAAAGTGGGATGTATACGAAGAGTAACTCTTGGAGAAGCTACGCCAACGCCTAAGTGTATGATGTCTTCGTATTAGGGTTATAAACCTATTTTGGGTTTATCCCATATTAGGTTTTAGAATCTAACTGAGTTCAGTAACTATGTACTAACTCTCATTGAGATCGAATAACCATCGCCAGAAAAAGGCAATCTAAAGTGCCTAAATCAGTTTTCAGTGAAGAGTACAATCGGTTTCGCCAGCTACTTATCAAGGCTCGCCAAGCTGCCAAGCTGACTCAAGCAGAATTGTCGGCAAAGCTAGAGCTTCCGCAATCCTATGTATCAAAATATGAACGTGGAGAGCGTCGTCTTGATGTGATTGAATTTTTACAAGTTGCCCAAATCCTTGAAATAGATCCGCTTGCTTTTATCGAAGAACTGCTGAAATACCAAAAGGAGACACAATAATCATTATCCAATATGTTGATTTTAACGCAGCAGATACAATTATTAATACCCAATACCAAGACGAATGGCATGAGATTAGTACTATTCTCACAAGAATGACTTTGCACATCAAAGCTTCAGATCAAGCTGGAATTCAGGGTAATGCAATATTCGATCCAGTAGGTACGAACGAATACATTAAAGCTGCCTTTATTCATGCTGATTGGAAATCAAATATACCTATTCCAGCACCTTACAGATTTTTGGGTACAGAGGTTGATTTTGCCAAAGCTGGCATTATTATTGAAATTCAGTTTTCTAATTATCCCTTCCTACTCAATAATACTTTGCGCTCAGAATTGTTCTTCAAAGCTAAAACTGAATTTGTTGGATACCCGACTAGTCTGGTAATTCTGGTGACAAAGGCTCTGATGTTTCCTGCTTCCAACAGCACTCTTTATTACGAGCAAGCTGTTAATCAGTTAACAGCTTTGACTAAATATCAAGTTTTTGATGTACCAATCAGGTTGGTTGGATTATTTGAACAACAAAACACAATAGTGCCTATCATCTGGACTGAGTATTCATCTAAAAGATATTCTAGAATTGTGAATACTAGAGTTAGTCGCCAATGCCAAATCATTGCTGGACGTTCAGCCCGTAGTCTTTGTCTACTTAACTTATTATAAAAATTAATTTATTAACTCCATAATTTCAATTCAATTTGTTCTATTTCTTCTGCTTTTTTTACTATTTTATTTTGCAAAGAGGTTTTTTTCCCGTTACCATTAAGCTTTGGATCTAATGGAATATCTTCACCTCTTAGATTAGCTGCAAAAGCAGATTCTTCATAGATTAATCTATCTTCCATTTCTTGCAAGTGATACTCTTCTGGATAAATTTTTGCTTTGCTGCGTTCTGAAGCTTGATTTCCTACTTGCAAATCAAACTTAAATTTATCAATAGATTGCCCAGTCGTTTCAATATAATCACGCAATGTTTTTAAATTTGGAAAACAACCATTTTTATCTGGATTGCCACTGAGGCGTCGCAACGCAACTTGATGATATTTTGGTTCAATTTCTGAACCGATAAAATGGCGTTCATGATCTCTTGCAACCACTGCCGTAGTACCAGATCCCATAAATGGATCTAAAACAATATCATTTTTGTTAGTTGTAGCTAATATAATTCTAGCTACCAAGTCTTCTGGAAATTGGCAGGGATGTATAGTTTGTTCTTCATGATTATGTTTAACATTCCGAAATAGCCAAATATCACCAGGATTTTTCCCTTCAGGATTGCATGATAGTTCCCCTTTTTGGTTTCCCCGATAATGTTTTTTATTTTGATACTTTTGGGGAACTCTAATAGAATCTAAATTAAATTTATAGTTATCTGATTTAGTAAACCAAAGAATAGTTTCATGTCTACAAGAAAACTTTTTTTGGGCATGAAGACCATGTTGCCTAGCCCATATAATTCGGTTACGAGGAATTAATCTGCACGACTCTAAAATCGGAAAAAAGCGAATATCTAAAGGAATCAACATTCCTCGGTCAGAAAAAGCACCAACTTGCCAAAACAGCGAACCTGTATTTTTGAGAATCCGGCTACATTCCAGTAGCACGGCTGTTTGTTCTGCCAAATAAATCTCAAGAGCTTGCCTTGATTCGTATTCTTTACCTAGATTATAGGGTGGAGATGATACAACTAAGTCAACACATTCATCTGGTAAATTACTTAGCAGTTGTAAGCTATCCTCTAACAGAATCTGGTCTAAGGGTAGATTATCTCTATTAGTCTTCATTACGATACCTACCTCGCAAGTAATACTAGACCTTCGTCATTATAAACCTATTTTAGGTTATTAGGCAATTATTGAGAAAAATATCAATAGTAAGTAGAGTAGAATACCCCACTTACTTTGATGATCTACCATGTTAGTGTAGGCATACCCAAAGGCGATCGCTTCTTAAATTAAAGATTGGGATTCCAACCAAATCTCGAAATAATTTCTTCCCCAATCCCCAATCCCAATTTAATTCGCTTTGCGCTCTTTCAACACTTGATCTAGCAAATTTCTGGCAGGTTGTGCTTTGGCCAATGCTACTTGATGGTCATTATAAGCACGAACAAGACGAGAAAGACTGCTAACGCCTGCCTTGAGTTGCTCAAGTTCTTCACCAGCTACCAGTTCCCCATCAAGCATACGTCCAATCAACGGTTTGATGTCGCCCACTTCCTGCCGGACTTTTTGGAGCTTTTCTAGAGTACTCAGTAAAGTTTTTAGTGAGTTCAATATGTCGTCAATATCCTGCGCCTCCTCCACCAGATCAGGCGAATCTTCAATTGTTAGCGTATCTTTGTCCGAAACTGTAGACAATTCCTCTACTGACGTTTCACTTGTAACCCCGTTTGACCTAGCCATCAACGCTTCCTCAAGGAATTTTCTTCAGTGTATCGCTAATTTTAAGTTGCCAAAGATAGTATTGTTATAATTCGTTAAGTAATTATCTTTACCAAAAGCTTTAATGCGACGGTGGGCTAAAGTCATTTTCTAAAATCTGTAGATTATTTACAGTGTTGCTGGAGAAGAGATATAGCCAGATCAAAACTGTTCGGTTGAGTTTGGACTGCATAAGCTTCTCTTTCTAAATCTTGCCTGTGAATATCGGTATAGCGCATAAAAAATGGTCGGGCATAATTAATAGGCTGAATATTTAAGCCTAAAGTTTTTATTTTTCCTTTTCCCGCGCATACTTGTGCGGCATGAACCGCTTCGTGAATTATGGTCTGAGTACCAATATTTAGCTCAAAAACGACTGGATTAATCCAAATCTTTTTGGTAGATTCTTGTAATAAACCATAAGCACCTCGTTTTGGTGGTAGTTGAATTATTACCTGAAATCCAAATTTTTCTAATTGAGTTTTTAAATCTATAAATTGTTTATCAGGAGTTAGTGCTTGAGAAACTAATAATAAAGAATTTAGCAGGATAATTTCTATCATTATAATTTATAAAAATGTTGGTAGGACTTACGCAACTGGCACAAATAGCGGGCAGGACGCAGCCCTGACACGCGACAATTTAAATCAAACCAAGCACATAAGAATACTTGGGCGTTTCAGTTGCTGAATTAAATAATTAGAAAGCAAACTATGCTTGATTTGATCAATAGTTTGGCCAGTTCTATCGGCTAAATTCTTTAACCTAATCCAAACCAACATTGCACAAGCAATATGATTTCTTTGGAGTCTAGCTTTACGACACTTGCCTTAATTCAATGCCAGTTAGTTGTTTAATCTCCCTGTGAACAGGACTCTGTTTTCCAACGAATTTTACACATCTCTTGTACAACAGGAGAAATGCCAGCGTATGATCTGCGATCGCAGTTTCTGTGTTAGCAACTAAAATTCACCTTAGATGTAACTCAATGGATGGGCTTCGTACCTCAGCCCATCCTACTGCGCTTGAGTGCAAAGGACATTTTTATCTCAGTTTGCAGCTTGCGGTAAGTTCTACATTGTAGAAAGTCCCTGGTTTGGGATTAATTGAACGCAACTCCTGGATAAAAGCATTAAATCTTGTATTGCTTATGCCGAAGCCAGCTTCAGCACAAGCAGATAAACCCCCTTCAATGGGAATAGGAGATCCGGTTCTAGGACTATATACAATAAATTTATCAACGGTGCTAGTGCCGACTGCAAACCCGATAACCTGGCGAATTGTTCGCAAAGCGGCATTATCTAAGGGGCCACCAATACTGCCAACACTGATATTAACCGCACGATTTTCAGCAAATGCCGGCGCACTAATCGACAATACTGCTCCGACAATCATCAAACAGGTGAACTTCTTCATTTTCCTTTCCTCCAAAAAATTGAAAAACTAATAATTAGGTTTCGACATAAGCTTTTCAGGCATCGTATTGTACCTCACTCGACTGAAAAACTATGTAGGTAAAAAACGTGGGATAACTATTTATTATACTGTTATGCGTAAGTTCTAGTATTATTTTGGGTGAAACACTATTTTATTTACACTCTGTGTTTTAACCTAAAAAGCAAAGGACTATTATGCTCTCTCAAAAAGTCAGATGGTTCATTCCCGTAGCCTTAAGTTTACTTAGTTTGGGAGCGAATGTACAAGAAGCAAGCGCACAGAGTACGGAAAATACTTATAAATTCAGTATTGCTTACGACGCACTAGCTATCTTTGGCCCAGTCTTTAATGAGGAAAAAAACATTCTAGATGTAGCCGTAATAGGTGAAAGTATTGGTGATGGCCCCTTTCGGATTGACTAACTTTGATAGCAGAACTTACGGGCGGTTTGACGAGCGCGGAACCCAAATATTCAGTAGATTTGATGCAGATCCATCTGTATTTGGCATAGAAGGCAACCTTCGTGGCGATCGCTATTTTGGTGGTTCTAACGAGTTATTTGGAAGAGCAAGCGATAGCGCTGTCATCGATCTGGTTCAACAGACTATTGTCGGTGGTGGCATCATAAATGTCACTGGTGGAACTGGTATATTCGATAACGCTACAGGCTTAATAACTTTCACTCAAGAAGATAGGCTGACTCCAGGTTCACCTGATGGGCCCATTAACTTCTAGGGGTGTCGCTGTATTAGATTTCTCTATACGGACTCCTCAAAGAGTTTCAGAACCAGGAGCGACAACAACGTTACTTGGCTTGGGTTTTACTGGAGCAGCTTTGTTGCTACATCAATATCGTCGTCGGCTTAATAATTTTTAAAGTGAGTTCGACGGATTGAAAAAATGCTTTTATACAGTAACCATTAGCGACTTTTCGGTAATGGTTTTTCCTTTTCCCTTTCCCTTTTCCTCAAAACCTGAGAAGTATGGGGACTACTCCCAACGTTAGTTTCGTCCCTTTTAATATCAACCCCAGCCCATGATATCCATTAACACTGCTCTTAATCCCAATTAACGAAATATGGTTATGGAAATATCACTACAGGCAGATGGGTATGAAGTTATTTTTGAGGATTATCAACTGAGTAAATCTAAGCAACCAAATCGTCTGGAGCAAGAGCATTATATTCCAGAGTAAAGGGATCTAAATTACTCTTGATAATTATAATTTTTTGGACAAAAGTCTTGTGTAGTATAGAAACTTTTATTCTCTGGTGAAAGTTATTAAAGAGTATTAAGACTGAGTAATTCATCAAGATTCGTTGCAGTAAGGAGGCTTAGTCTATCGCTAAATTACGAGTTGCTCTATCTTAAAAGTAGTGAGGAAACTAAACTAAATACAAAGTTTTTTGAGAGGAATTTTATGAATTTCAACTTGAAAAAAAGTGCTGCACTCACTGTCTGTTTAAGTACATTGTGTTGGACTAGTGCTGCCCGTGCAGATGGTTGGCCAACCAGCGTAGCAGGAACTTGGTCTGTGTCAGCAAATCAGTCTGAGGGTACCCTGGTAATCAATCAGCCGAGCAGCACTCTAAATTGCCGACCCATCAGCGGTACTATCTTTACAACAGATTCAATTCAAGGGTTCTATTGCCCTTTTAGTGGCAACATTGGATTTTCACGTATCAGGAACGGCTCGACAATTCAATACTATGAAGGAAATCTTTCACAGACTGGAGCTGTCTTAAAAATAGGTGGGTCATTTTCATCCATTTTCGGCAGTTTTGGAAATTACAATTTCTCAGCTGTCAAATAATAGACATCTCTAGAAATTAGGTCTTAACCTAAGATGCACAAGGGTTATAAATTAATTTTCATCAGATGTCTAATAGGTTTGCCTATTAAACATCTCGGAAAAAAAATGTAGAGACGTAGCACTGCTACGTCTCTACAAGTGTTAGGGATAACGCATATTTAATTTCACCAGATATCTATTTAAAAAACTAGAAGAGGAATTAAGGTAGTGTATAGCTTATGCAGTTTAACTTAGACAGGATTCTTGTAAACTTGCAGGGTAGCTTCCGCTGCAACAACTTTAGGAACTTGCTACCTTGCCTATTGATACTCTTAATTAGTAACGTCTAAAAATCTACCCCTCTTTTGAGTTCTACACCTTGATTTGCATAGTGTTTGTGGCAATAAACCTCTGAGTGGACGCTAGCCAAGTCGAAGTATGCGGGTGGATTTTGGCAGCGACCAGTAATAATGATTTCGGTGTCGCGGGGTTTGCGGAGTAAAGCTTGGACAATAGG
Organism: Nostoc cf. commune SO-36; assembly: GCF_023734775.1. NCBI lineage: Bacteria > Bacillati > Cyanobacteriota > Cyanophyceae > Nostocales > Nostocaceae > Nostoc > Nostoc commune. The sequence continues at coordinate 6,547,340 of NZ_AP025732.1, read as the reverse complement.
TTCAACGGGGAGTAGTTCTAAATCAACGGTGGGATTTAGTTCATCAAGAATAATAGTTTTATATAAGCCAGAGGCGATCGCAACTTTGGCAATTTCCCAACCCCGTTCGGCTTCTACATAATCTAATTCTTGCCGGGAATTTCGCCAGACGATGGCATCTCCACCACAGCGTTGATGATCCACTACTTCTGGATATGACTGCTGCAAAGCAGCGATCGCCGCGTCTTCTGTGTAGCCACTACCACCTTTGAGCCACTGCATAATCAGCACACGCGTAGATCCTGGATGATTGATTCCCCTACCAATTGCTTGTAAGGCTTTGCCCAAAGCACTAGTAGACTTACCTTTACCAGCACCAGTATAAATTTCAATCCCTTCTAAGAAAAGAGCTTTAGCTGTTGGGTGGTGATGAGGTTTCATTTCTGAGTGCAAATCTGCAATATCCAGCAATTTTTGTGGTGCGGCGCGTCCGGTGGCGATGATTTCCAACTCTTGAGGTTTGGATTTTAATGTCTTTACCACTTCATCTACTGGTAGCAAACCCAAATCCAGAACCGGGTTAATTTCATCTAAGACGACAACTGAATATAGTCCGCTAGCGATCGCACCTTTGGCTACATCCCAACCCCGCATCGCCTCATCTCGGTCAAAGGTGGTAATTTCTTCTGGGCCAAAAAATTCGGCTCTTCCAGTGCGAACCTGGTCTATTAAATGAGGAAACCCGCGCTGCAAAGCTGCGATCGCTCCATCTTCATCATAATCACGTTCCGGCCCTTTTAAAAACCGCAGCAGTAAAACGCGGTTAGAATTGCTAGGCGCATTTATCCCCAAGCCAATCGAGCGCAAAACTACTCCCAAAGCCGCTTGAGATTTACCTTTACCCAGACCATCATAGACGTGAATTTGACCAATGAGCCGTTCTTGACGCACTTGCGCCGTGCGAATACCGATACCGTTCCTTATCATCTCTCGAAAAGCTATAACGTGGCAGTCTTTAATCTTACCTAACGTCTTGTACTCTCAAATAGAAAAACTGCTCCTCTAATGCAACCGTACAATGTTCAGTTTAATGTATTAATAATGTCAATATAGGAATACTGTTACACCAGCATAGTAAAGGACAAGAACAATGGCTTGACACTCTCCTGCCTAAAGGCGAAGAGATTCTTAAGACTTCACAGACTTAATATCCTGTTTGCACAGGTTCCCAAACTCACCACGTTTGCTCATAGAGCGTGGTGATACCTTTTGGGCGTTTTGGTGATTAACACCTAGTTTCGCGGAGTCCCCACGTACTATTTTAAAACCTCTATCTCTAATAGTTTTTGCAGCACCGATGTCAGCGTGTTCGTGATATCCGCATTCTGTACAAATGAACTTCTCACCATCACGATTTGACTTATCAATATGCCCACAATTTCTGCATTCTTGGGATGAGTGTATAGGGTTAATTTTAATTACGACTTTTCCTTGCTTTGCAGCGAGATACTCAATTTTTAAAATCAACTCACTCCAGCTTGCATCAGAGATAGCGCGATTTAAACCTTTCTTTCTTGATTGTCCGTTCTTTAAAAATCTCCCGGTCGTTTCATCAGTTTTTACTTTACAGCGTTTCAACATACCGGAGATGTTTAAATCTTCTAGCGCAATAGCATCAACACTTTTAGATACTATTTTGTTAGCAATATCCCACTGATAAGCAACTCGTTTATCTGTAATCTTCTTATGAAAATGTCCTAACTTGTTTGCTGCTTTTTTACGATTTTTACTACCTTTAAGTTTTTTGCTAACTCGTCTCTGCCTAATTTTCAGAGTACGTTTAGCTTTCTTGTTGGTTGAGAATTTAGGATTATCAATTTGATGCCTATCAGACAAATGGACAAGTTTAGTAATCCCCATGTCGCAACCAAGAATAGAATTAACTTCATCTAGTGGCTTTGATATGTAGTCTGGTATGGTTTTATCTTCAATCCTAATCGATACGTACCAACCATCTTGACGCTTGCGGATTGTTGCAGCTTTGATGGTAAAACATACTGGTATTACGCGGGAATTGAAAAAACGCATCCATCCCAACTTAGGAAGATAGATTTTACTACCTTGAACTTTTACGCCCATTTGATAAGTAAAGGATGTAAAGTTACTTCGGTTTTTAAATTTGGGAAACCCTCTACCTTCTCCTGACGGAGACGCTACTTGGCGTTCAAAAAAGTTTTTATATGCAGTATCAAGGCGTTTTACATTTTGCTGTAGCACTGTAGAGTCAATTTCACTAAACCAGGGTCTAGCTTTCTTTAATTCTGGTAGTCCAGTTATTTGGATGTCTCCAGCACTACGCCGTGGGTTTTTAAGCTTGCCATCCTTATCAACTTTCGTATCTTTCCAGGGTTCACCACTCGCACCGTTCTTGCTCACAAAACAAGTCAATGGACAGGCTTCTCCCCTGGTTCTGATATCGCAATAGTCTCCCTGGAAGAACTGTTGATTATATTGGGTTATTCTGTCTGCTAAACTCCAGTTGTAAGTAGACCGCAGCATATCTACCCATCCACTCATTTTGTTCGACTGAGTGATATTAGGACGCAGCTTGTAGGCATAATTTATTAGCAAATACTATCACCTCCTGTTGTCTACTGGCTTACTTGAATATACACTATATATATACAAAATATATACAAAACACAACCAGCAATTATAGGAAGATGGGAAGTTTTTCTCCAGATGAATATAGACATGAAGGCAATGCAATATCACTTCTTAACTATCACTTCATTTTTATACCCAAACGCCGAAAGAAAGTGCTAGTAGACGCAATAGCCGAGAGATTGCAGGAAATCATCTGTGAGGTTTGCAATGAAAATAGATGGAGAATTGTTGCAATGGAAATTATGCCTGACCATGTTCACTTATTTTTGAATGTGAAACCAACAGACAACCCGTCCCAAATCATGAACAGAATCAAAGGACGGGCTTCTCATCACTTAAGAAAAGAGTTTCCAGAATTACTTAAACTTCCAACTTTATGGACACCTAGCTATTTTGTTTCCACTGCTGGTAATATTTCTACGAAAAATGTAATAGAGTATATAGCACACCAAAAAGATTAAATCGCAACACCGTAAACGGTGCTGCTAGCTTTCATCCCCTGCCTGAAGTACGAAAGACGCAACTGCGTTGCTGTTTCTCAGGGGTTTTCAGCATCTCACTTATAAATTTTTTGGTTGAGGCAGGCAAGGGGAGAGAAGAATCACTAAACAATACCTCTCTTTCTTACCCTGCTTATGCGAACTGTATTGCCATCACCCTCACTATCCCAGTTATACTCACTACAGTTAACCCTTACCCTTGACGATTTATGCCTGAAGATTGGATGATTCCTACGATTTTTCCCATTGGTGGGATTCTGTTTGACTTTCTATTTGTACTAATAGCCATCCCTATCGAAGCTTATGTTTTACAGTCTCGACTAAAATTTGATAAAAAAACTAGTATTTTTTATGCCATTTCTATCAATCTGTTTTCTAGTGTAATTGGTTGGTTAATATTTTTTATCTCAGAACCAATATTGCCTACACAAGTGAAATCAGAATTAGTTAACTATATATTTTTTAATAGTTTTAAACTGGGAAATACACAATTTTTAATTATTTTAACTGCCTGTATAATTTTCTTTGCAACTTTTTTAATGAAATATTTCATTTTAAAAACTTTACTATTATCGTTACAGGAGCCAGTTGCTAAAAAAACAGATGAACCTCAAATATCGCAGAGGCAGCGAAGGCGTCGTTTTAGCAGAATTACTTTCCAAAATACTAATTTAGTTACTACTATATTAATAGCAAATTCTCTCAGCTATACTGCAATAACTATTATTTTATTATTCCGCTCAAAATAGTAATTAGTTACTTGTTGAAATTAGATAAAAATTAGTGATTGATTAATCAAGTTTAAGGAGGAACATGAATACGCTACTTAAAGATGTATTTGGAGTTTTTAAATTTGCTGAAGGGCTTTATGCGGGAATTAGAAAAGTATTAGTTCCACCCAAAGCTTATTCTTGGCAGACATTTATATATATGAGTGTTTTTTCTTGGGTACTCTCATATTTTGCTACAGGTTATATTAAAGATATAATTGCCTTTTGTGGTTGGTTATTTTTAATTGCTGGCACAGCTTGGTATACAACTGAAGATCCTTTAAGAGTTCCTGGTACTTTTATGCCAGTTGGGGCAGTGATCACTGGTTTCTTAGTCAGTGTTTTTGCATTTGGAGATCAACGGGATGTAATTACACCAAGGACAATCGTTTTTTGGCCAACCATTTCAGCACTAATTACGGCAATACCAGAGTTTATTGAAGGAAATGATACTGATGCTAAAGCTCGCATTCCTAAGCCAGAAGACCGCCAAAGAATTATAATTTTAGTTGCTAGTAGTATGCTACTAAGTTGCTGGATTCAATTCTACTTTGTGGTGGATAATTGGTCACGACAATATCCCAGTTTGCATGCAGATACTTTTGAACGTAGCACCATTGTTGTCAGAGTAGAAAAAGCAGCCAAAATCCCAGAAAATGGTGCTTTAATTCTAGAGAAACTTCAGCCAATAATAGTACAAGAAATAGCTGGAAGACCTTGGTCGGAAGTAGAGAAATGGCTGTTACCGGAAAATGTGCAACAGCGCGTAGGAATTTTGGGTAGGCAAGTAATTCAAAAGAACTTAGGTAAATACGAAGAAAAAGCAATGTGGCGTGTTGAACCGCGTGTAGCTAATACTAAATCTGGTATTTCGTCTGAATATATATTAGATTTATTAAGTATTTGGATAGGCCCAAGTTCTAATCCACGGGGATATTATTTTAAGAAATCTTGTGAGATTAAAGAATTAGTTACAGCACCCAATAATCCAGAGAATAAGGCTACAGTTGCCGAAATTGAATGCGATCCTGCCAATAAATTTATTGCTGGCTCACCGCCTTTGCAACAACAGTAAAGCTGGTGAGTCATGCCCAATTCCTAATGTCCAATGCTTAACGCCCAAAAAAAATGACTATTAACAGAATTTTTGTATTAGCAAAAAATGTGTTTCAGGAAGTGGTACGCGATCGCGTATTATATATTATTGGTTTTTATGCGTTAATACTTGCCGCAGCCTTCCGCATCCTTCCTGAATTTGCAGCTACGACTGAAGACAAAATGTTTTTAGACTTTGGGATGGCTGCAATGAATGCCATCGGGTTAATCATTACGATATTTGTTGGTACGGGGCTGATTAATAAAGAAATTGAAAAACGCACCATCTTGGTGTTAATTGCTAAACCTGTCAGCCGCAGCGAAATTATCGTTGGCAAATACTTAGGTTTATCGGCAGTATTAGCTGTACTTGTCGCCACGATGACAGCCATTTTTCTGATATTTCTGCAATTTGGTAACATTCCTCATCCAACGGCGAGTATTTTAATTGCTGCAATTTTCTTATTATTGCAGTTGTCACTAATCACCGCTATGGCTATTACCTTCGGTGTTTTTACTGCTTCTTTGCTAGCGACTGTTTTAACTTTTGCGGTATATTTAATCGGAAATATTACACAAGATTTAGTACAACTTGGGCGTCTTAGCCGCAACCCTGGTATGGAACGTCTAACTCAAGGTTTGTTTCTCATCTTGCCAGATTTATCTCGATTAGATTTGAAAAATGATGCTGTTTATGGTTTGCAAGCACTACCTGACACAACTGCACTGATTACAAATGCTGGTTATGGCTTACTTTATAGTGCCATGTTGTTAGCGATCGCAATTTTTATCTTCTCACAACGCGAATTTTAGGCATTAGGTATTGGAGCAAACAGAAACTTCTTGTACAGACGCGATTAATCGCGTCTCTCCTAACTCCCGACAAATGGCTAATAAAGCATTATCTGAGGTTGCTCAATTGTGCCATCAGGCATAATAGTATCCCGCAACTTTGCATAAATAAAATTTGTCTTCCAAAGGTTTGCCTTACTCAAATTTGCCTTGGTTAAATTTGCCCATGTCAAGTCTGCACTAGTTAAGTTGGCCTCAGTCAAATTAGCTTCTAGTAATTTTGCTCCTGAGAGATTTGCTCCTGAGAGATTTGCAAAACTTAAGTTAGCTTCAATCAACGATGCTTCAATTAATTTAGCTTCACTTAAGTCTGCTTCTCTCAAATCCGCATCACACAAAGAAGCACCCCAAAGATTACTGCTTGTAAAGTTCACCCGCCATAAGAAAGTTCCACACAAATTTGCTCGTGTTAAATCAGCATTAGCTAAATTGGCTTCACATAAAGAGGCTTCATACAAATTAGCTTCACGTAAGCTAGCTTGCATCAAATTTGCCCCACTTAAATTAGCACGATTCAGAACACAGCCAGACAAATTTGCACCACGCAAATCTGCTCCGATGAAGTTAATACCGCTTAAATCAATTCCTTTCAGGTCGATTCCATTCAAGTCACATCCACTGAAATCTCGGCGCTGAAAATATTTATTTGTGATTTGACTTAAAATAAATTCCTGTTGATCAGCATAATTTTTCATGGTATTCACCTCTGGGTGTAATTTATCTCAAAGATCGAGTGTGATAGTTACCGTATTATTGAGATTACACCGCAAACGGAGACTAGCTCAGTAAATAATCAAAAATAAATTAGCAGAAAATCCCCAATCACTTGAAAATGCGTTTTTTTAATGGTTTTTAAAACAAAAAATGCTGACATAAGTCAGGATATATTCATATAACAAGAGTTATGTTGCTTACTACAAATTCAAAATTACTATAAGTAATATTAATAGCGTATCCTTTTGTTGCTTTTACTACTGCGCTTTTTGATTTACTTGTAACCAAATTTCTAAACTAGCAAGCAACCACAGCTTTACTCCATAACGACTCCAAGTATCTCCTTCATAATTTAACCAATTACGAATTGGCAATTGGTTCAAGTAAGGAGTGATATATGCATTCCGATTAAGCAATAAATCTTTGGCTTCTTGTTGCCAATATTTGCGAAATCCTAACTGCACTGGTACCATCATGCCACTTTTGGGACGATGAATAATTGCGTCTGGTAAAATATTTGCGGTCGTCGTACCCATACGGGGAAGCAAGCTACCCGCAGCGTCTTGTAAAGAAGACTTACCGGAGGTAATCGCTTGCTTTAAAACGGCTTTTTCTTCAACTCCAGAAAGCTTATACTCTGGAGGTATCTGCATACTTAAGTCTACTACTCGTTGGTCAAACAAAGGAGAACGACCTTGTAAAAGGGCTGCTTGAGTTAAATTACTAACTTTGGTCAAAATTTGGTCAGCACCTTTAAATTTGATGTTCATCGCCATCAAACGATTCAGATAGTTAGCTTGGGAATATAAATCTTCTTCAAAAACCCAAGGTGCTGTTTGTACTGCTGCCCAAACTTCTGGTTTTAAAAGTTGCGGTAAGTCAGCAGCACACTTTTGGAAGGAAATTAAATAAGCTTGCAATGCATCTTGATTGGTGACAGATCCATATAAACTATTAATTAGCATTGGCTGATTTTTTGGCCCACCAAAACAAGGGTCGCCACCTTCACCATTTAAAATTACTTCTACGCTTTCTCTCGCCAGTCGTCCCAGCAAAAGGTTGGGAACAGTCAATGGGTCGCCAATGGGGTCATCTAAATAAGCCATTGTTTCCGGCAGGCGTTCCCACATATCTTTAAAAGTAATTTCTAAAATGTGGTGCTGCGTCTGGCAATGGGATGCAACGAGACTAGAAAATTCTAATTCATTGGGAGATTCAGAACCAAAATGAATCGAGAAGGTATGAACTGGTGCTTTGTGGAATTTTGCGACTAAAGCAGTGATACAGCTAGAGTCCAAACCACCAGAAAGAAAAACCCCAACGGGTTCATTTGCTGGTGGTAAATATTCTTGAACAACTTGGTCTAGGAGTTCTCGCAAGCGATCGCCATGCCATTCTAAGGGTTGATCTATTGCTATAATCTTTTCTTGAAGCTGCCAATAAGCTGTAACTTTTTGGTCAGGAAATTCTAAAACGGTTCCAGGTCGCAGTTCCCGCACTTGTTCCCAAAGCGTTCTTTCTCCGGGAACAAAGGCACAACAAAGATAATCTCGCAGCGCCACCAAATCTAAATCGGCTGAACGATGGGGTGATAAAGTTCTCAGTTGAGGCGCAATCCAACAAACCGAACCAGTGGTAGTGTAATAGAGAGTACGAACACCGATGCGATCGCGAACTAACTTCAACACCTGTTTTTCTCTATCCCAAACTACTAGCCCAAACATCCCCACAAGATGCTTGAGACATTCAAAGCCCCATCGTTCCCAAAGATTAGCAACCAGTTCTAGAGAACTTCCTTGAAAGCTATCCGGTTCAATTCCTAACTTTTGCAGCAACTGCACTTGGTTAGTTAACCAAATATCACCAACAACAACAAATCTTCCTCCAGAACTGATTGCTAATTTTTCCGTCAGAAGTTCAGAATTTCCACCTGGTAAAATTACAGAAAATTTTTCATCTCGCCAAGCTATATTTTCATAATTTGCATCAATTCCCCAAGCTACACGCCAGGTTGCCTCAGTCTTGATGAATTCGATTTTACGAGATTTACGATTTTTAAACGCATCAAATAGCATGGGAAATTTTCAACGCATAATTATTGATTTTAAGGCATTGCTAAACGCTGATACATATAGATTTTTTGTAGGAAACATTGCTTATACTACTTTTCAGATATATGTATTTCCAGTTGAAGGCTTTCTCTCAAGCTGCTAAGGTAAGCTAGCAGCGCATAAATAAAAATGATAATTCCGGTCATTTCCAAAAATTCTTCAACAACTATGCCAGTTAAGGTTATTGCGTTGCGTCGCCCAAAATCTTCTCTCAAAAGTCCACCCACCATTTCCATAACTAAGGTTCCACTTACGTAAACAACTGCGGCAATCAGAAATAAATACCGAGTTTTATAAGGGAGATGGAGCCAAAATTTTAGATATTTAAATGCAAAAATTCCTACTAAAATAGTACCAGGGATAACCCAGGTTTGGAAAAATAGAGGATAAAGATGAAGCGATTCTCGCACTGACGGAATGATCAAAATTTCGTGAAAACTAAATGCTTCATCCAAACTCAAATATACAAATATAAGGTATAGGGTCTTCCAGTAAGAAAAATGGCGGTCTTCCGTCTTAATAAGACTAATTACTTTAAGTAATCCCGAACAAAACAATAAAGAGAATGCAGAATACCAGGCAGGAATATTTAACTCTCCATCTAAACTAAATAGTTCGTAAAACCATTTTGTAGCTGGAAAGGGAAACTCTGAGAGCCAGAAATAGGCACTTAGAGCGCCTGCTAAAGTAAGGCACATAACAGTAAAAATTAAACGTCGAGCAATTGTTTTAGCACAGAGATTAATTGCTAAACCTATATTATAACTTGATACTTGCTTCATACGCAGATTGAGCTAATTTGTTTTATAGGACTCATATTTGATTTTTGAAAAAACTCCGTACACTCAAAAAGTATTTTTTCCTACTCTTAGCCTACGCAAATAATTTCAGTAATCAAACCAGATTCCTATATATATAACAATTATTAAGAAATTATCTCATTTAAATAGATACTACAAGCTAGAGAAACATTACCACAAGCCCCGTTTGTAGATTTTCTCGGATTGGCGATCGCTATTGTCTATGCCATTTTAGCTATTCACTTTCGCATTAACGCTGCATGGCTAGTCTTTGGTAGCGCTTTAATTGGATGTGGGGTGCTTCACTCTTGGGCTACACTCAATAAAATTGTAAGTATTCTAGATTTGTGCCAGATATTAACTTGATTTTAAACACTTACTAATTTAAGTGTTTTTTCTATCTTAGGTCTTGTATTATTTATGTAACTCTAATTTTTGCTGAATTCTTTCGGCAATGTTTGTACAGGGTGATTTTTTAAGTCGCTACTACTACCAACACTTCCTAAAATCCGATGAGTCGCGGGTGTGAATCCCCGACTCAAAAATTGCTGGATTTTGAATTTTGCCTTCTTATTCAATGCTTTTCAATGTTGATCTCATAAAGATCCTAGATTTTCGATAATCTTAAAGAAACTTAAACAGTTTCATATCAAGAAGGAATAATACTATTTTTCTTTCGCCAGATATATAAAATAGAGTTAATCATGTTTAAGTATATTTCATGATAAATTTATAATTAATATCAATGTAATATGTGAGTATTACAAGTATCAAAGAGATTTGATCCACAAAACTATAAAGGTATATATTATGTCCATTATTGTTGGTACTCCTAACAATGACTTTTTGTTGGGTACTAGTGATGACGATCAGATTTCTGGTCGTGGCGGCAATGACAATATCTCCGCCGGTCTTGGAAATGATGTCATTGATGGTGGGGATGGCAACGATACGTTAGCTGGCGATGGCGGCAATGATACCTTCAAAGGTAGTCAGGGCAACGACAGCATTGATGGTGGAGTTGGCACGGATACAGCAGACTACAGCAAACTAAGTCAAACCATTACCCTATCAGGTGTAGGGATAATTGATAAAGGTAAATTAGGCACAGATACAGTCTTTAAAGTAGAAACAGTTATTGCTGATGCTACTGTTACCAACAACACTATAGATACATCCCAATCTTTGTCTGGAGTGCTTACAGTTGCTGATCTAGAAGCCGAAACTATTTCTGCCCTCAATGTTCCTGATTTGGGGACATTGACATTTAATGTAATCAACTTCGATAACGTCATCGGCACAATTAACAACGACAGCATTAAGGGCGATGGACAAAATAATCAATTATCTGGTCTGGATGGGGATGACCTAATTGATGGTCGAGGTGGCAATGACCTGATTGATGGTGGTGCTGGTAGTGACGCATTGTTCGGTGGTGCAGGTGATGACACCTTTAAGGGTGGCCAGGGCAACGACAGCATTGATGGTGGAGATGGCACGGATACAGCAGACTATAGCAAACTAGGTAAAACCATTACCCTCTTAGGCGTAGGAACAGTTATCAAAGCCGATGGATTGGGGCAAGACCAACTATTGAAAGTAGAAACGGTAATTGCTGATGCAAAAGTTTCTAACAATACGATAGATGCGTCTCAATCTTTGTCTGGAGTAGCAGCGATCGCTGACTTGCAAGCCCAAACCATCTCTGCCATCAATGTTCCTGTTTTGGGAACATTAACATTTAACGTAGTCAACTTTGATAATGTCATCGGCACCAATGAAGATGACACCGTTAAAGGTGACGGCCAAAATAATCAATTAACTGGTCTGGATGGGGATGACCTAATTGATGGTCGAGATGGCAATGACCTGATTGATGGTGGCGCTGGTAGTGACGCATTGTTCGGTGGTGCAGGTAATGACACCTTTAAGGGTGGTCAAGGTAACGACAACATTGATGGTGGAGTTGGCACAGATACCGCAGACTATAGCAAACTAGGCAAAACGATCGTTCTCTCTGAAGTAGGGACAGTTACAAAAGCTGGTGGATTGGGGCAAGACCAACTCTTAAAAGTAGAAAAAGTTATTGCCGATGCTAGTGTTGCTAACAACACTATAGATGCTTCCGAATCTTTAGCTGGTGTATCGATCACCATTAACCTACAAAGCCAAACTTTGACAGCCAATAACGTTCCTGTTTTGGGAACATTGCCATTTACTGTAGTCAACTTTGATAATGTCATCGGCACCAATGAAGATGACACTATTATTGGTGATAATCAAAGTAATAAATTAATAGGTAATGGTGGCGATGACACATTTAGGGGAAGTCGAGGTAACGACAGCATTGATGGTGGAGATGGCTTTGATGTCGCAGACTACAGCAGCTTAGGTCGAAAAATAACTCTATCAGGTGTAGGATCAATTACTAAAGCTGGTGGTTTCGGAACAGACACAGTATTTAAAGTAGAAAAGGTAATTGCTGATAGCAGTGTCGCCAACAATACTATAGATGCTTCTCAATCTTTGCTTGGGGTCGTTGCCGTTGCTGATTTAGAAGCCCAAACTATCTCTGCCCTGAATGTTCCTGATTTGGGAATGTTGACATTTAATGTAGTCAACTTTGCCAATGTTATCGGCACAATTAACAATGACAGTATTAACGGTGACGGACGAGATAATCAATTAACTGGTCTTGCTGGTGATGACCTAATCGATGGTAGAGGTGGCAATGACCTGATAGACGGTGGACAAGGCAATGACAATTTGTTTGGTGGTGCAGGCGATGACACCTTCAAGGGCAGTCGAGGCAACGACAGCATTGATGGTGGAGATGGTTTTGATATCGCAGACTACGGTAAGCTAGGCAAAAGCATTACACTGTCAGGCGTAGGTAAAATCACCAAATCTGGCGGCTTCGGCACAGATACAGTCTTTAAAGTAGAAACAGTTATTGCTGATGCTAGTGTTGCTAATAACACTATAGATTCATCCCAATCTGTTGCTGGTGTGTCTGTCATCGCTAACTTACAGGAACAAACTATTTCTGCCTTTAACGTTCCTGTTCTGGAGACAATAACATTTAATGTACTTAACTTCGATAATCTCATTGGTACAAATGCAAGTGACAATATTACTGGCGATAGTCAAGATAACCGATTAGAAGGTAGAGATGGTGATGACACTATCTCTGGTGGTTTCGGTAATGACTCCATCATCGGTGGACTAGGTAAGGATACTCTTATCGGTGGACTAGGTGCAGATAAGTTTATTTTCAACAGTTTTAGCGAAGGTATTGACACCATCAAAGATTACAACTTTGGTCAAAGTGACATAATCCAAGTTTCTAAAGTAGGGTTTGGTACTACTAACAGTGGCGACTTTTTCTACGACACTTCTAGTGGTAACTTGTCTTTCTTAGGAAATCAATTCGCCTTCCTTGAAAACTTATCATCTAATGTAAGTATTCAGTTAGTCTAAAATAACTACGAGTTACAACTCCATTACAAATTAAAGCTTTTTACATACAGTTTGTTGTGGAAGCAGTAGCTCGTAGTTTAAAAATAACAAATCTGGTTTGGTACAAACACAAGCAATTGTGTCAGCAATTCCGGCTAATTTTGTGTTGTAAAAGCGGTTTAAAACCAGTAGCATTTTGAATTAAATCGATTATCGCTAGCTAGTAATAGACAAGTTTTTACAACATAAATACTAAATAAAAATATTCTAAGTATTCCAATACATATTAATAGCTATATGTAGAAGTATTGCATTAAACAATACTGAATGATAAATACTGAATATTATTTCAATAATTTAAGGAGGAATTCTTGTGGCATTTGAAATCAATAAATTGTTTAAGTCATCTGTAAAATATCTACCAGCAATTACAGCTATAATCACGGTTCTTCCATTACCAGTAAAAGCGGCTACGTTTTTAGTAACTGAACGCGCTGCTTTGGGAGGGAATGATGAAGTTAATTGGGGAAGTTTAGGTAAAGTATTTAATCCACTGGCTCCTGACTTTTCTGTTTTTTTACCTAACTCTTTTTCCATCACATCCCAAGATGGTTTAAGTTTAGATGTAAATATAGCTCCAAGTAATAACCCTCGCGTTACTCCGCCCTTTGTCTTTCAAACATTACCTTCTCCTGGCATTCGGACTAACTTTGCACTTGGAGATTTTATTCTCTTTGGAGGTATAGACCCAACAGGTTTTATCCCTCTCCCCCCTGGTACTCCTGATCCTGGTACTAAGGGGAACGGCAGTCCTTTGACCATTAATTTTGCCCAACCTGTTTTTGGCGCTGGTACTCAGATAGCTGTAGACACTAGTCAGTTAAAAATTGAAACTTTTATCAGCGCTTTTGATAATGCCGATAACTTATTAGGTAGTTTCTCAATTCCAAATATTTCGTCTTTAGCATTAGATAATTCAGCAGCATTTTTGGGGATTCGTAGTGACACTGCCAACATCTCGCGACTCGTTTTTAGTAGTTCTAATGAGCAATTCGGCTTGGCCATTAATCAGGTAAGCATTTTTGCAGTTCCAGAACCAAGTTATACCTTGGCGATATTAGCTTTTGGTATTTCCGGTGCTGTTTTAAAATTACGCCAACGCACTTGACACTTTCCCTGCGCCGAAAGATTTTTCATTTAATAAGTTAGAGGTTTCGGCAGGGCAAATGTATATAAAGTAGAAGAAATCTTTAATAGCAAAGGTTTAAAAAATTATGTGCGTTTGCCCTGGGGTTTTCGGACATACTCAAACTTATGCAAGTACGTAAATTCCACATAATCCTAGTCCTTAGTCAAATTGAAGTCAATGTTATACAAAGAATTTGAAGTAATCATAGACACTAAAATACAAAAAGCTATACGAAAGCACGAAATGATGGTTTCTTTAATTAGTAGTATTACTGGCTTAATTTTTATCATGGGTTTGTTCCATGCTATTATGCTCAACCACATTGAAATTCAAACGCTTTGCTCGTACTAATTAGTGGTTGCATTCAATGGGTTTTGATGATTAACCATTTCCCGAAGCCCATAAAAATCAATCGAAGGTACACATATTTTTTATTAATGGAAATTGTATTTATGGAGAGTAAAAATAATAGCAGGGCTATATTCGTCTTATTTTTGACTGTATTTATAGACTTGCTCGGCTTCGGAATTATCTTGCCGATATTGCCTTTATATGCTGAACAATTCGGTGCAAAACCTAATGAAGCGACTCTACTTGTAGCTGTTTATTCTTTAATGCAGTTCTTATTTGCACCATTATGGGGCAGCTTTAGCGATCGCTACGGTCGCCGTCCAATTTTGTTACTCACTTTATTCGGTTCTGTAATTGCATACGCAGGCTTAGGCTTTGCCAACTCATTATGGATTTTATTTATTGCTCGTAGTCTTGCGGGTATTATGGCAGGGAATATTTCTACTGCTCAGGCGTACATAGCAGATATTACCACGCCAATTAATCGAGCCCGTGGTATGGGCATGATAGGAGCAGCCTTTGGTCTTGGTTTCATTCTTGGCCCAGCAATTGGCGGTCTTCTGATCGGGTCAGATCCAGACAACGCTAACTTTCATCTACCGTCGTTGTTCGCCGCCGGATTATCTTTATTGGCATTGCTTTGTGCTTTGGTGCTACTTCCAGAATCTCTAAATTCTGAGACTAAAGCCAAAATACAAGTTCATCGCCACCGTCAGCGACGGCTGAACTTGCTACAACTATCACAGCGTCCACAGTTTTGTGTGCTTGTTGGCATCTACTTTTTAGTAACCTTTGCTGTTGCGGCTATGGACTCTACATTGGCTTTATGGTCTAAGCAGCAATTAAACTGGGGCCCTCAACAAACTAGTTATCTTTTTGCCTTCATGGGGATTGTCAGCACAATCATTCAAGGAGGACTGATCGGATTCCTCAAGAAAGAATTGGGTGAAATCAAGTTACTGACTTTGGGGATATTAGGGTTAGGTTTGGGATTACTACTAATTGGATTCTCACAAAGCTTAATTTTATTGTTGGTCGCAACTACACTTGTGGCGTTTGGAATTAGTGTCAGCCAACCCATATTGAACAGCCTGATTTCCCAGATGACAGCCCCAGAAGAGCAAGGGCAAATATTAGGAATTGCCAGTTCTTGCTCTGCGTTGGCACGCATCGGTGGGCCAACGTGGGCAGGGGCTAGTTTTATGAAATTTGGCAGTTCTGCTCCTTTTCTGAGTGGATTTTTAGTAATGCTGATAGCTTTGACTCTTAGTTTGCGAGTGACTAAAACTGCATCTGAAGCAAAGACAGAACGTGTTGCCTGAAATCTAGGACTTAGAGAATGTTTGAAAAGTCCTCTTGACGGTATCAAAAATTTTAGATCCCCCTAAATCCACGCCACGTGCTTCTCCTGTCGGAGACGCTGCGCGAACAAGTCGGCAGAGCCGCCCAACGCAGTGGCTCCCCTTAAAAAAGGGGGACTTTGATTCTGGTTCCCCCCTTAAAAAGCTAGGGCAGGGTGGTTTCATACAACCAGAGAAAAAAACTAAAACTGGGTTTCAAAGCCTCTCCCCCCGTGGGGGAGAGGAATGGAAGTGAGGGAAAAAGCCATGCCACAAAACGAGAAATCAATACTTATGTATTTTTCTTTTTTCGTATGAAACCACCCTGCCCCCTTAAAAAACTAGGGGGTATCTAAAAGTGCCTAAAGTCACAGCGAAACACTTTTTAAACAACTTCTGAATAGTATTGTCTTTTAATTAGGAATTACGAATTATGACAGGTCGCCGAGTATTATTTTTAGGCATATTTATAAGCATCCTCCTCACCTACGCAATTTGGATTGGTGGCAGCATTCCTGCAAGCATAATTAAACTTCCTGATCAAGGATTAAATTGGTACTACTGGAAGCTTCCCAACCCGACCTTTTGGAGTCGAGCGACGGCTTGGGGTATGTACCTTGGGCATCAGTTTAGTATCTGGGGGTGTATTTTGTGGGCGCAGCGATGGCTACGCCCGCCGCAGGCATCGCAGTTGAAATATAAATCAGCGTTGCACCCAATTAATTACCTCATGCTTGCCATTAATGCTACATTCATCGCTTTACACTTTCTCCAGACCTATATTTGGTACGATGCTCTAGCTCAAGATACTTCAATTTGGGCTTCTCAAGGTGCGGTTGTCCTTTTACTGGTATTCGTACTGATTTTAGAAACACCTCGACGCGGCTTGTTTTTTGGCAATTCTGTTCCATTCCATCAACAGTTTTTGCAAATTATCAAGCTGTACCACGGCTACTTTTTCTCCTTCGCTGCTATCTACACCTTTTGGTATCATCCAATGGAAGCGACTCCGGGGCACTTAATTGGTTTTCTCTATATGTTCTTGCTTCTGCTCCAATCGTCGTTAATATTTAACCGCAGCCATGTAAACCATTGGTGGACATTCACTTTGGAAATTACAGTGGTTTTACATAGTGTAGTTGTATCTTTGATGTTAGGACAAAGCAAGTGGCCAACATTTCTCTTTGGTTTTCTTGGCATTCTAGTGCTTACTCAACTCCACGGTTTACCTGTGGGTATTTTGACTAAACGTACTATCTACGGAGCCTTTTTGGTGAGTGTACTGGCCGTTTATGGACTGACAGAACGCGGCTTGGGGAGAATTTACGAAGTAACCTATATTCCTCTGATTGAGTTTGGGCTAGTTGGCGTAATTTACTTAATCTTCCTGCTCATTTTATGGACAATTTCTCGTTTACCTATCAAGACGTAATAAGCTGAAAAAGATCTAATATCAAGTTCGGATAATTAGTTATGATTCCTACAGTGCCCGCCCTAATTATGCAATTTAAATGCACAACAGCTTATGATGTCCGTTAATATAAATTCAAATTTGGACAAAGGTACGAACCAACGCTCTAGTTTTGGTCAGCATGAAGTTAGACAACTGCTAAATTATTCAAGCTGCCTTTATAGCCACTAATCTCAATCACAGCATCCGTAAGGGCAGAGAATCCATTAGTATTATCGTTGAGTGCCAGAAAAGTCTGCCCCTTATTACCTGTACCAAGGGTAAAAGTTGCCGCACCTTTAGCGACAAAAGCAGTTGCAGTCAATATCTGTTGTACATCGAAAAGATTTAGACTCGCAACAGTGCCAAGTTGAACTAAATTAGCAGCGCTAACTGCATACAGTCCATCAATTTTATCTTGAGAAATATTCAAGTCAGTTATTTTATCAAAGCTAGATAGCAGCGAATCACTCAGACTGTTAAACACAAATTTATCAGCGCCAGAACCGCCTGTGAGAATATCACGCCCAGCGCCACCATTGAGGATGTCATTACCATTACCACCAACTAGTTTGTCATTTCCGGCTAATCCAAGAAGTTTATCGTTGCCGTTGTTGCCGGAAATTTGATCGTTACCAGCTTTACCACTGAGTTCATCTGCACCGTTACCTCCGTTTAAGGTAATGTTTGGCACATTTCCGTCTTTGGTGGTTTTGCTAGTTAATTGACCATTGGTATCATACAGATAAGTGGCAACTGCATCAGTAATGCCATCACTGTTGTTGTCAATATCTGCGGAAATTAGTTTGCCATTGCGATCGTAGTTGAAAGTGGTAATCTCATCAGGGATGCCATCATTATTTTTGTCAGCTACCTGTGCAGTCTGTTTGCCGTTAGCGTCGTAACTATAAGCGGTGACTTCATCAAAGATGCCATCATCATTATTGTCAATTTTTTGTGATGTCAGCTTGCCGTTAAAATCGTAGCTGTAGATGCCAACTGCATCAATTACACCATCATTGTTGAAGTCATAGCTGGCGGATGCGCGTTCAGAAGTAGAGGTTTGGACTTCATCAAGTTTGCCGTCGCCGTTGTAGTCTATCCTCAAGGATGTCCTGTTGCCCTTGGCATCAAAAGTAGAGGTGTAGACATAATCCAGTATGCCGTCTGCTTGGTAGTCACGGCTAAAGTGTGTCAGGTTGTCCTTGGCATCATAAGTAGAGATTTCGACATAATCAACTTTGCCGTCTCCTTGGGAGTCTGCCCTCAAGGATGCAAACTTGCCATTGGCATCATAAGTATAGGTTTCGACATAATCAACTTTGCCGTCTCCGTTGTCGTCACGGCTCCGGGATGTCTGGTTGCCCTTGGCATCATAAGTAGAGGTTTCGACTCTATCAACTTTGCCGTCGGCCTTGTCGTCATAACTTATGGATGTCCTGTTGCCATTGTCATCATAAGTATAGGTTTCGACATAATCCAGTATGCCGTCTCCGTTCTCGTCACGGCTATCGGATGTCCGGTTGCCCTTGACATCATAAGTAAAGGTGGAGACATAATCCAGTCTGCCGTCGCTGTTGTTGTAACGGGTTTCAGATGTCCTGTTGCCCTTGGCATCATAAGTATAGCTGTAGACATAATCCGGTATGCCGTCGCCGTTGTAGTCACGGCTATCGGATGTCAGGTTGCCCTTAGCATCATAAGTAGAGGTTTTGACAGAATCAACTTTACCGTCGGCCTTTTCGTCATAGCTCACTGATGTCAGGTTGCCCTTGGCATCATAAGTATAGCTATAGACATAATCAACTTTGCCGTCGCCGTTGCTGTCAGGGCTATCGGATGTCAGGTTGCCCTTGGCATCATAAGTATAGCTATAGACAGAATCAACTTTGCCGTCACCGTTGCTGTCAGAGCTCACTGATGTCTTGTTGCCCTTGGCATCATAAGTATAGGTGGAGACATAATCAACTTTGCCGTCGCCGTTGTCGTCACGGCTCTCGAATGTCAGGTTGCCCTTGGCATCATAACTATAGCTGTAGACATAACTCGGTAAGCCGGCGTCGTCGTCTTTGACGTCACGACTCTCGGATGTCAGGTTGCCCTTGGCATCATAACTATAGCTGTAGACATAATCAATTTTGCCGTTGCTGTAGTTGTAATGGGTTTCAGATGTCTTGTTGCCCTTGGCATCATAAGTATAGGTCGAGACATAATCAGGTATGCCGTCGCCGTTGTTGTCATAATTTATGGATGTCTGATCATAGCGGTAGGTAATAACTGAGTCTATTATCCTATCACCGTTGTTGTCTGTCCTCTCAGATATCACTTTGCCATCGATATCGTAAGTGTAAGTTGTGGTTGAGGTCATAAACTTGTCTTGTGTTCCTTATCTGTTTCATTCCAGTTGTGTACTGCTAAGTATTTTCTTCAAATCGCTATGCTCTGCAAAATTTTTTTATACTTACTTATTGTAGATTGTTAGATGTCTTTTTGCTGCATCAGTTATGAAAATGATAATAAGTTTTAAGTCAATCTTTTTAATCACATTAACGCCGTGTGCAACTTTCTTTCTCTCAAACCTAACCCCCAACCCCTTCACTACTAGCCTTAGAGAGCAAGAATCAAAGCCTAAAATATTTACAGTCATTGTGAGCGATCGCAATGACATTGTGTAATTAATTCTGTCTGACTACTTATTTAGATGCGATCGCCCTATAGCAAGATTATTCTTATGATACGGCGTTGCTGATTAGATGTATGAATCTTGGTGTAGAGACGTTGCAATGCAACTTCTCTACAAGGGTTTTGAAATCACGCAAAATCATTTTTATACCTGAATTCAGCAACGCCTATGATATAATATCAATTCTAAACAAACATTAAAAAATTCACAATTTTACTCACCACTACTAAGAAGTTTTTGCTGTTGATAACGCAGTTTAAATTGCTGTTGTTGTATTTTATGATCCACAATAGGTTCAGGATAGCCAACAGCATGACGTTCTAAAGATGGAATTTTCCCAGTAACTAAATATTCTGTATCTACAGACCGCAATTCTGATACCCATTGCCGAATATATTCCCCTTCTGGATCAAATTTTTGTGTTTGACTAGCTGGGTTAAAAATCCGCACGGGTTTAGGATCCATGCCGCTAGAAGCACTCCATTGCCAACCGCCATTATTGGCAGATAAATCACCATCAATCAGGTGTTGCATGAAGTATTTTTCTCCCAATTGGGGATTAATTAGCAAATCTTTGGTAAGAAAACTAGCAACAATCATTCGACAACGGTTATGCATCCAGCCGCTTTCATTCATCTGACGCATTGCTGCATCCACAATGGGGTAGCCTGTTCTCCCCTCACACCAAGCTTGGAAGTGTTCTTCGTTAGTTTCCCAAGGAAAGTTTTTGAAAGTGTCGCGGAAAGCACCATCAGCTAATTCGGGAAAATTATACATTGCATGTTGATAAAACTCCCGCCAAGCTAATTCTTGTTGCCATGTGCGAATATTAACTGCTGTTTCTTCACTGCGGCTGTTTTCTAATGCTTCTAGCGTGGCTTGCCAAACGGTGCGAATGCCAATTACACCAAATTTCAAAGCCGCACTCAACTGCGATGTTCCGTCCACTGCGGGAAAATTTCGCTGTTCTTGATATTCAGTAATAGCTTTATTAGTAAATTCTTCTAACCGTTCTTGCGCCGCCGCTTCTCCCGGTGAAATGATCAATTCTCCATCCCAAACAAATCCTAAATCTTTTGCTGAAGGTAGCGTTATCGCTCCTGCAAGTTTGGCAATTTCCTGTTCTGCTTCTGTTAACCCCTCAACATTTTCCAGGGTTTCTACTGGTTGAGCTTTCGGTTTGGTAATCCAATTTTTCCAGAAGGGGGTATAAACCGTATAAGGTTGATTGCCACCAGTGCGGATCTCATCTGGGGAGTTGAGAATTTGATCCCAGTTTTGGTAAGAAATTTAATGCCTTTTTCTTTGAGGGCATTTATAATGGTGCGATCGCGTTCTTGCGAATAAGGTTCTACATCCCAATTCCAAAAAACAGCTTTGGCATTTATTGCTTCTGCTAAAGCTGGTATCGCTTGTACAGGATTGGCGTGGAGTATTAACAACTGGCTACCAACTTGAGCATATCGCTCTTGGAGTTTTTGCAAACAGCCAATCATATAAGTTATTTTCACAGGAGCAACATCATCCCGTTCCAAAATATTCGGATCGAGGCAAAACACGCCCACCACTTTCGGACTCTGCCGTTTTGCCGCAGCCAGTCCCGTATTGTCAGAAATGCGTAAATCGCGCCGATGCCAAAACAGAATTAAGTCAGACATTCCATGCTACATATAGTTCACCCGTACTAGCTTAAATGCTAGTGGTACTAATGATCATCATTCTGGCGATAAATTTATTCTGTGAGTGGGTATCGGGGAAGATGTAACTAAAAAAATAAACCCCGGCTTGTCAATCGGGAATAGTGGCTTGTTAGCTCAAAGTTGAGTATACTCTTCTTAACAGTTAATTAGTCCTTTTGGTCATGGCTAACCTACTACTTGATGACGGTACGATTGAGAGCGATTTAGGCGAAATAGTTCGTGAGCTTGCGCCTCTTGGGATTCAACTCAGACATTACGACCCAGGAACATCGCTTCTCTTCCCCAACCTCCTAGACCAGGACGTTTTAACTGAGTCTGAGAAACGTTATTGCGTAGAACTCCATAACAGCGTTTTTGAATTTCTTCAGCAAGAAAATGGCGCTCTCTGGTGTGACTTGCTAAATGTGCATCCAGGTTCCTTCAATCTTCACCACCTGATAGCAACCTACGGACGTTACCATACTCATCCTGCGGCTGAACCCCTCTACGTGTTGGCAGGAGAAATGATTTATGGCTTCGTGCAACCTGATGGCAGTCAAGTACAGCTTTTAGTTCAGGCACAAGACTATCTCTACATCCCCGCAGACGTTGAGCATTGGTGCAGCCCAACTGCATCGTTGAATTTTAAAGGTGTACGCTATTTGCAATAGCCGAAGGTTGGGTTCCAAATTATACAGGTACTCAAGTTAGTGATTCGCTCAACAAGCGGCTTTAAGGATCAATATTTTGCGTAGCACTTAAGCTACTTCGGCTGCGCTCAGTACAAGTCAGTGACCATCGCAGGCATCGCAGAATGTATTTAATCAACTTCCTCACAGAGAATTAACAGCGTTTCCATCTCCTTTGCAAGAGAAATTAACTCTGTCCAAGAGGAACCACTAACTAGATTTTGAGCGTGAGCTAATCGGTTTCGCAACTGTTCAGCAGACTTGAGAAAACGTTCGCCAAACCGTTTTGATTTTAGTCCTAATTGCTGGAGAAGTTCTGGTTGATTTAAAATCAACTCTCGCTTATCACAGAATTGCAGATAATCTAACAAATCGGTGGCTTCGTTTCTTTCCTGACTTTCTCGCCATAGTCGTTGAGCAACTTCTAACCGCTCAGGTTTAAGGACTTTTTGCCAAGAATTTTGAGGATAGTAAATCCGCACCAGCCGCAGCAAATTCATTTCTAGCAACGTTACCAAGCCAAACAGTAGCATTCGCGCGGGTGCTTTCTGCAAGTCGCCACAGGTAACAATACCACTTACCTGATTGCAATCTAAAACAAACAATCGCGGAGTTTGTTGCAAAATAGGGAGCAACTTCATCAGTGGGGTAGAAATAGCAATTAGTTCTTTGGGATGAAACACCCTTTGATAGTCGCCACACTTGCCTTCTTTGCCTTGAATCAAACTAGAGCGTTCTACATAACCGCTAATAATATCTCCCGTCTCAACGCCGATAACATCAAAATTCTGTGCCTGCATCCAATGCAGCACTTCTTTTGCCTCCGCATCAGCTGGCATAGCTTTCAGGGGTTCTGCCACGTATTCAATAGTGATATTATTCTCAAATAAACTCCGCAGGTCTTGAGAACGCGATTTTAGGTGTTTCATCCCCCGGCTGTGAACTCACGTTAAATAATCCTACGGCACTCATGCGATGTCTGCGACGGGCTACGCCTACGCTAGCAGATTTTTCTACCAGATTAACCCTGCGTAAGCATCGCTATTCTAACAAGTACCATAAATCAATATTATACCATTTTAGTTGGTAATAATTTAGACAATCCCAAGTAACGAAATATTTCATATCTAGAAAAAAATAAATATATATATAGTTAACTATATGAGATTAGTTGATTAATTTGCGATAAGATGCCAAAAACGCTGACAAAAAAACGTTATTACTACGACATATCGAATTGAGACTTGGTAAAATTTTACCAAGATAAGCAGATAACCAAAATTGATAATATTATTTATTATGCCAAGAAAAGAACAAGGATGGGTTACATTTCAAACCTCTGAGGACGAGCGGAAGATTCTGGAGGAATTCTGCGAACAGTCTCAACGCACTAAGACTGAGATTCTGCGGGAACTCGTGCGTAGCCTGAATCAGCACTCGTCAGCGCCAATATTACCAATAACTCAGCAGGAAAAACAGGAAGAGACTTATGCTCCAAAACCTGATATGGAAAGTAATATTCAAAAGAAATCATTAAAAGTTAGCTCTCGAAATATTCTTAAAGGTGTTGTTAAACGAGTCATTTATGGAGCAGTTAATAGTGAGGTCACTCTGGAGATTATTCATAAAGTAGAATTAACTTCGATTATCACCAGAGCTTCCGCAGAAGGAATTAGAACTATCAGAGGGAAAAGAAGCTTATGCAGTTATTAAGTCTAACGATATTGTCATTGCTAGAGAATAGGAATAATTTATTTTGGGTGTTAGATATTAATGGAATTAATTAGCATCAATTTTTTGATTTTATAAGGCTACAAAATAAATCGAAAATATAATTGATGCGATGTTTTCTCTGCGAGACGCTACGCGTAGCTTGCTTCCACAAAGTGGTAGGACGGTCTATGCCTACGCAGATGCAAAGTAGACATCTCCAGAAATTAAATATGCATCATCCATAATCCTTGTAGAGAAGTAGCAGTGCTACGTCTCTACATTCATTTTCGGAGATGTAAGGGCGTAAGGCTTTGCGTTCTTAGTATACACTTGCACCACTGATAAAAGTATAATTAGTTCTCTGATTTCAAGTGCTGCTAATCATTTGAGTACGGTAAACCGTATTTACTCGTTAGTTCCCAAAGATTAATTTAATTGTTAAGTTTAGTTACATAAATAAAAAAATGCTGCAAGCATTGCTAGACGGGAGAAATTATGAGATGTGGTATTATCGTTGATGAACAAGACAAACTGAACAACTTTGCGTAGGCGTAGCCTGTCGTAGACATCGCTTAGATTGGGCGAGTATACCAGCATTTTTGACCAGTCTTTAATCAAGTTTCTCAAATTGTTAAGAAAGATGAGGGCGATGAGGGAGCAAAAGGGTAGGGAAAGCAGGGGATAATAACCAATACCCCATTCCCCATCCCTCATTCCTCTGCCCATTTAGTTTTCATTTTAAGGATTAGTAAAATCTATGGCAATTAAAGAACAGCCTAAGTCACCTCGGTTTCGGATCATTGCAAATATATTATTGGGAGTATCAGGTTTATTCCTACTCTTAAATTTATTTTTGCCTGGTTTATTCGCTTCTGGCCCTGCTGGTGTTCCCTATAGCTTATTTATTCATCAAGTACAAGAAGGGGAAGTCAGCCGCGTTTCCGTTGGTCAAAACCAAATTATCTACCAACTAAAAGCAGAAAATGCCGAGCCGCCCCAGGTGTTTGCAACGACACCAATTTTTGATTTAGAGTTGCCCAAACTGCTAGAAGAAAAGGGAGTTGAGTTCGCGGCTACACCTCCACCCAAAAATACTTGGTTTACAACCCTCTTAAGTTGGGTGATTCCACCACTGATTTTTATTGGCATTTGGCAGTTCTTTCTCGCCCGTGGTGGTGGTGGCGGTGGCCCCCAAGGTGCGCTTTCTATTGGTAAGAGCAAAGCTAAGGTTTATGTCGAAGGTGAATCAGCTAAAATCACCTTTGCAGATGTGGCTGGGGTAGAAGAAGCGAAAACTGAGTTAGTGGAAATTGTCGATTTCCTCAAGACTCCAGGGCGCTTTACGCAAATTGGCGCGAGGATTCCCAAAGGTGTGCTATTGGTAGGTCCTCCTGGTACTGGTAAGACACTTTTAGCGAAAGCCGTAGCAGGAGAAGCAGGAGTTCCATTCTTCAGCATCTCTGGTTCTGAGTTTGTAGAATTGTTTGTCGGTGTCGGTTCTTCCAGAGTGCGGGATTTGTTTGAGCAAGCAAAGAAACAGGCTCCTTGTATTGTATTCATTGATGAATTGGATGCGATCGGTAAGTCTCGTAGCAGTAATGGCTTCTACGGTGGTAACGATGAGCGAGAACAGACTCTCAACCAATTACTCACGGAAATGGATGGATTTGCGGCTGGTGATGCAACAGTAATTGTACTAGCAGCTACTAACCGCCCCGAAAGCCTTGACTCCGCATTGCTGCGTCCAGGTCGCTTTGACCGCCAAGTATTGGTAGACCGTCCTGATTTATCTGGTCGTGAAGCAATTCTCAAAATTCACGCTCAAAAGGTAAAATTAGGAAATGATGTAGATTTAAGAGCGATCGCAACTCGTACCCCCGGTTTTGCTGGCGCAGATTTGGCAAACTTGGTGAACGAAGCGGCATTACTAGCAGCTCGCAATCTCCGTGAAAGTGTTGCTCAAGAAGACTTTGCCGAAGCAATTGAGCGGGTAGTTGCCGGTTTAGAAAAGAAGAGTCGCGTGATGAACGAGACTGAGAAAAAGATTGTTGCATACCATGAAGTTGGTCACGCAATGGTCGGGGCGTTAACCACAGGAAACGGTCGTGTAGAAAAGATTTCGATTATTCCCCGTGGGATGGCTGCTTTGGGCTATACTCTGCAATTACCAACTGAAGACCGCTTTTTGATGAATGAAGAGGAACTGCGGGGTCAGATTGCAACTTTGTTGGGTGGACGTTCTGCCGAAGAGGTTGTGTTTAACAGTATTACAACAGGTGCTTCCAACGATTTGCAACGAGCAACTGACTTGGCAGAACGGATGGTAACATCTTATGGTATGAGCAAAGTCTTAGGGCCATTGGCTTACCAACAAGGACAACAATCGATGTTTTTGGGTAATGGCGGGGCTAATCCCCGACGGGCGGTGAGTGAAGACACATCCAAAGCTATTGATAGCGAAGTCAAGGAAATCGTGGAAACAGCTCACGAACAAGCCCTAGAGATTCTCAGACAGAATCGAGACTTGCTAGAAGCGATCGCTACTCAACTCTTAGAAACAGAAGTCATTGAAGGCGAAAAACTGCACGATTTGTTAAGTCAAGTTAAACCTGTAGCTAAGACAACTGCTGATTCTGTTGCATCTTAGAGAGTTGGAATTTTAAACGCAGAGTAACGCAAAGGAAAGCGCAGAGGAACGCAGAAAATAATTTTGCGTTCCTTTGCGTTTAACTTTGATTTTGGTAGGGTACTTAACACCGCAAACTCGCTTTGGTTGCGGCAAGAAACAGAGCGCCGACAGCATTCCTCCTGCCTCCTGCCTCCTGCCTCCTACCTTTCTTGTTAATACTCTGGAACTGAAGGATCTATTTCTCGACTCCAAGCGGTAATTCCGCCTTTAACATTTGTCCCAACAATCCCAGCTTCTTTGAGAATGGTGAGGGCTTTTGCTGATCGCCCGCCCATCTTACAATGAGCAATTAAACGGTGACCATTTAATATTTCCTTCACCTTAGCAACGCCATTGCCATTTTCAATGTCTGGTAAGGGCACTAACACTGAACCCGGAATTTTAGCAATGTCGTACTCATTGGGGTTGCGGACATCTAGCAGTACAAAATCCTTCGCACCACTATCGAGCAACTCCTTTAAATCCTTAACGGTGATTTCTTGCATTTCCATCTGCTGTTTAGCCTCCTCTGCCTTAGCTTGGGGAATTCCGCAGAATTGTTCGTAGTCTATCAGTTTTTCAATCACAGGGCGAATTGGGTTAGGACGCAACTTCAACTCCCGGAATTTCATATCTAAGGCGTTGTATAACAGCAATCGTCCACTTAACGTATTACCTTGTCCCAGGATAATTTTGACAGTTTCCGTTGCTTGAATTAAACCAATAATTCCTGGCAAAATTCCCAATACACCACCTTCTGCACAAGAGGGAACCATCCCTGGTGGTGGTGGTTCTGGGAAAAGGTCACGATAATTTGGCCCACCTTGGTAGTTAAATACAGTAGCTTGCCCTTCAAAGCGTAAAATTGAACCGTAGACGTTAGGCTTATTCAGCAATACGCAAGCGTCGTTAACTAGATATCTAGTGGGGAAGTTATCAGTACCATCCACGACGATATCGTAAGGTTCAAGGATTTCCAAGGCGTTTTCGGAAGTTAGGCGGGTTTCGTATAAATCAACCTGACAATAGGGGTTAATCTCGTGAATGCGGTTTTTTGCCGATTCAATCTTAGGTTTACCTACCCAGGATGTACCGTGAATGACTTGGCGTTGTAAGTTGGAAGTATCGACAACATCGAAATCGACAATCCCGATACGTCCAATACCCGCCGCCGCCAGATATAAAAGTAGTGGTGCACCTAGTCCACCTGTACCGATACACTGGACGCTGGCAGCTTTCAGGCGCTTCTGTCCTTCTAATCCTACTTCCGGCAAAATCAGGTGTCGGGAGAAGCGTTCGTAATCGTCTTTGGTCAACTGGATTTCATCCAGATTGGGATTGAGCATAGCAGTTATGATCTGGGACGGAATATTAATCCTATCGAAAAACTGTATCTCATATAGAGATGGGGAGTAGGGAAGACGGATTTTCATCCGTGGTGGCGGCTAAAACCGCTACGAGTGAGTGTCTTTAAAGTAAATCGTTAAATTATATTTTCAATTGCCTCTACTTGAAACTTATGAGTATCATCAAGGCTCCAGCTTCGGAGTTCTCCAGCTTTGCCGTTTTGGACAGTAACTATTATATATGAGTATCCTTGCCAAGCGTATAGGCGATCGCATTCTGAAGGGATAGCAGGATGATCTGGGTGAGAGTGAAAAATGCCAATAATATTCAATGAGCGATCGCGTGCTTGCTTTTGTGTTTTTAGCATAACTTCGGGTGCGATCGTATATTGTCGTCTTTTACTTTCTGTTGTCCGTTCCCCTGGAAACTGAGCTGCCGCTTGTGTATTCCAAGCATTTTCTGTTGGCATGACTTCTACCACAGTTTTGCCCTCATTAGCAAGATAGCCCAAAATTATACCACAGCACTCATCTGGATAGGTGCTTTCGGCATGGGTGCGGATAGTTTGCAAGTGTTCTTGGCTAAATTTGATCATGTCTGCGTTTAGATTTTTGGCACACATATAAGATATTGCCACACGTAGGCGTAGCCCGCCCCAGGCGATCGCAGCAATCAAAAAAGAAAATATCTATTTTTTGGAGCAGTCTTTCAAGCATCTTTAAAATTTGACTGTCAACTCGAAAAATGTAAAGTTTTTACAAAGTGAAGTATTCATGTACACATTTATTGGTGAGTAACGTGAAGAATATATAAAGATACTTCTTTAAGTATAGACTTCTAAGTAATTATTCAGTATATAGTTATTATCAAGTTATTTAGGTGTTGTTTATTTTCAAACTAAATACCTACAGATAACAGATGACAACAAAAGTGGAGAAAAGTCTTTCTGTATTTTCTAGACAGCAGGGCTTACCCATTGACAAAAAATTAAATATCAAGTCTGATTCTCAGGCATTTTAGCTTTATCTTAGATATTTTTCAGCGCTTTCTATTGAATTAAGAGTGATTACAACAAGCCTGAAATTTCTTTTTGTCGTTAGTTAATAGATACACTGATGAATTCCTACAACACCTAAAACCGTAAAGGAGCATCCCAAATGTATAAAAACATAATTTGTCATTGCAAGCGGTGTTCTATATAGATAGATAAGTGCTACTTGCAAGTTGGATAACAGAGTGAATTTTGAAATAAAAATTGCTTTTTCTCAAGACTGAGATGAAAGTATACCGAAAACGTCAAATTTTCGATGAGTTATTTGTACTGTTTGATGGCACAAATAACAAATTGATAGCTGAAGTTACTGAAAAATCGATTTAGGCAGGTAGAAAGTTATGGCAAATATTAATGGCACCAACGGTAATGATGTCCTTTATGGGACAACAGACGATGACCTGATTAATGGTTTACAAGGCGACGATAAATTAGATGGTAAGGGAGGCAATGATAATCTTGTTGGTGGTTTTGGCAATGATACTCTCTTAGCCTCTAGTACTAAAGGTAATAACACCCTCGATGGTGGGGCTAGTGACGATTACTTAGATGCTAACTATTCATCAGGCAACAACCTGCTTTCTGGGGGCGATGGTAATGATTCTCTCTTTGCCTCTTACGACGACACCGCATCTAACAGCAGCGAGCTGAGAGCATCTGGCAATAACACCCTCAAAGGTGGCGCTGGTGACGATTACTTAAATGTTGACTCTTCATCAGGCGATAACCTGCTCTCTGGAGGCGATGGCAATGATTCTCTCTTTGCCTCTTACGACTACGACGCATCTTTCAGTAGCAATCTGAGAGCATCTGGCAATAACACCCTTGAAGGTGGCGCTGGTAACGATTATTTGAGTGCTGCCAATTCAACAGGTAATAGCTTACTCTCTGGGGGCGATGGCAATGATACTCTCGTTGGCTATGGCGAAGTCTACGCAGGCAATGCTATCTTGACTGGTGGCAGCGGCAAGGATAAATTTCTTTTCGAGGCTAACCCGATCAGTACTACCGTTACCATCACCGATTTCAGTGGCATTGGTAAAGGCTCAAACCCATCAGCGGCGGTGATTGCCGAATTAGAGACCTTGCAATTTACAGGTTCTGAGCAATTAGCTGCAAGAAATCTGCTATTAACTCAAAATGGTAACAACTTAGAAATCACCTTTGACAGATGGCCAGATTCCAAAGTTGTCCTGCAAAACTTTGCCCTGGAAAACCTAGACAATTTAGCCCAGGTTGGCAATATCCTATTTGATGGGCAAACTAGCATCACGGACAGCTTTGATGTCTTCAATGCCAACTCCACTCAAAGCACTATCTTCAACAAAAACACAGTCACCTTCCTTAACGACCTCTCCAACAGTGTCAATGGTTTTGAGAATTCAGACGATGTAATTAATGGTCAGGGAGGTGATGACATCATCGACGGCTTGAGTGGCAACGACATGCTGAGAGGTAATGCCGGCAATGATACTCTCATTGGTGGTATTGGTGACGATATTCTATTGGATAATTCTAATTCTGATTTAACAGGTAATAATCTGCTTGTTGGGGGCGATGGCAATGATAATCTTTCCACCTCTGGCTTATTATTCTCATTCGGCGGCCCCTACTATTACATCTTTTATGGCTATGCCTCTGGCAATAATACCCTCGACGGTGGCGCTGGTGACGATAACTTGAGTGTCAACTTTTCATCAGGTAATAACCTGCTGTCTGGCGGCGATGACAATGATTATCTCTCTGCCTCTGGCTTGTACAACTTTGAACTTCCATTCCCTCGTTATACTATCTTTGGGAATAATACCCTCGACGGTGGCGCTGGTAACGATTCCTTATTTACAGACCATTCATCAGGCAATAACCTGCTCTCTGGGGGCGATGGCAATGATTATCTCTCTGCCTCTGGCACATCATTAGATTACGACTACGGAGCCTATGCTGCCTCTGGTAATAACACTCTCAACGGTGATGCTGGTAACGATTCCTTGATTGTCGACTATTCATCAGGCGATAACCTGCTCTTTGGGGGCAATGGCAATGATTTGCTCTCCGCCATAGATGCTTTAGGGAATAATACCTTTGATGGTGGCAATGGCAATGACATCCTCATAGGTGGCAAAGGTAATGATAGCCTTTATGGAGGGAATGGTAATGATGTCTTTGTTTTCAATAGTTACAATCAAGGCATTGACACTATTTATGACTTCAACGCCACCAATGAACTGATTCAGGTATCAGCTGCTGGTTTTGGTGGCAGCTTATCACGAAGTTCACTTCAGACAAGTCAGTTCACTATTGGCACATCTGCAACGACAAGCAATCAACGATTTATCTATGAATTTAATACAGGTGCATTGTACTTTGACCAAGATGGCAGTGCGGCTGGTTTTACTCAGGTAAAATTTGCACAACTATCTTCTGGATTGTCACTAACCGAAAATAACTTCCTGGTTGTTTAATCTTTATTAGCGTGCCATTACTAAACGGTAGGGAATGGCAGTTGCTATTCTAAACACTTTCCATTCGATTGAAAATTTAAGTGACTAAAAAAATCGATTTAGGTAGAAAATTATGGCAAATATCAATGGCACTAACGGTAATGATAGCCTCACTGGGACAACGAGTGATGACCTCATTAATGGTTTAGCAGGTGACGACACTCTAGATGGAAACGGAGGCAACGATACTCTAGATGGTGGTTTTGGTAACGATCGGCTTTATGTTTTCTCTTCTACTGGGAATAACAGCCTTAGTGGGGATGCAGGGAATGACGACCTTGATATTAACTACTCTAGTGGCAACAATACACTTTCAGGCGGAGATGGGGCTGATTCCTTTTATGCCATTGAAGTCCAGGGTACAAACATCTTGGATGGAGGGAATGGTGATGACATCTTCTATTTGAGCAATTTAAAGCCTGCCCCCTCTTCCTTATTAGTAACTCAAACGGTAAATGGGGGTACAGGTAAAGATACGTTGTTTGGCTATTACGGCAATTTTACTAGAAAAATCACTTCGACTTTCAATGCCACCACTAACATTGGCTCGATTACGGTTGGCACGAATCAAATTAACTACAAAAATATCGAACGATTACAGATCACAGGTACAGCCTACGATGACTATCTAGTAGGTACTAATGGTGACGATTCTTTGTCCGGGGGGGATGGTGGCAATGATACGATTATTGGAGGTGCAGGTAATGATAACTTGAATGCTTTTGATTCAGGAGGCTCAACAGACAATTATCTGCTGGATGGTGGTGCAGGTAACGATTACTTGAATGCCTCTGGTGGCTATTACTTTGTCTTAGGCAATAACACCCTCTATGGTGGCGCTGGTAACGATACTTTGAATATTGACGGTTCAACAGGTGATAACCTACTCTTTGGCGGTGATGGCAATGATTCTCTTACCGCCTCTAGCGACGGCCCCGGCTTCGGAGGATATCCTTATTATAACACCACTGGCAATAATACCCTAAACGGCGGCGCTGGTAGCGATCGCTTGATTGTTGACTATTCAACAGGTGATAACCTACTCTTTGGAGAAAATGGCAATGATTTGCTCTCCGCCATAACCGCCTTAGGCAATAATACTTTTTATGGTGGCAATGGCAACGATACTCTCATTGGTGGTGTTGGCAATGATACTCTCATTGGTGGCGATAACAATGATGCTCTCATTGGTGGCGCTGGTGACGATTACTTGGGTACTTATAATTCAGGAGGCAATGATACTCTCATTGGCGATGCAGGTAACGATTACTTGAATACTTATGATTCAGGAGGCGATAATCTGCTCTCTGGTGGCGATGGCAATGATAGCTTGAATGCCTCTGCTTATTACATTGGCAACAGATCGGGCAATAACACCCTTAACGGTGGCGCTGGTGACGATTACTTGAGTGCTTACTTTTCAACAGGCAATAACCTATTCAATGGGGGCGATGGCAATGATTATCTCTCCATCTCTGGCTCCCTCGAAGATTACGGGTACTATGCTGCGTCTGGCAATAACACCCTCAACGGTGGTGCTGGTAACGATACCTTACTTGCTGACGATTCAATAGGCGAGAATCTACTCTCTGGAGGGGATGGTAATGACATCCTCACAAGTGGCAACGTTAATGATAGCCTAATTGGAGGGGCTGGTACTGATACCTTTGTTTTCAATACTTACAACGATGGTGTTGACAGTATTTATGACTTTAACGCCACTAATGAATTGATTCAGGTATCGGCTACTGGTTTTGGCGGTGGGTTATCACCAAGTTCACTTCAGAAAAGTCAGTTCACCATCGGCACATCTGCAACGACAACAAATCAACGATTTATCTACGACAACAGCACAGGTGGGCTGTATTTTGACCTTGATGGCAGTGCATCTGGGTTTACTCAGGTAAAATTTGCACAACTTTTGGGTGGTGTGACACTAACCGAAAACAACTTTGTGGTTGTTTAATTGTGACTAGCGTTCTGCGGCTCTAAGTATTAGCTTGCGAGGTGTCCAAAAGAGCGCCTCGCATTCCATTCATCAATGCAATGTGTTAACAGGAGTATCTGTTAGATTCTGTTCTTCAACTTTCGGCATAGGTGCGGATGGTTTGCAAAATTTCTCGGTTAAGTCTGATTATGTCTGCATTTGTAATTTTAGTAACATATAGCAATTACTGCACAAATATTACGGCAAATTGCAATCAAACGTGCCACAGATAAAAGTACTGAAAGCAATACTGGGCTTTGTTTTAGGATTTATTTTGTGGTGGGTTTGATCAAAAACTGCTGTAAGATAATGGCAGGCATAGGCGATCGCAGTATTTGGAAATGAAAAATACGGATTTCAAGTTTGTGAATTGCATGATTTAAGTCTGAAAGCTAGGTATGAAGACTGTTTACCTTCTAAATTCTGCTGTATGTCTTTTTCCTCACTTATTTAAATATATGTATTATCTTATACTTTTATTGTTCAAATACGAGAAAAATATAAAGAATGTAAAAGCTCAGTATTTGTATATACATTTACAGTAAATAATGTGAAGAATATGCAAAGATAGTTATTTAACATAGACATCTAAGTAAAATACTATTGACTATAACTATGTAGTTATTTTGAGGCATCAAGATATTCTCTAATTTCAAGCTCACACACCCAAGAAGAATAGTTCACAAGGAGGAGATAAAAATCTCGTTCTCGATCAAGAATTAACTCTTGACTATTTTCTCTTCTAGTAAGACTTAAGCACTGGCAAAAAAATATCAAGGCTATGTTTTAGGCATTCAGTTGTCAGGTTTTTAGATGCTTGCAAGAGTGATTTCTACTCAACAAGGATGATTTATTTAGCCTGGAATGACCGATTATCGTGAATGCAGACGCTCATTAACTTGTATAGTGCTTAAGATTTAGATAGTTGGATAGATGTTACGTAAAACCTACTTAACAAGTAAATATTCCAGAAATATTACTGATCCTCAAGGGTAAAGTCAAAACTATCCCGAACACGTGAAATTTCGGTGAATTGTTTGTGCCCTCAAACGCCGTAAACAGCGGCTTGAGAACTGAAGTTACTGAAAAAATCGATTTAGGTAGAAAATTATGGCAAATATCATTGGAACTAACGGTAATGATACCCTACGGGGTAATTATGATGAAGCGGATACGATTAACGGTCTTGCAGGCAACGATACCATATATATTGAGCGTGGCAACGACACCTTAACAGGTGGAGGCGGCAATGATAAATTTGCTACCTACTACAACGCTTACAACAATACTACTACTGCTATCATTACCGATTTTGGTGGCGTAGGTAAGGGGACAAACCCGACAGCAGCAGTCATTGCCGAAGTGGACACTCTAGAATTTCAGGGTGAAGGTTCTACTGCCCGAAATTTGCTGTTGACCCAAAAAGGCAACAATCTAGAAATCAGTTTTGAAAACGATGCTAATACAACGAGAGTTTTTGATGTCCCAGTTATCCTGCAAAACTTTGCCCTGGAAAACTTAGATAACCTGAGCAAATCTACAGGAGCCACTGTACATTTGGGCAATATCCTGTTTTCTGACCAAATTAGCATCACAGATAGCTTTGATGTCTTCAATGCCAACTCCACCCAAAGCACTATCTTCAACTTGAACACAGTTACTTTTCTTAACGACCTGAACAATAATGTTAGCGGCTTTGACAACTCAGATGATGTAATTAATGGCCAAGAGGGTGATGACATCATTGATGGCTTGAGTGGGAACGACATGCTCAGAGGCGGTGCGGGCAATGACTCTCTCATTGGTGGTGCTGGAAATGATACTCTCCTTGGGGCTACGGGCAATGAATCCTCCACAGGCAATGACTCCCTTGTTGGTGGTACTGGTGATGATATCTTAAATGTTGAATTTTCAACAGCCAATAACACCCTCAACGGTGGCATTGGTGACGATCGCTTAAATGCTGGGGCAACATCTGGCAATAACTTACTTTTTGGGGACGATGGCAATGATTTTCTCTCCACCTCTGGTATTTCTCCTCAGTTTTCATACAACTATTTCCCCTCCTTAGGTAATAACACCCTAGAAGGAGGCGCTGGTGACGATACCTTAAAGGCTCAGTCTCCATCCGGCAATAACTTACTCTCTGGGGGCGATGGTAATGATTCTCTCTCCACCTCGGGAATTACAACTTATAGAGGAAGCCCTAATTTTAAGGACTCAGGCAATAACACCCTCAACGGTGGTGCTGGTAACGATACCTTGAATGCTGGCATTTCAACAGGCGATAACTTGCTATTTGGGGGCGATGGCAATGATTCTCTCTCCATATCTGGCGATGTTATCAACTATAGCGGTTTTGACGCTTATTACCTTTCTTCAGGCAATAACACCCTCAATGGTGGTGCTGGTGACGATACATTGACTGCTTATCATTCAACAGGTAATAACTTCTTCTCTGGGGACGATGGCAATGATTCCTTCTATCTAGACTACAGAATTCCAGATTCTCTTTCCTCTGGTTTGGTGACTCAAACAATAGACGGGGGTAAGGGTGACGATTTCTTGTCTGTCAATTACAGCTTTGCTTCTAGCGGTATCACAACAACATTCAATGCCACTACAAACAAGGGAGAAATTACGACTGGCACATCTCAGGTTGATTACAATAATATTGAGCGATTAAATATTTCAGGTACAAGCTATGATGACTTGATTGTTGGCAATGATGGGAATGATACGCTCTCCACTGGTTCGGGTGGCAATGATACGATCAACGGGGGAGCAGGTGACGATGTATTGTCCATCGATTACACCTATAATTTTGAGGGTATCACATCGACATTCAGTGCCAATGATCTGATCGATGGGGGAGCAGGTAACGATGTGTTGTCTGTCGATTACACCTATCCTTCTGGGGGTATCACAACAACATTCAATGCCACCATAAACATTGGGGCAATTACGGCAGGTACATATCGGGTTGACTACAAGAATATCGAACAATTAAATATTTTAGGTACAGCCTACGACGATAACATTGTTGGCAATGATGGGAACGATACGCTCTCTACGGGTTCTGGTGGCAAAGATACAATCGATGGGGGAGCAGGTGATGATGTGTTGTCCGTCAATTACTATGGTTCTAAGGGGATCGCAACGACATTCAATGCCACTACAAATACGGGAGAAATTACGGCTGGGACATCTCAAGTTGACTACAAGAATATCGAGCGATTAAATA
The DNA here is from genome assembly GCF_023734775.1 of Nostoc cf. commune SO-36. NCBI lineage: Bacteria > Bacillati > Cyanobacteriota > Cyanophyceae > Nostocales > Nostocaceae > Nostoc > Nostoc commune. The sequence goes on along the minus strand of NZ_AP025732.1, from coordinate 6,510,501 downwards.
TCTCAGGTACAAGCTATGATGACTTGATTGTTGGCAATGATGGGAAAGATACGCTCTCTGGGGGCAGTGGCAAAGATGCGATTATTGGCGGTGCAGGTAATGATATCCTGACAGGTGGGAGTGGTGACGACACCCTAACTGGTGGCGTAGGCAATGATAAATTTGTTTACAACTTGAGCGACAGCTACTACTCTGACGAGAGTAACACTGATATTATCACCGATTTCGGTGGCGTTGGTAAAGGCTCAACTCCCTCTGCGGCGGTAATTGCCTCCTCAGACACCTTGCAATTTGATAGTGTATTCGCTACAGGTAGTATTTTCACTGTTCAAAATCTGCAATTAACTCAAAATGATAACAACTTAGAAATTACCTTTGAAGGTCAGGCTAATAACAACAAAGTCATTCTGCAAAACTTCAACTTAGAAAACCTGGATAATCTGCCAGCAACTTCTTCACGACCAGCTATTGGCAATATCTTGTTTTCTGGACAAACCAGCATTACCGACAGCTTTGATGTGTTTGATGCCAATTCCACTCAAACTAACCTGTTCAACAAGAACACTGTTACCTTCCTCAATGACCTCGACAACAACATCACGGGTTTTGACAACTCCAATGATGTCATCAATGGTCAGGGTGGTGATGACACCATCGACGGCAAAAGTGGTAATGACTTTTTGAGAGGTGATGCGGGAAATGATAGCCTCTATGGCGGTGCGGATAATGATACTCTCGTTGCCAGTGTAGGCAATGATACCCTTGATGGTGGTACTGGTAACGATAGCTTGAATGCTGGTGGTTCAAAAGGCGATAACCTGATCTCTGGAGGCGATGGTAACGATAGCTTGAATGCTGGTGGTTCAAAAGGCGATAACCTGATCTCTGGGGGTGATGGCAATGATTCTCTTGACATCTCTGGCAGCTACAACACCTACCCCTCCTCCTACGGCTTGAGCAACTCATCCCCCTCCGACTCTCGCTCATCTGGCAATAACACCCTCAACGGTGGTATGGGTGACGATATCTTGAATGCTAGCGGTTCAACAGGCGATAACCTGCTCTCTGGGGTTGATGGCAATGATTTTCTTTATATCTCTGGCTACAACTCCTTCGCCTCCTTCTCTGACTCTCGGTCATCTGGCAATAACACCCTCAACGGTGGTGTGGGTGACGATACCTTGAATGGTAGTGGTTCAACAGGCGATAACCTGCTTTCTGGGGGCGATGGCAATGATTTTCTTGACATCTCTGGCTCCTACAGCCCCGATTACTCCTACTACTCCTCAGACTCTCGGTCATCTGGCAATAACACTCTCAACGGTGCTGCAGGTGACGATAGCTTGAGTGCTGGCGGTTCAACGGCGATAACCTGCTTTCTGGGGAAGATGGCAATGATTCTCTTAACATCTCTGGCTACTTTGACTCTCGGTCATCTGGTAATAACACTCTCAACGGAGGTGCAGGTGACGATACCTTGAGTGCTGGCGGTTCAACAGGCGATAACCTGCTTTCTGGGGACGATGGCAATGATTCTCTTAACATCTCTGGCGGCTACTCCGACTCTCGTTCATCTGGTAATAACACTCTTAACGGAGGTGCAGGTGACGATACCTTGAGTGCTGGCGGTTCAACAGGCGATAACCTGCTCTCTGGGGGTGATGGCAATGATTCTCTTGATATCTCCGGCAATAGCAACTACTCCTATGACACTCGCTCATCTGGCAAAAACACCCTCAATGGAGGTGCTGGTAGCGACACGTTGAATGCTAGCGGTTCAACAGGCGAGAATCTACTCTCTGGAGGGGATGGTAATGACATTCTCACAGGTGGCAACGGTAATGATAGCCTTTACGGAGGAGATGGTACTGATACTTTTGCTTTCAATAGTTATAACGAAGGTGTTGACAGTATTTATGACTTTAATGCCACTAATGAATTAATTCAGGTATCGGCTACTGGTTTTGGCGGTGGGTTATCACCAAGTTCACTTCAGACAAGTCAGTTCACCATTGGCACATCTGCGACCACAAGCGAACAACGATTTATCTATGACAACAGCACAGGTGGACTGTATTTTGACCTAGATGGCAGTGCATCTGGGTTTACTCAGGTAAAATTTGCACAACTTTTGGGTGGTGTGACACTAACCGAAAATAATTTTGTGGTTGTTTAATTGTGATTAGCGTTCTGCGGCTCTAAGTATAGCTTGCGAGGTGCCCAAAAGAGCGCCTCGCATTCCATTCATCAATGCAATGTGTTAAGAGAAAATATGTGTTGGACTTTGTTTCTTAATTTTGGGTATGGGTGCAGATGCTTTGCAAGCGTTTTTGGCAAAGTTACATTATGTATGCGTTTGTAATTTTAGTAACATATAGCGATTTTTGCACAAATATTCAGATATTGGCAGGCGTAGATGTAGCCCGCCGCAGGCATCGCTAAAGAAAATATATATTTTTTATTCTTTCTTCAAGCATTCCTAAAGTTAGCTTTTTGGAAGCCTCCACTCAAACTTCTTTGTCAGTGCCGCTTTCTACGAATCAATTCTTGACCATAAACTCTAAAAATGTGAAGAACATACTAAGATAATTTCTTGCCAGATGATTTATCGGCATATAATATAAAGAGTATGCAAAGATAGTTCTTCAGCTATGGACATCTAAGTAAATATTCAGTATTTAGTTAGTATCAGGTTATTTAGATGTTCTCTATTTTAAGCTAGATATTCAGAGGCAATAGCCCACAACAAGGGTGTAAAAATCCCTTTCCTTATCAAGAGTTAACTATTCCCTATTTTTAAAATAGTAGGACTAGCCCTTTGAAGGTGTTGTGTGAGTTTCAGGCATTTAAGCTTGATTTGGCAAAGCTTTTTCAGCGATGCCTCGATTGAGATATGCCTACACTATTCTATAAAGGATGGTTAGAAAAAACCTAAAACGACCTATTTGAGTTCATCCCCTCGTCCATGAATTTGTACATTGCATGAGGTTTTGATACTTAAATAGGTGCTAATTGCAAGCTGGTAAAGAAAGTAGATTTCAAAGAAAGACTACTGTCCTTGAATAGTGACATAAGAGTATGCCGAAAGCGTCAAATTTCGGTGACTTATTGTGTTATGAAACACCACTAATCTAGGGCTGAGAGTTTAAGTTACTGAAAAACTGATTTAGGAAGGTAAAAGTTATGGCAAATATCATTGGAACCAAGGGTAATGATACTTTACTGGGCAGTAACGACGCGGACACAATCAATAGTAAAGCAGGCAACGATATCATCATAGCCAAGGGGGGTAATGACTTGCTGACTGGTGGCGGTGGCAAGGACAAATTTGTTTATAACTTAGGCGACGGTACTGATACCATCACCGATTTTGGTGGCATAGGCAAAGGCGTAAATCCCTCGGCAGCAGTCATTGCCGAAGTGGATACCATCGAATTCCAAGGTGCTGGCTTGAGTGCCCAAAATTTGCTGCTTACCCAGAATGGCAGCAATCTGGAAATCACCTTTGAAGGGGTAGCTGATGCCGAAGTTATCCTAAAAAACTTCAAACTAGAAAACTTGGAGAATCTGAAGGCTTCTGGTAAAAGACTAGCTATTGGCAATATCCTGTTTAATGGCCAAACTAGCATCACCGACAGCTTTAATGTCCTTGATGCCAATTCCACTGATACCAGTCTGGGCATCAAAAACACTGTCACATTCCTCAATGACCTCGACAATAACATTACGGGTTTAGACCACTCAAATGATGTCATCAATGGTCAAGGAGGTAATGACAAAATTGATGGCAAAAGTGGCAACGACTTGCTGCGCGGTGGTGCGGGGAATGACACTCTCATTGGTGGCGCGGGTAATAATACTCTCAACGGTGGCGCTGATGACGATAACTTAAGCGCTAACAGTTTAACAGGGGATAATCTATTAAATGGTGGCGATGGTAATGATTATCTCTCCGTCTCTAGTGACGGCTACAGTGAGGCATCTGGTGGTAATAATACCCTCAATGGTGGTGCTGGTAACGATAGCTTGATTGCTGACATTTCAACAGGGTCTAACCTACTGAATGGCGACGATGGCAATGATTATCTCTCCGTCTCTAATGACTACTACAATCCTGTAGAATCTGGTAATAACACCCTCAATGGTGGTGTTGGTAACGATACCTTAAGCACTGTATTTTCAAAAGGCGATAACTTATTGGATGGTGGTCATGGCAACGATCATCTTTCCGTCAATCTTGCCCTTGGTAATAACACCCTTAAGGGTGGCGCTGGTGACGATTACTTAAGTGCTAACATTTCAACAGGTAATAATCTGCTCTCTGGTGGTGATGGCAATGATTCTCTTTTTGCCTCTAATTTCGAGGGCTATAGGTTTGATAACACTAGTGGCAATAACACCCTCAACGGTGGGGCTGATGACGATTACTTGAATGTTGACTATTCATCAGGCGCTAACTTACTTAATGGGGGCGATGGTAATGATTCTCTCTCCGGTTCTAGCTACGGTTACGGCTACGGAGGGTCTTTTTATAACACCACTGGCAAGAACACCCTTAACGGTGGTGCTGGTGACGATAACTTAAAAGTTGACTATTCATCAGGCGCTAACCTACTTAATGGCGACGATGGCAATGATTATCTTTCCGCTTCTGGCTACGAGTTCGACGATTACAGCAACCAGTACGGCAACGAGTACGGCAGCGAAGCAGTCTATCGCAGGGCATCAGGGGATAACACCCTCAATGGTGGCGCTGGTGACGATAAATTGATTGTTGATTATTCAACAGGTAATAATCTGCTCTCTGGTGGTGATGGCAATGATACTCTCTCCGCATATAGCGCATTAGGTCATAACACTCTTTATGGTGGTTTTGGCAACGATGTTTTAACAGGTGGTTTTGGTAATGACACCTTCTATGGAAATGATGGTACTGATACATTTGTTTTCAATAGTTACAAAGAAGGAATTGATCATCTTTATGACTTCAATGCTACTAATGAATTGATTCAGGTATCGGCTGCTGGTTTTGCTGGTGGGTTATCAGTAGGTTTACTTGAGAAAAGTCAGTTTACCCTCGGAATATCTGCAACGGCAAGCAATCAACGATTTATCCATGACAAAAGCACGGGTGAACTTTACTTTGACCAAGATGGCAGTGCAGGTGCATTTACTCAGGTCAAATTTGCACAACTTTTGGGTGGTGTGACACTAACCGAAAACAATTTCGTGATTGTTTAATTGTGATTAGCATTCTTCTATTACTCTAGACACAGAATGGGAGGTTCTATTTTAACCACCTCCCATTCGATTTTTCAATACAAGATACATCTTCCATAATGAATGTAGAGAGGTGATATGTAGCGTCTCTCCAGGGTTTTCAGGTAACGCATCATTAATTTCTGGAGGTGTCTAATTACTGTTAGGGAGAGTAGATAGTGAGTTTAGTTACTTAACTTACGGTATAAGTGCAGATAATTTGCAAGTGTCTTTGGATTAGTTTAGCCATATCTGCGTTCGTGATTCTGGGCTTAGATACAATATATCACCCAATACGGTTCAGTTAAGCGCTACTTGTACACAATTGTGGGGTTTTGAGACGCGATAAATCGCCGTCTCTACAAGTTGGCTTTGTGAAAAATAGTAGTAGCGCGGCAAGCTTAAAATATTGGGTTCAAACAATCTAGAAAATCCACCAACAATAAAAATATTCTCTGATGACTCAACCCGACAAATGGTTGATAATGTTGGGTTTTGTTCCTCAACACAACCCACACCACTTTTAGTTTTTACCCTTAACCCAAGCGTATTGGAATATAAAGAATATAAAAAGTTCAGTATTTATATATACATTTATTGGCAAATAATGTGAAGACTATATAAAGATAATTATTTAAGTATAGACATCTAAGTAAAATATTGACTATGTAGTTATTTTGAGGTGTTGAGGTATTTTCTAATTTCAAGCTGAGACACCCACGAAGAATAGCTCATAAGGAGGACATGAAAATCTCGTTCTCTATCAAGAGTAAACTTTTGACTATTTTCGACCTAGTAGGACTTATACGCTGGAAAAAAACCAAATATAAAGGGTAAATCTTAGGCATTCAATTGTCAGATTTTTCGATGCTTGTTTAGTAATTTCTACTTAACAAGAATGATTAAAAAGCTTGAAATGACCAATTATCCTGAATGCACACGCTATCAATTTGTACAGTGCCTAAGGCTTAGATAGTCCGAGATAGTTATACAAGTGTCATGTAAAAGCTTGTGAAAGGGTGAATCTTCAATAAAAATTGCTGATTCTCATAGGTGATGTATAAAGTATCTCGAAAACCCTAAATTTCGGTGAGTTGTTTGTGCCTGAAAATGGCACAAACAACTGGTTGAAAACTAAAGTTACTGAAAAAATCTCTTAAGGTAGGTAAAAGTTATGGCAAATATCATTGGAACCGATGGTAACGATACTCTAGTAGGCAGTTACGAGGCGGATACGATTAATGGTAAAGCAGGCGATGATACTATCACAACTTTTGTTGGCAATGACACTTTAACTGGTGGAATCGGCAAGGATAAATTTGTTTTTGACTACGATAGTAACGGTACTAAAATCATCACTGATTTTGGTGGGGTAGGTAAAGGGACAAACCCGACAGCAGAAGTCATTGCCAAAGTGGACACTCTAGAATTCAAGCAAGGCACTGCCAAATATTTACTGCTGACTCAGAATGGCAGCGATTTGGAAATCACCTTTGAACAGGGAAGTTATACCCCAGTTATCCTGCAAAACTTTGCTCTGGAAAACCTGGATAACCTCAGCAAATCTACAGGAGCTACTGTAGACTTAGGCAATATACTGTTTTATGAGCAAACTAGCACCACAGATAGCTTTGATGTCTTCAATGCCAACTCCACCCAAAGCAGTATCTTCAACTTGAACACAGTTACTTTTCTTAACGACCTGAACAATAATGTTAGCGGCTTTGACAACTCAGATGATGTAATCAATGGTCAAGAGGGTGATGACATTATTGATGGCTTGAGTGGGAACGATATGCTGAGAGGCGGTGCTGGCAATGACTCCCTCGTTGGTGGTGCGGGAAATGATACTCTCATTGACGGTACGGGGAATGATACTCTGGTTGGTGGTACTGGTGACGATCGCTTGAATGTTGACTCATCAACAGGCAATAACCTACTTAATGGTGGCGATGACAATGATTATTTATCCGCCTCTGACTCCTTGTACGCAGGATTCGCCGCTTCAGGTAATAACACTCTCAATGGTGGTGCTGGTAACGATACATTGAATATTGACTATTCAACAGGCAATAGCTTACTCAATGGTGACGACGGCAATGATCTTCTCTCTCTTTCTGGCTTCGATTACTACAGTTACTTTGGTGCTTCAGGTAATAACACCCTTAACGGTGGCGTTGGTAATGATAGGTTGACTGCTGACTATTCAGCAGGCAATAACTTACTGGATGGTGGCGTTGGTAGCGATAGCTTGAATGTTGGCTCATCAACAGGCAATAACCTACTTAATGGTGGCGATGGCAATGATTATCTATTCGCCTCTGGCACAACTACCAGATACGGCACCGATCGCTCTTTAGGCGATAACACCCTCAACGGTGGTGCTGGTAACGATACATTTAATATTGACTTTTCAGAAGGCGATAACCTACTCAATGGTGGCGACGGCAATGATTCTCTTAGTGCTTCTGGCAACACGGTTTACTACTACGGAGGATTCTTCGCTTCTGGCAATAATACCCTCAACGGTGGCGCTGGTGATGATACATTGAATGTTAACTATACGCCAGGCAATAACCTTCTGGATGGAGGTGATGGTAATGATTTTCTTAGTGCTTCTGGCTATTACCAAGGGGGGTTAGGGTACACCGAAATTATTTATCCTTTCACATCAGGCAATAACACCCTCAACGGTGGTAGTGGTGAAGATACATTAAATATTGACTATTCAACAGGCAATAACCTTCTGGATGGTGGCGATGGCAATGATTATCTTTCCGGCTCAGGCATCCTCTATAATGACTCCGAAGGGGAAGATATCGTTACATCAGGCAAGAATACCCTCAACGGTGGCGCTGGTGACGATACATTGAATGTTGACTCTTCAACAGGCAATAATCTTTTAAATGGTGGCGATGGCAATGACTATCTCTCTGCTTTTGATGCCTTAGGTAACAATACTCTCAATGGTGGTGCGGGGAATAATACTCTCATTGGTGGTATAAGCAATGACTACCTCAATGATGGTATTGGTAACGACCTGCTGCGGGGTAATGCTGGAAATGATACTCTCATTGGTAGCGTGGGTTTTAATATACTTAATGGTGGCGCTGGTGACGATTACTTGAGTGTTAACTCTGTTAATAGCAATTACATCTTAAGCGGTAACAACCTTAACGGTGGCGTTGGTGACGATTACTTACTTGTTAATAGTTTTACTGGTAATAACACCCTTAGCGGCGGTGATGGCAATGATACTTTGTCTGCCTCTACCACCTCTGATGTTTCTGAATATGGTTATTTTGAAAATTTCCTCAACGGTGGTACTGGTGACGATCGCTTGAATGTTAATTTTTCACTAGCCGATAATAAGCTATTTGGGGACGATGGTAATGATACTCTATCGGCGGATGGTGCATTAGGCAACAACACTCTTTATGGTGGAAATGGTGATGATATCCTCATAGGTGGTCTTGGTCAAGATACCTTTGCTTTCAATAGTTACAATGAAGGCATTGATATTATTGATAACTTCAACATCACTAATGAATTTATTCAAGTATCGGCTTATGGTTTTAATCGCGAGTTATCAATAGGTACACTTCAGAAAAGTCAGTTTACAATTGGGACATCTGCAACGACAATCGATCAAAGATTTATTTATAACAACATTACGGGTGCAGTGTCTTTTGACCAAGATGGCAGTGCTGACGCATTTACTCAGGTAACATTTGCACAAGTATCAGATGGATTGTCACTAACTCAAAACAATTTTGTGGTTTTTTATTAATCGTAATTGTAGACATCGCTACTTACTAATACAGCGACCATCCAGCGAAAGTATTAGCTCAAAACCAAGCGAATAAGTATCAAGTCATTGGTACTCTGAACAAAGATGTTAGGGAAAGGTTAAAGGGAAAGGGAAAAATTCCAGGGAGCATCCCAAATGTGTAAGTTATATCAAACTCAGGTTATAAATTGTCATTGCGATCGCAATGTAGTCGAGCGAAGCAATCCCATATCTTGCGATTGCTTCACTACGCTGTCGCTTCGTACCCTACGGGTTCCGCCCTTGGCGGTACGCAATGACAAATGTATTCTTGCAAAATTGAGATGCTCCCAAATTCCATTTCTTTCCCCTTTCTCTTTTACTCTTTCCCACTTCTGCAAGAAAATCCTACTTCCCGCCACTTATCTCGTTATCTGGGATTCCGTAAGAAAAGCAAAAATCAGGTTGCGTCAAAAATCTTAATCACTCAGCCAACGGCTGGCTAAAGTACTTCCCAAGAAAGATCAGCCTTTTTTAATATTGTGGCGGGATAATTTTGACGGCGATGTCTCGATTAAGTTGTACGATGGAGACAAAATTATCCAAGACATTTTTTCCCCTACTGCTAGCGATGGAGTTTATGAGTGGACACCACGTATTTCCGTTATAGAAGGCTATTTAATTCGTATTTCTAGCTGCAAAGAGCGGAATATTTGCGGGCAATTGCAATTGTAGCAGAATGGGAAAATGAAATGGATAACTAGCTAAACGCAAACCTCTCAACAAGGTTGACGGTGTGGCAGTGATTGGAATTGTTATCGTTTCTCACAGTAAACAACTAGCTTTGGGTGTGCGGGAACTCGCCGCGCAGATGGTTCAGAACCAAGTTCCCATTGCTGTTGCAGCAGGTATTGAAGATCCGGAAAACCCATTGGGTACAGATCCTATTCAGGTTTTATGAAGCGATCTCGCTTCTGTCTATTCTGATAATGGTGTTTTGGTGTTAATGGATTTGGGTAGTGCTTTGCTGAGTGCAGAAATGGCAATTGAGTTTCTACCAGAAGCACAACAGCAAAAAGTGTATTTATGTGAAGCACCTCTAGTAGAAGGCGCGATCGCTGCTGTAGTCGCGGCGGCGGCTGGTAGAGATATTCACCAAGTTATGGCGAAAGCACGCGGCGCACTTTTAGCAAAAGCAACTCAATTAGGTGTTGTTAGTAGGCCGTTGTCACTTGTCACCTCAACAACCGATGTAGAATCACCAACCAGAGAAATCCGGCTGATTGTCAGCAATCGCTTAGGATTACAGGCCCGTCCCGCAGCGCAGTTTGTGGTGACAGCAACCCGGTTTCAATCGCAAATTTTGGTGCGGAATTTAACGAGAAATACTGAGTTTGTCAGAGGTGACAGTATTAACCAAGTTACAACTTTAGGGGTGCGTCAAGGACACGAACTGCTGATTACTGCTACTGGTGCAGATGCAGATGAGGCACTGGCGGCATTACAGGCATTATTCGCTAATAACTTTGGTGAGGCAGCCCGGTCTTGTTGTTCCAACAAAGAGGGACTGCCGAACCCGGAGGGTGAAGATAATGTTGCTTTGAATTCTCCACCAGCATTTCATCATGAATTTACTCCAGCAACTCATGGCGAACTTTCGGGAATTGCAGCTTCTCCAGGAGTAGCGATGTCTACGACGGGCTTCGCCTACGCACCCGTTGTTCATTATCAACCCACTCACATTTCGATTACTGAATATCACGTAGAGGATGTAAAGTTAGAGTGGCAAAGATTAGAAGCGGCAATTCACACCGCTAGACAAGAAATTCAAGCAGTTTTCTCACAAGCATCTCTGCAAATTGGTGACGCTGAAGCCGCCATTTTTGATGCCCAATTACTATTTTTAGAAGATCCAGTATTGTTGGAAGCGGTTAAAGAGCGCATCTTCAAAAACCATCTAAATGCTGAAGCCGCTTGGCAAGCCGTAGTTGATGAAGTAGCAACTTCTTACCGCACACTTGAGGATTCTTACCTGCAAGAGCGAGTTGATGATGTTGTAGATGTGGGGCAAAGAGTGCTGCGATTACTAGTTGGAAATGCAGATGCTAACCTACATCTAGAGGAACCAGCGATTTTAGTGGCGACTGATTTAAGCCCATCAGATACCGCTAGACTAGATCCGAAAAAGGTTTTGGGAATTTGTACTACTTCTGGTAGCGCCACCTCCCACAGTGCAATTATCGCCCGGACGTTGGGTATTCCCGCAGTTTTGGGAATAGATGCCCAAGTGTTGCACTTGGCAGACGGTACACTTATGGCACTTGATGGCGAAAGTGGCAGAGCTTGGATAGAACCAGAATCACATATCCTAGATTTACTGGCAGCAAAGCAAGAAGCTTGGCAAACTGCCCAACAACAAGCACAAGCAACGGCACACCAGCCAGCAATTACTCTTGATGGTCGGCAAGTTAGCGTCTTTGCCAACATTGGTAGTATAAAAGATGTTCAAGTTGCTGTAGCTAATGGTGCAGAAGGTGTGGGACTACTCCGCACTGAGTTTCTTTATCTTGACCGGACAAGCGCCCCGACTGAAGAAGAACAATTAGCAGTGTATCAGGCGATCGCTCAAGTTTTAGATCATCGTCCGTTAATTATACGTACCTTAGATGTCGGTGGTGATAAGCCGCTTCCTTATTTGAGAGTAGGTTTTCCTGAAGCGAACCCTTTTTTAGGCTGGCGGGGAATTCGTTTCTGTTTAGATCATTTGGATTTGTTCAAAACTCAGTTACGGGCAATTTTGAGAGCTAGTGTTGGACACCAAATTAAGATTATGTTGCCGATGATTGCTAGTGTAACTGAGGTACGTGCAACTAAAGTAATTTTGGGTGAAGTGCAGGCTGAACTAAATCAAGCTGGTATTTCCTTTGATGCCGCGATGAAAGTAGGAATTATGGTAGAGGTTCCGGCAGCAGTTGCGATCGCAGATCAGTTAGCAGATGAAGTAGACTTCTTTAGTATCGGGACTAACGATCTGAGTCAGTACGTTATGGCTAGCGATCGCACTAATCCCCGCATCGCAAATTTAGTTGATGCGCTACATCCAGCCGTGTTGCGAATGGTGCAGCAAACGATCCAAGCTGCTCATTCGGGGGGAATTTCGGTAGGATTATGTGGAGAATTGGCAGCAGATATTTTAGCAACACCAATTTTATTAGGTTTAGGGTTGGATGAGTTGAGCGTGAATCCTCAAAGTATACCGGGAGTGAAACAAGCGATCGCTCGGTTGAGTATAGTTGAAAGTGAAGCGATCGTAGTATCAGCATTACAACAAGATTCCGCAGAGGATGTCAGAGAGCTAATCTCAACTTCAGTTACTCCTCCTGCGTAAATTCGGTATCTTGAGCAAATATCTTCTCGATATCCCGCGCCCCGTGCAAGACACGCATAATTTGAATACCTCCTTCAACCGTGCGGTAAAAGATGACATAATTTCCAGAAGGAAAGCTCCTGATACCTTCCCCTAACTCAGGGCGGTTACGATCAATTCCAGGCATAGCAGCAAGTTTCCGAAACAATTGAGCAAAGCGGTTAAGCAATCGTCCCACTATTGCCAGATCATTCGTAGCTATGTATTCATAGATGTTATCAAGGTCGCTGACTGCTAACGGTGTAATAAGTGTAACTACTCATTATCAAGTCTCAGTCAAAGCAGCCTGGTAGCGAGACTGGAGCCGTGCCATCACTTCCTCCCCATTTAAGAGTTCGCCCCTGTCAGCTTGGTCAATACCCTTTTGAATTTCCTGTTGCAAGCTTTCTAGCTTCAGTTGATTTAGTTCCTCTTCAAGCTGCTGCAATCGATTAAGCATCTGTTGGAAAGCACGGGCATCTTGAACCACCACTGCCGCTTCGCCATTCACTGTTAAAACCAGTGGAGCTTTCGTTTCTTTGATTTGCTCAACATAGTTGCTAGCATTGCGCCGGAAGTCCGTTAACGAGTGGATATTTTCAATGTTAACCATACAAGCACCTAATTAAGTACCTGATTCGATACTATTTTCTTTTGTCCTACGCGTCAACAAGAAAAACAATTAATGTTTTTCTCAACACTGTTAAAATCTGATTCCCAGTTGCCCGTTAAAGCCACGAATAGAATTGTAACCAGCACCAACAAAAACGTTATCAGTAGCACCTACCTGAACACCACCGGAAACTGCAACACCTTTATCCTCTGAATAAAGTCCAACTCCTACATAAGGTGAAATGACAGGCAAACTGATAAATTTCAAAACATCTACTCCCGTAGCACCATCAGGCCCAACTCCTAGCTCTACGCCAAAATTTAAAGCCCTAGCTCCTACAGCATAAGTTACATCACCATCTTTTCCACCGACTGAAACCCAAGGTTGCGGTATAAGTTGAGCCGATGCTTGACTTGGGGCAAATAAAGCTAGCAAAACGATGGATGTAATGAATGTTTTCGTAATAATCGCTATTTTCACGTTATTCTCCTCCACTAACTGCTGCATTTTAATTTTTTTCTCACAACTACCCTTGCTTCAGCACTATTCTTAACTAGGGTTTGTCTATGATGGCTAATCGTGACGCATTGAACGTCATTTGAGTGCCCGATGATGTCGCCAAACAAGCAAATGCGATCGCTCAACAAGCAAATGGAGTCGCCAAACAAGCAAATGCGATCGCCCAACAAGCAAATGGAGTCGCCAAACAAGCAAATGGAGTCGCCCAACAAGCAAATGGAGTCGCCAAACAAGCAAATGGAGTCGCCAAACAAGCAAATGTTGTCGCTAAACAAGCAAATGGAGTCGCCAAACAAGCAAATGCGAATGAGAAAGATATGATTAAATTATTAAAAACTTACTCAAAAGTGGATACGTCCCGCAGCAAACTAGGAATTTCCCCTTGAGAGAAAGGAAACTCCAGCAAGGTTTCTCTAAGACCTAGATATCCAGATTCAGCAAACGACAAAAGCATTCGTGAAAGCGCTAGCCAAACCTCCGGTTCGTATTCCCAATCACGATAACGCGAAGCTTTACCAGCAATTGAACGTAGCGCCCAGAAATAAGAGTTCCGCACCACCGAGCCACCCTTCTTAAACTCTGGTACATCTTCGTGGTGGATAAAAAGTATTTTATTTTCTATTTTAGCTCTCATGTCAAGTAGGGTACATTTAGGCTTTAGCCTAACGCACCATCTTGAACGGCAGTGCATCGTCTTTGCCAAAAAGATCCTCTTTTCTCTGTGTTCTCCGTGCCTCTGCGGTTTAAAAGTTTTTTATTGAACCACAGAGGCGCAGAGAACACAGAGAGAAAATAAGAGATTTTACACCTAAAAATTGGCGTTTAAGCCCACACGGAAAGTAAATCCAGGGCTATATATGCGATTAACTCGCTCATATTGCTCACCCAGTAGATTTTCTAAGTAAACTGTCAATCCTAAATTGCTAGTTAAAGGTACACGACCGCTCAAATCTAAATTCACGAAAGATGGAGCAAAATCTGTAGCCTTGTCAGTAGAGTTAGCGAAGATGGATCTACGAGCGCCACTATTGTAGGTAACATACAAGTTAGCTTGCCACCCCGCATTTTCATAACCTACACCGCTTTGAAGTACAGAGTAAGGAATCAAGCCTAACTGCAAACCCCTCTCTGTACCTGTTTTTATTTGAGCATCTGTATAAGTGTAGTTAAGAAAAGTTGACCAGCCTGAAGCAATTCTTAATTGCAATGCTGCCTCTAAACCATTGGTATCCACTAGTCCAATGTTTTCCCATTTGCCGCCGATGACTCCCAAGCGATCGCCTATACTACTACCAAAGTAAGTAAACTGTCCAATTAGATTTTCTGAAAAATTGACATCTACTCCTGCACTCCAAGTAGAGCCAGTTTCCGGGTTTAAATCAGGATTAGGTCTCCAACCATGAACCGTATCATAAACATACAACTGATCTAACCCAGGATTACGTTGTGCCCCTGCCCAACTTCCACGCACTGCTATTATTGGTGTGACAGCATAACGTAACCCAAAACTAGGGTTGAGATAATTTCCAAACTGGCTATCGAAGGTTTGCCTTAGTCCTAAATCTATCAGAAAATCATCGCTAATATTCCAAGTATTGACAGCAAATAAAGCTGTATTGAACAAACTCCTATCTTCCTTTTCGTTTTCGGCAATCCTAGTAGGATCTGTACTCAAAACATCACCGATTAAATCGGTATTTTTCAAATCTAATCCCCAACGCAATTTATTATTAGAAGTAATTTTCCACTCATGATCTACCCTGGCTGTAAGTTGTTGTGTATCTAAAGACCCTCTACGATAAAATGATGCTCCTGTAGGGCCATAAGTGCTGAAATAATCTCGGTTATAACCAATTGAAGTTGTAAGATTAGAGCTTTCGCCATTACCTAGCCGAGTTTTCCAAGATAAGCCAATGTTTAAACCATCGTGGTCTAATCTATCTCTTTGCAGAGGGAAACCGAAATAAATTAAACCGCGACGGCTGCTGAGTGCAGTAACATCTAGATTCAAAGAATTTTTCTGATCTAAATCTACTCCAATGCTACCAAAGTAAGTACTTGTCGCTGTGTCTGCATTGAATAAAAATCCTTTTTCATCACGATTAGCAGCACCAACAGGAACGGGATAACGGTTATCTATAAAGAATCTTTCAAAGCTAAAGTTATACTTGACCTTATCGGCTGAACCAGCATAGGTCACTTGTTGATTATTTAAGCTCAATGAGCCAAATTCTGCACTACCACTCAATTTAGGTTTGCCATAACCTTCTTTGGTGATGATATTTACAACTCCCCCAAAAGCTGAAGAACCAAATAAAGCGGAGGCTGTACCGCTATATAATTCCACTCGTTCAATTGCCTCTACAGGAATACTATTTAAATCAGTTCCACCATGATAAGTGTTGACATTATTGTTAATTGGTCTGCCATTAATCAAAAATACAGATTGATTAATTGAAGCTCCCCGATAGTATGTACCTGTGTGAATATCTGCACCATGACCTACATCATTGATGGCAAAACCAGGCATTCGTTTCAAAATATCGGCTAAACTTGCAGCACCCTGCTTTTTAATTTCTTCTTGATCAATTACGTAAGTTGGAGTAGATTGAGGTAGGTTATCTGGTTCTGCGATCGCTTCTATAGTAATGTCTGAATCATCTGTAGAATCTGGTGTTTCTCCCTGAGTTTCTTCTGGATTAACTTCAATCGGTACAGATTCTTGAGTTAATAATTCGGCATTCGTAGCAGGTAGCTCAACTTCACTCAAACTCGGAATATTTAAAATGACTTCGGTCAATTTATTAGTATTTCTCTGCTCAATTTCCCTCTCAGCAGCATAACTAGGAAAAGCTATCAGTAAACTCGGTAAAGCAACTGTTAGCAACAAAAAATCTTTTTTCACGTTCTCTTTCACACCAAGTAAAAACAGCTACTACGTAGCATTGTTGCTGTAATAGTAAAATCGTGTCAAAAGACACGCTGTCATATTTCCCCAGTTCAGATGAGAGTGTTGGTCAATTCACTACGTGTTAAACACCAGCAGCATTTGAAGAAAGCAGAAGGCGGGAGAGAATTTGACCGTGGATGAATTGGAGCCATCTAAACCTCGGCAAGGAAGGGTACGGTACTTCCTGCCTTACCGGGATGGTTGGGGGAAAAGGGAATTGCGGAGATAATTAAGGGGGTATTGAACCTTCTTAATTACTAGGACTTTCCGCCCTTCTCTCCCGAAACCGGGAATGTCATCAACAAAAAACCAAAAAGTGTGAAAAATGTCAAGTAGTAGGGCAATTGATTCAAACTAAGCAATGTTTAACGATTGCTACAATGTTTACTATGTCTGCTTTCTGGACTAGAGTAAATTATTGCACAGATGCTACTCGAATGCCTTTAACAGAAAATTTCTGCCTAAATTTTTATTAAACGGTAAAGTCTCGTAAAGAAGTAGTTGAAGAGGTATCTGTGAGGTTTTTTAACTGTTTAGTTAAATTTTTCCGTAATTGCTGCATAGCAAGGTGATTTATTAAATATGAGACAAATTAATCTGGAGGTTTTTATATGGCAGGTACTCAAGTTTTGACAGCAGCGATAGTTGTTATGGGTTACCTTAATCAGATGTATATTAATGAAAGTAATATTCTACAGTTACATATAAAAGAAATTCATAAAGAAATCGATATTTTTAATCAAGAAATATTGAATCTGATACAACAAAAATCTACAGAGATTAAAGATATTAGACAAGGTAAATCTATCAATAAGAGCCATAATTTTAATTTAGATGTTTATCAATACCTAAACATAGATGATTTTGCACAAGAAACAGAAAATCTTGTTTTAAAACTAACTGAAAATTCACGGAAGATTAAAAAACAATCTACGGATTCAGAAGAGCTATTATCTTATTTAAAAGCTATTGAAAAATATTTTCAGCTATTTAAAGAAGAGGCATTTAAAAAAAGCCAGAATAATCAACCAGTGAGGAAAACAATGTTAACAATATTATTTAGTTTGAATAAACAAGGACTTACAGAACAAGAGCAATCTGAAGCCATACAAACTATAAACGTATTGAATAGCTTTAAGAATACCGTACAGAAGCATTATATAGATATAAAGATTAAGTATATAGATTTAGATAACGATTTGTCAAAGCATTGGACATCAAGAACATCAAAAAAAATATTTTATAAAATCAAAAAAAATCCGCTTCAAATGACTGCTTTATTACTAGGAGCAACAACTGTATTGACTGGTTCTACTATATTTACTATTAAGAATTATTCTAATATGGAATTATATATTAAATATATTAATTTACCTAAAAAAGAGTTTTTATATTCCCCTGTTGGAACATGGGATGATATAAATAAAGAAATAATTAGTAGTAAAGAGTTAGCTCAACTTAAATTAAATCCTGCAACCTATGATCCGAGAACAGCCGTTTCTAGGCTAATCAGAGGTGAGATTGATTTTGTTCAATCAATAAGTCCTCCAACCTCGGAACAAAACAAAGAAGCTAGGGAAATAGGAATAAAACTCAAAGCAGTGTCTGTGGGTTATTATTTAATTGCTATAGCTGTTAATCAAGAACTAAAACTTCAAACTATAACATTTCCTGAACTCAAGAAAATTTATAAAGGTGAAATAAATAATTGGAAAGAACTCGGTGGACAAGACTTAGAAATCACACCATATAAATTAAGAGACAAGCATCCAAATACTATATTTTTTAAGGATTCTGTTTTGAGCGGAAGGGATTTTAGCGAAGGGGTAGTTACCGTAGATACAAACACGGAAGCGCTTAAAAGATTAAAACAAAAAGACCTTGGTGGCATTTATTTTGGTAGTGCATCTGAAATAGTTGATCAATGCTTAATAAATACATTATCACTTAGCTATACAAAGCAAGAAAAGCCTGTTTCTTCATATCAACAAAATGGTACATACAATCATGAATGCTCAAGAAACACAAGAAAACAATCTATAGATGGAATTCGTAATAACTATGCTTTTAAAAGACAAATATTTGTAATCTATAGAGAAGATGAGAAAAATAATAGCATAGGAGATTTCTATACTAGTTGGCTTCTTTCAGAGAAAGGTCAAAAACTCATAAAAAATGCAAATTTTATTCCTATTAAGTAAAACATTGAGTGCCCATAATTGATAATAGGAGCCGAGCGGCGCTCGGCTCCTTCCTCTACCTCTTACAGGATTATCATTTTTAGTAAAATGCTTTATCTTAGCATCGAGTGATCAGTGGTGATCTAGAGTTTTCTTTTTTAGGCTAAAGTTGCAATTAGCGCTGAGAATTGTCACCTAAAAAGCCTTATCCTGTGGGAAGCTGACGCAACAGTTAGGGTCTTAAACCCTTACTTTTTAGCGTTAGCGCATCCTGCCGTAGGTATCGTTAAAGCAGATCGCCTGCCTAGCATGTCGCAAACAGGAAAATTTTCCTTCAGTCTGTTGCCCTCTGCATTAGTTTTTCCAACTAAAGGAATAGAGATTGATATTACTCTTGATAGAGAAAATAACATTATTTATTAGGTTAGATTATAATGTTAGTGATTTTAATTGAATTATTAGTAACTCTAAATTGTAACTAATTATTCAAGATAAAATCGAAGTTAAGTATTTACCGAAAACCTAATTATTTAAAATTGACTTATGTATGTAGCTTTATGGCCGGGGAATGTATATCCTTTAGGTGCAACTTGGGATGGTAAAGGAACAAACTTTGCTTTATTTTCGGAAAATGCAACAGGGGTAGAACTTTGTTTATTTGATAACGATGACGAAGAAATTCGTATACCTTTGACAGAAAAAAACAATTTTGTTTGGCACGGTTACTTACCAGGAGTTGGCCCAGGTCAAAAGTATGGGTTTAGAGTGCATGGGACGTGGGCACCGGAGGCAGGTCATCGATTTAATCCAAACAAACTATTAATTGACCCCTACACCAAAGCAATTGATGGTGAGTTTAGTAATGATCCATCTGTCTTTGGCTACTCTCTAGACGCTGAGGGAAAAGACTTAGTTTTTTCTGAACTAGATGATGCCAAAATAATGCCTAAGTGTGTTGTGGTTGATCAATCTTTTGATTGGGAAGGGGATAAACTGCTTTCTACACCTTGGCATACAACTGTTATTTATGAAACTCACGTCAAAGGTTTTACTAAATTACATCCAGCTATTCCAGAAGAGTTGCGGGGAACTTATGCTGGGTTAGCGCATCCGGCTGCAATTCAACACTTACTGCAATTAGGAATTACAGCAGTTGAGTTGATGCCAGTACATCATTTTCTATCTCATCCGGGACATTTAGAAGATAAAGAATTAAAGAATTACTGGGGTTACGATTCCATCAATTATTTTGCCCCCTATTCTAGTTACAGTGCTAGTGGAACTGTGGGACAACAAGTTACTGAATTCAAGCAAATGGTCAAGGCACTACATTTTGCTGGAATTGAAGTGATCTTAGATGTAGTTTATAACCACACAGGCGAAGGAAATCATTTCGGGCCAACGCTATCTTTGCGAGGTATTGATAATTCTGTATATTACCGTTTGGTAAAGGATGATCCTCGCTACTACATGGACTTTACAGGCTGCGGTAACTCTCTAAATGTGCGTCATGCTCAAGTTTTGAAGTTAATCATGGATAGCCTGCGCTATTGGGTAACAGAAATGCATGTAGATGGCTTCCGATTTGATTTAGCCTCGGCATTAGCAAGGGAATTATATGAAGTAGATAACCTATCAGCTTTCTTTGATATTATTCATCAAGACCCAATCTTAGCAGATGTGAAACTAATTGCTGAACCTTGGGACTTAGGAGAAGGCGGCTATCAAGTCGGGAACTTTCCACTGCGTTGGTCTGAGTGGAATGGTAGATATCGGGATACAGTTAGAGATTTTTGGCGCGGTGTCGATGATAGTTTAGGACAATTTGCTTACTGTTTTACGGGTAGCCCTGACTTGTATCAAACAAACGGGCGCAACCCAAATGCAAGTATTAATTTTATAACTGCTCATGATGGTTTTACGTTAAATGATTTGGTCAGTTACAACGAAAAGCATAACGAGGCAAACGGGGAAGATAGTAGAGATGGTGAAAGCCATAATAGATCCTGGAATTGTGGTGTAGAAGGTGAAACCGACGATCCAGAAGTAATACGTTTGCGCCAACGGCAGCGACGAAACTTTTTAGCAACCCTAATGCTATCTCAAGGTGTCCCAATGTTATTAGAGGGAGATGAAATTGGCTGTAGTCAACAGGGAAATAATAATGTCTACTGCCAAGACAATGAGATTTCCTGGCGACATTGGGACTTGCATAAAGCGAACGCGGATTTACTAGACTTTACCCGTGAACTAATTTCTTTTCGCCATCAGCATCCAGTATTCCGACGGCGTAAGTGGTTTCAAGGTCGCTCCATCCACGGTTTAGGCATTAATGATATTGCTTGGTTTAATGCTGATGGTAGCAAAATGACTGAAAAGCAGTGGCTAGTTAGTTATGCCAAAGTAATGGAGATTTTTTTGAATGGGCAGGGAATTGCTACTCCAGGCGATCGCGGTGAGCGGATTATCGATGAAAGTTTTCTGCTATTTTTTAATGCTCACTATGAGTTAATTGAGTTTGCTTTACCTGATGAATTTAAAGAAAAAGTATGGGAGATAGTAATTGACACTAATGAGTCTCGCTTCTTAGATCGGGGAAAATTAGTTTCAGGCTCTCAAACTGTGCCAGTCACAGATCGCTCTCTAATGGTGTTACGCCTTATTAGTTAAGTCAATGGGCGTAAACAAATAAATATAATATGTTCTGTCATTGCGAGTGAAACGAAGCAATCGCAAAGTCTCTGGGATTGCTTCGTTTCACTCGCAATGAAATGTTATATTTAACAAACTTTGGGGGTTTAAGTCCCCAGCAAGACAGGCAGCCCGTTTTGTGACGGGGATTTAGACCCCGACACAAAATTGCGAATTGCGAATTGCGAATTGCGAATTGTTTTAATCATGTCTACTTACTTAACTTGTATGACTAGAAAACGCTATGACAATTTTTAGCCGTAACTCTAATTAGAAAACGCAGAGCCTCATTTACTGCTTTTCCCAGCCTCGCTTTACCTTGTTTTTGCATGGCTGGTAGTGATTTTTTGCTCATGAGTATGCTTATTTATTTAGAAAGTATGTCTTTAATTACCAGCCAGATGCGTTTAAACTTTTGTACCAAACCCATAGGATTGTTAGTTGTTTCTTCATCCACCGAATCAACTAGAGATTGAATCCGATCAGCTTTTTCTTCGTTATAAAGGTAGAGCGTCTTTTTATGATTTCTTTGCTCATCACTACAGAAGAGATAATTTTGATTTACACGCTCTTTTAGCTCATTAGCCTCAATTTGGTAAGTTTGAATCTTTTGCTGAACATGAATCAGTTGCAATGCAGCTTCTTTTGCACGTTGTTCTGCTTCATAGCGTTGAGATGCAGCTTCCTCATTATGTTTCGCAAGTTTTTGCACCTCCTCAAGATTGGCGCGAACAGTCATTAATGAAAAGTTAAGCTCATGATAAAATGCTGGTTCTTTCTGCCGTGAGCAAGGATTATTAATAGCGTTGTCATAATTAAAATCTTTGCGATCGCCTCTCCTCATTGTCATAATTTAAGTTCCTATATGAGTATTTGTTATACTTAAGTATAAATATTGAGTTTAGCCGAAGTGAACTCATTGAAGTGTGATCTCGGTTCTACTGGTAATATGATCTCAATCTGGGTTGAGATATTTTTTAGTCTGCTTCAAACGCTCAAATTCCTATATGTGCGATCTCAAAGGGCAAGAAATATTGCACTTTATAAGCAAACTAGCCTTTAAAAGGCGAAGGGGAATAAGCCTCAAAGCTTCTTCTGTTGTAGTAATTACGAATTACGTTAGCATTGGGAAAACTCGAAGCTTCGCAAACACAATAGAATGATTCAAACCTTACGCAAACTAGTTACATTCGATGAATTCGTTGCTAAATATCCTGACAACACGGGTAAACGTTATGAATTGCATGATGGAGTAATTGTAGAGATGCCGCAACCTACAGGCGAACATGAAGAAATTATTGTATTTTTAGTCCAAAAATTTATTTTAGAATATAGCCGCATCAGTCTACGATACGGCATCCCGAAAACAGTACTAGTAAAACCACTCGAAAGTGAATCGGCTTATTCACCAGATGTACTGATATTAAATCTCCCTAATTTGGTAAACGAACCTCTGTGGAAAAAAGAATCTACTGTCAGTCAAGCGGAATCAATACCCTTAGTAGTTGAGGTAGTGAGTAGTAATTGGCGTGATGATTATTTAAAAAAAGCTGCTGACTATGAAGCTGTAGGCATTCCAGAATACTGGATTGTAGACTATGCGGCTTTAGGCGGTAGGCGATTTATTGGCAATCCCAAACAAGCAACTGTCTCGCTTTACACTTTAATTGAGGGAGAATACCAAGTTAGCCAGTTTCAAGGTAGTGATCGCATTATCTCACCAACTTTCCCCGAATTAAATCTAACCGCCGAACAGATTTTTCAAGCCGGTGTATACTCTATATAGCTTTGACAGTTATAGACGATATTTGTAATCGCAACTTCTTCAGTAAATTAAAACTTTTTTCGTCGGCAAATCTCTTTCCTTGGCTCTCATTTTGCAAAGATTCTTAATCGAAAATCAGTATATCAGCATCCTATTTGATAATTTCAACAGATATAAAATTAGCGGGACAAAAAGCCCCGCTAATTGTTAATTTTTGAAACTAGATTTTAGTCTACTTCCAGTCCTTATCTGCTTGTGAAAGCACATAAGCAGTTACATCTTCAATTTGGTTAGCTTTTAAACGACTTCCAAAAGCAGGCATAGCATTTTTACCTTTTGTAACTTGGGCGATAATCGCCTCCTCTGAGTACATACCATACTTTTCTAAAGCGTCCTTCTTCAGGTTTTTCGCAGCTTGAACCAGATTTTTACCTCCTGCGTGACAAGAGGCACAATTAGCACTAAATACTTTAGCTCCACTAACAGCATCTGCTGCCAATGCGGGACTACTGAAGGCAAAGGTGAAGATTGCTATGCCTAACAGCATGATTGTAATCATTTTTTTCATTTCGTGTTCTCTCTGCAATAACAATAACAGCTTATTCAGTGCAATATCCTCCATAATTGTGAGTTGACTTGTTGCCATAGTCAAATGACAAGCTGTCAAACTTTGCTTTTTTAAATAAAGTTTTTGGATTTTGAATTTTTGGGGTTTTAAATTTAGTGTTGTTACTCAGCAGCAATATCTGAGAAAATGCTTCTCTACAAAATATTAAGCCTAGATTGCTTATTTGCATAAATATGCATTTACGCTGATGATGAAAATATAAATTTATGTAAATTTGAATATTTTATAAAGAATTTTAGAAAAAATAAATAATCAAAATTTAAGGATGAAATATTAAAGAATGAAATTGTCCTGTTTCGTTCTTTATACTTCATCCTTTGTTTTTATTTAACAGTTCCTAATTGAATAAGCGCATCTTCTGTAACGCGACAAATTCGCCAATCATCTAATATTGATGCTCCCATACTACGGTAAAATTCTTGGGCTGACTCGTTCCAATCCAAGACACTCCACTCTAACCGCCCACAATCACGTTCTACAGCTATCTGAGCTAATCTAGTCAGGATAGCTTTACCAATACCTTGCCTGCGATATTCTGGTAAAACAAATAAATCTTCTAGATAAATTCCTGGCTTAGTCAGAAATGTTGAATAATTATGAAAAAATAGGGCAAAACCAACAGCTTGACCTTCAGATTCTGCTAAGATTGCTTCTACATACCTCCGTGAACCAAATAAATGCTCCTTAAGTGCTAGAGCATTACCTGCGATCGCGTGAGATAATTTTTCATACTCTGCAAGCCCCTCGATTAATTTAAACAGTACGCTGTAATCGGCTGGTTCAGCAAAACGCACAATCAAATTGCTACCCGAAGTCATTAGTCTATAGTCCATAGTTTATAGTCCATAGTCTATAGGTAACTGGGCAATTTTTTTTGAGAATGACTAAACTAAAGCCGAAACAAAGTACAAAACGTCCAGCTTTTGCAAATTGCAAAGCTAATTAAATCAACGAATTATACCAATTTTGGATTTCAGATCGCACTTGGATGCGCTAAAAGCACAATTTGGATTTTGGATTAAAAGCCTTTGCTCAAGACTGTTCCATAAATCTCAAACAATACTAATTATCCTAATTTGGTATTATCAGTGATTGTGGGGTTAACTTTTTAGATTAACCAACCTTTTAAACGTTTAGCTATGTGAGGACGACGCAATTTCCGCATGGCTTTGCTTTGAATTTGACGAACTCGCTCACGAGAAAGATTGAACATATTGCCAACTTCCTCTAAGGTACAGGGTTCGCTGGTTGTCAAACCATAGCGTAGAGAAATCACATCTTTCTCTCTTGGAGTTAACACGTCACCCAAGACTTCCCAAATCTCCTGACGCATCATGTTTTCATTCATTTTTGCTTCTGGAGACAAGTTGTCTTCATCTTCTAGCAAATCCATCAATTCTGTGTCTTCTTCTTTACCGACACGGTGATTGAGAGAAAGTGCTTGCCGCCGTAATTGTTGCAGCTGACGTAGTTGTTGCACACTAATTTCCAAAGTTTCTGCCATTTCACCTTCGGTAGGATTGCGACAGAGTTTTTGTTTGAGTTCCCGTTGGGCTTTTTTCAGCTTGTTAAGCTTTTCAACAATATGAATAGGTAGCCGAATTGTCCGCGCATCGTTGGCTATAGCTCTGGTAATGGCTTGTCTAATCCACCAATAAGCGTAAGTAGAAAACTTATATCCTTTATCGGGATCAAACTTTTCGGAAGCGCGATTTAAACCCATTGCTCCTTCCTGAATTAAATCCAGAAAAGGCACTCCCCGATTCAGATAGCGCTTGGCAATAGATACTACCAATCTCAGGTTCGAGCGAATCATTTTGCGTTTCGCTACTCTGCCTTGATACAAGCGACTTTCTAGTTGCTTTTCTGTCATTTCTAGCTCAGAAGCGACTTCTAGTTTACTGGGTTCCTGTCCCAGTTTTAACTCTAAAGCAGCTTGTATTTCTCTGACTTCTTCTACAAACCTGACTCGCCGCGCTAACTCTACTTCTTCATCAGCTTTGAGCAACGGATAACGTGCCATTTCCTTAAAAAATGCGCCGACAGCATCATCATGTTCGGTTTTGTTATATCCTGAAGGACGAGCCGCCGCCATGTGATCTCCATCACGTTCGTCTGATTCCAGGTTTTCTACTACAATTGGAGCTTCTTCTTCTGCTACTGCATTTAGAATATCGAGTGATGGTTCTTCAATATCAGCAGCATTCTCCAGTATTTCCATTTTTCCGAATTCAACAATATTCATAGCTTCCTTTAGGGATTGTTGCTTTGTTTGGTAAATAATTTAGTTGCACCTACTCGTTTGAGGCTTGGTAGTTTTCCCTAATGGATGATGCACTGGTTTATATAGCGAAATACAGGCTGAGACTAATTTATCTACATAAAAAATTGGCATCTACCTAGGATATATGGGTTGCGATTAGATACAACCTATAATGAAACTGGTTTTAGCACCTAACAAAACTTTATTCTCAGACTCCCAACAGATATATTCTTCATTTTTTTCTGAATTATCAAATATGTCAAATCCCCCTCAACCTTTCTCAACCTTAACAAATATAAAAATCTCAGCTAATCATCGCTTTTTCTTAAACTTTCATATATTTTTCTAAATATTTATAATCTCTTAGGTGTTAGAAATCACTAATTAAAACTAAAACTTGCTACTGCGGTTATGCATTTCTAATTTAAAATTATCGACATAATACAAATTACAAGAATAGCAGCTTAATTTCAGGATGTTCTTATTTGTATAAAAGCATCTCATATACCGAAAGGGTTGAATATCTACCGATAGGCGGAAAAAGGCTACTCCCTATTTAGTAGATAGAGTAACTGTTACAGCAAGAGCTGACATCCTTTTATTTGTATAGTGGCTACCAAATATTTATTGCATTTATAGTTGATACGAATTTGTCTAGTAGATTACATAAGAGGAAAATTATCAAGTATTATGAAGGATAACAGTATTGAGAAATACCATTTAAGTCTAAAGAAGCAAAAAATTAGAGTTTAGTTAGCTAGGCTCATATTGACCAGCTTGGTGAGGGAAATATCTAATTATAAAGTCAGAAACTATGTATATTAATGACGTAAATTTATCTCCTTTAGTGGTAGCCCAAGCTAGTGAATCATACCATTTAGGTACAAATCTTAATCGGTGGGTTGAAGTACTGGTAGACTGTCCAGGAAGTACAGGACTATTTACTTATCGGTTGCCAGCCCAGTTAGAAATAAAACCAGGGGATATTTTAAGCGTGCCATTTGGGGCACAACAATTAGGAGCGATCGCTATTCGGTTACTGGCACAACCAAATCTCGATTTACCACCAGAAAAAATCCGGGAAGTAGAAGATATAGTCAGCGTTGGGTTTTTTCCTAGTGCTTATTGGGAATTACTCAATCGAGTTGCTGCATATTACTATACGCCCCTGATTCAAGTAATCCGGGTTGCGCTGCCACCAGGGTTGTTGGGGCGATCGCAGCGTCGTATTCGCCTTGTTAGAGGTGGAGGGGCAGGGGGAAATAGTTATTTGTTGGCATCTCCTGATCCTTCCGCTTTTTTGACTCCAACTGCGCGGCAAGTTTGGGAACTTTTGCAAGGGCAGGCGGCGGGGGATTACAGTTTTATCTATCTCCAACAAAAAGTTAAATCTGCTTATCGGGGAATTCGAGAGTTATTGCGATTTGGTTTAGTAGAAAGCTATTTAGAACCGCCACGACTAACTCGGCCAAAGCTACAAAAAGCAGTTACCCTCACAGGTACAATTGATGACAACTTAACTACTCGCCAACGAGAGATTTTAGAAGTGCTGCGACGACATAATGGGGAGTTGTGGCAAACTGAATTGTTGCAAATTTGCAATGCTAGTTCTTCTATCCTGAAAACGTTGGCACAAAAGGGTTACATCGTTGTTGAAGAAAGGGAAGTATTGCGAACAGAACAAGGGCCAGCTTTAGTAGGTGATGGTGCTAAATCTTTAACTACTGCTCAAGCTAGCGCCTTAGAAACAATCCAGACACTAGATGGATTTGCTCAAGTTTTATTGCATGGGGTGACAGGTTCAGGAAAAACCGAAGTATATTTGCAAGCGATCGCACCCCTCCTTAATCAAGGCAAATCCGCCCTAGTTTTAGTCCCAGAAATTGGACTCACACCTCAGCTAACCGATCGTTTTCGCGCCCGTTTTGGCAATAAAGTCAGCGTTTATCACAGCGCCCTCTCCGATGGTGAACGTTACGACACTTGGCGGCTTATGCTCACGGGAGAACCCCAAGTTGTAATTGGTACTCGCAGCGCCGTTTTCGCCCCTTGCCAAACTTGGGTTTAATTATTTTAGATGAAGAGCACGATAGCAGCTTTAAACAAGATTCACCCATACCCACCTACCACGCCCGCACCGTTGCCCAGTGGCGAGCAGAATTAGAAAATTGCCCCTTGGTGTTGGGTTCGGCTACACCTTCGTTAGAAAGTTTGGTAAGTGTGAGGGAGTCGGGGAGAGAAGGGGCAGGGGGCGTATTATTTAAGTTTGCCTGAGCGTGTCAACTCCCGCCCTTTACCGCCCGTGGAAATAGTCGATATGCGGCAAGAGTTGCAGCACGGAAATCGTTCTATATTTAGTAGATCGCTGCAAGCAGCTTTACAAGAGTTGCGAGAAAGAAAACAACAGGGAATTTTATTTATTCATCGCCGGGGACACAGTACTTTTGTATCTTGCCGTAGTTGTGGATATGTGCTGGAATGTCCGCACTGTGACGTATCGCTGGCGTATCACCACACCGAAGAAAAAGCACCGGAATTATTGCGGTGTCATTATTGTAATTATGCGCGATCGCACCCCAAATTCTGCCCTGATTGTAGTTCCCCTTACCTGAAATTTTTTGGTAGCGGTACTCAACGAGTCACACAGGAACTAGCGCGACAGTTTCCAGAATTGCGCTTGATTCGTTTTGATAGTGATACCACCCGCAACAAAGGCTCACACCGGACTCTACTCACCCAGTTTGCCAATGGTGAAGCAGATTTATTAGTCGGTACGCAAATGCTCACCAAAGGTTTAGATTTACCACAAGTGACACTTGTGGGCGTTGTCGCTGCCGATGGATTGCTAAATTTATCAGATTATCGCGCCAGTGAACGGGCATTTCAAACCTTGACTCAAGTCGCTGGACGTGCTGGTAGAGGCGACGATCCAGGTAGGGTGATTGTGCAGACTTATACTACAGAGCATGCAGTAATTGCCGCAGTGCGATCGCACGATTATCAGTCTTTTTCTCAAGCCGAGTTAGAACAACGCCAAGCACTCAATTATCCCCCTTATGGGCGGTTAATTTTATTGCGTTTAAGTAGTCTCGACCCCATTCAAGTGCAAAATACGGCGCAAATTATTGCTACAGCCTTGAGTACAGAAGAAGAATTTGAGATATTGGGCCCAGCACCAGCGAGTATTTTACGGGTAGCCAATCGTTATCGCTGGCAGATATTGATTAAATTTGCCCCCGACGCATTGCCACAATTGCCAGATTGGGAAGAAGTGCGATCGCTTTGTCCTTCGTCTGTAAGCTTGACTATTGATGTAGACCCTATCAACATTATGTAACGCCTAGTGGTCTATCGCATTAATTTTGCGGGTTAAGAAAACGAACCGCATTCGCGTAGCGTCTCGCAGAGAAGGACGCAAAGAGCGCTAAGGAAAAAGGAAAGAAGAGAATTTTAAAACTGATTCACCTATTAAAATTAATGGGACAGACGACTATGAGTGATTTTGTTTTAGTACAACTCATATTTCATTAACTGACAGGGTAGAGTTCCGTTGTAAACTGCAATTCGCTTTGATGATTTTAATCCAATCGATTGAGATAGTTCCTTGTTGCCACTTAGAACAAATGCAGTCCAGCCTTTGAAGCGTTGTTTTAGCACATCACCCAAAAGTTTATAGAACGCCCCTAAATCAATATCTTGTCCCAGTCGTTCACCATAAGGTGGATTGCAGAATAAAACCCCACTGTCTGCGGGGGCGACAACATCGGCAAGTTCCATTTGAGAAAACCATACATGATTATCAACGCCGCAGTTTTGAGCATTGTTAATCGCTTGCTCAATTATATTTTCATCGCGATCGCTTCCCCAAATAGGTGCGGGTAGGGTATCTAGTTGAGTATCCTTAGCTTCTTGGAGCAGCTTTTCTAAAAGTGGCAGATCAAAATCAAGCCAATTTTCAAATCCAAAGGACTCACGAAACAGCCCTGGTGCTATGTTAAGTGCTTTTAAGCTAGCTTCTAGAGGTAACGTGCCAGATCCACAAAGAGGATCGTAAAACATTTGGTCAGGTTGCCAGCCCGAAAGTTGAATAAGCGCAGCAGCCAGAGATTCCTTTAGAGGCGCGGCTCCAACCGCAGGGCGGTAGCCTCGGCGGTGCAGACTATTTCCAGAACTGTCGAGTTTAACGGTACAAAAGTCGCGTTCAATATGAACATTGACCCGCACATCTGGTTCATGAAGCTCTACATTTGAACGTTCACCCAGATTTTCCTGCTGCTGATCAACGATCGCATTTTTGACTCGGAGAGATGTGAAGTGGGTGTGATTGAGGTGATCGTTTTTGCCCGTGGTATTCACCGCCAGCGTCATGTCTGGCGTGAGATAGTTTGCCCAATCGATGGTTTGAATGCCGCGATAGAGATCCTTAGCATCAAGGCATGGAAACTCATGGATATGCACCAAAATTCGGAACGGTAGCCTAGCCCAGATGTTGACGCGATAAAGTAAGGTGCGATCGCCCTCAAAGGCGACACCACAAAACCCTGGCTCTACAGAACCGGCTCCCAATTGCTCTAACTCCTGAGCCGCGAGGGTTTCTAATCCACGAGCAACCGTTGCAAAATAATTCATAATTCGTAATTCGTAATTCGTAATTAAAGGCTACTGAGACGCTCAGATCCCCGACTTCTTGAATAAGTCGGGGATCTTTTTGTTTTGAAACTTAGATTAATCTAAAAATTTCTAAAATCAATCATCGTCTGGCGATAAGTATCTGGTAAACCTGTATCAAAACACTTCCCTTTAACAACATATCCTGTAATTCCCTCTTCCTGACACAATCTATCAAGAGAAGATGTTAATTGAAATTCGCCTCGTTCTCCGCAAATTTTGGTTGATGTGTTCTGCTAAAAAGTCAAAGATTTTCGGACTAAGTAAATACAAACCAAATATACATAAAAACTCATTTTCTGCCATTCCCTCTACACGCAAATGTTGTTTTGCATACTCAATGGTAGGCTTTTCATAGAGTTGTGTAACTTCTAAAATCGAGTTTAACTCTTGCCAAACTCCTGTTACACACCCAGATGTATGAAGATTTTCTGCTGGCGTTGTAGTTAAGCTAACAACGCTTCGATTAACTTGTTCATAGACATCTAAAATTTGACTAGCACAAGATTTTTCAATATCAGATGCATAAACATGATCGCCCAACATTAGCAAAAATGGCTCATCTTGTACCCAATCCTTAGCACAAAATACCGCATGACCATAACCTAACTGTTCCTCTTGCAATAAGATAGTAACTTTGCTGCCTAAATCTTCGAGATATCGGCTATATTCTTTATTTTCTAGTGAAAGTTTATCAAAAAGTTCTTTTTTAGGTGGATTTTTAAATAAATCTACAAATACTTCTTTATCATCCGGTTGTACCACAATCCCGACTTCTGTAATTCCAGCACTAATTGCTTCTTCAATAATTGCGATAATCACAGGTTTTGCCCGACCATCTCGATCAATAATCGGGAAAAGTTCTTTTTTCACAACTTTAGTAGCTGGAAACAACCGAGTCCCAAAACCAGCTACCGGAATCACAGCTTTTCTAACTTTATTTTTCTGCATAAATCCTCAATCCTCATCACCTTAAAATCTCCCCTGCCCCCCTGCCTCTTGATCACCCCAACTTCTCAAACAACTCCGCCAACACCACATTAGAAAACAAAAACCCTTGGGGATCAATCAAACGCAACCTTCCCCCTGCAACTTCCACCCAACCTCGATCAAAATACTCTTGTAAACACCTACAAATCTCTTCCACCTTCTCTTCACCAAACACCTCCGCCAACGCCGCCAAACTCACACCCTCCGCCAAACGCAACCCCAACATTAACGTTTCTAACAATACTTCCTTTGGGGGAGTCACATCACAATCAATCACACCGCCAGCTTGTACCCATTGATAATACTCACTAGTTTTACGCGGACGAGTGAAGCGCTTTCCTTCAACATAACTCGCCGCACCCATACCAAAACCATAGTAAGGGCGGTTTTCCCAATACACTCGATTATGCCGACACTGATGACCAGGTTGAGCATAATTAGAAATTTTCATAATGCTCATAACCTGCACCAGTCAAAACTTGCTGCCCCATCTGGATACATTTTGACTGTGGCTTCATCCGTAGGCAAAGGAGTATCGCCAGGTTTGTAGTAACGACCAAAGGCTGTACCTGGTTCGATGGTAAGATCGTAGATAGAAATGTGAGTGGGGACAAGCGCTACCGCTTTTGTTAGAGAATCCTGCCATTGATCCAAAGACTGATGCGGCAAGCCAGAAATTAAGTCTAAGCTAAATTCGGGAATCTCCACTTGGTGGATTAGTTCCACAGCTGCGAAAATATCTTCAACTGAGTGCGATCGCCCCGCCCTCTGCAATAATTCTGATTGAAAGGCTTGTACACCTAAACTTACCCGGTTCACGCCGACAGTGCGATAGCCTGCTATATGCGCTAAATCAAAGGTGGCTGGGTCAATTTCCATAGAAATTTCTGCCCCTGACGCAATACCAAAATGCTTCTCTAGCTCTGTTACTATTCGCTGTAACTGCTCTCTTGATAGCAACGAAGGAGTACCACCACCAAAAAAATTGTCTTCAAGGGTTGACCAAATGCTGGTGTAATGCCGATTTCTTGACATAGTACCTCAACATATTGGGAGATAGTACCAGATGTTTCACCCCGCAAGCGATCGCCCACAACAAAACACCGGGAAATCACAATAAAAACACCGCCGTCTGCAAAAGGGAATATGCACATAAGCAGAACTGGCAATTTCAGAAGTACTAAAGTTTTGACTCATTTTGAAAAAGAAAGAGGTTAAGCCAACTGCGAATTAGAGACAATGAAAATGAAAAAAGAACTCAGGAGTCAGGAGCCAGAATAATTTGTAAGCTCAAGCATGGAATAACTTATTGATTTTATTAAAATTATTAAGTTTGGCTATCAAAGTCTTCTTAATTCTGACTTCTGGATTCTGGATTCTGGATTCTGAATTCTTGCAAAATGAGTAGTTTATTTACAGATTTTTGTCGTTTTACAACGAAACAATGAAAAATATTAAGATAAAAGCCTTTGGTTATAATAATTGCAGATACTGTCCTACTAAACCCTTAGTGTAAGTCAATATTGATGAGTTTATCTTACCGATGAAATAAAGAATACTTAACTTTATCGGTTAACACAGTTGCAGGAAAACAAGACAACCATGCTTGACGCCATTATTATTTTTTCATTTATCCTAGCAGCGTCGGGAATAGGGTTCTACAGCATTGAACTGCTACCCAATGGCACGCTAGATCAGGTAACAAACCTTGAAGCTTTACGCTTAGTTGTTGCCGTCTTTGCCGCTATTATTGGTGGTGCGATGGGGCTGAGTTTCCAGACGACATATCGTCGTTTAGAATCACAAATTAAAGAAATGCCTCTGGAAGTGATTTTAACTCGTGCGATCGGCTTAGTGATTGGGTTATTGCTAGCTAACCTGATGCTAGCACCACTATTTTTGCTACCCATCCCGGCAGATTTTGGATTTATTAAGCCATTAGTGGCAGTTGTCGGTAGTATTATCCTCTCCGTCACTGGCATGAATTTGGCAGACACCCACGGGCGAGGCTTATTGCGGTTTATTAATCCCAACACCGTCGAATCGATGGTTGTGGAAGGAACGCTAAAACCAGCCAATACCAAAGTTTTAGACACCAGTTGCATTATCGATGGTCGCATTGAAGCTTTACTAGAAACAGGGTTTCTGGAAGGGCAAATTCTCGTACCACAGTTTGTCTTACAAGAACTCCAACAAGTAGCCGATGCTAGCAAAGACCAAAAGCGGGTGCGGGGAAGACGAGGACTAGAAATTCTCAACCGCATTAAAGAAGAATATCCCGATCGCATCCTGATTAATGGAATTGACTACGACGATGTTCCCACAGTCGATGCCAAGTTAGTACGCTTCGCCCAAGAAATCAGTGGTACATTGCTAACCAACGACTACAACTTGTCTAAAGTCGCCAGTGTTCAGAAAGTACCTGTTTTAAATGTGAATGATTTAGTGAATGCCGTCCGTCCCAGTTATTTACCTGGCGACAACCTTGATTTGAAAATTCTCAAAGAAGGCAAAGAACCCAGTCAAGGTATTGGCTACCTAGATGACGGCACAATGGTAGTAGTTGAAGAAGGTAGCCCTTATGTGGGTGGTGAACTGCGAGTAGTAGTTACCAGCGCTTTACAAACTACAGCAGGAAGAATGATTTTTGCCAAACCCCAAGCTTCAGCATTGGCGTGAAACAATGGGATGTTCAATTCGAGTCACACTTAGTAATCGGTGCAGGTTGACTGCACCGATTATTTATTTAGAAGATGGTTCATATTTGAAGAGTCATTTAGATGCGGCCGCCCTCCCTGCCTTGCTACCAGCGCCTACCACTAAAGTGTGCAAAGCACTCAGCCTATTGCTTGGGAATCAAAAATGTGCCAGTTGGCAAATACAGCATTTTGCGGCCATTCTGCTCAAACGCCACTTCGTCAACCAAGGAAAGTAGCTGCTGATTCAACTCGGAAGAAGCGTTACGTAAGTTAGCCTGAAAGAGGAAATCCATCAACACTCTACCTTCTTCCGAATCCTGCTCAAAGCAAGCAGAAACATCCAAATATTCGGGATAAGTTTCAAATTTATACGACAGACCGATGTCATCTATGGTTTTACGTAACTTATTTGCTTCTACGTATGAAGATTGCCAGTATTCCTGATTGCCAACTATTTCTACATATTGTGCAATCAATTTGAATATCACTGCTTCTTCTGTTTCTAGAGTGATGACAAGTACTCCTCCGTCTTTAAGCATATTAAGAGACTTAAGGATTAATTGCCTCTCTTGATTGGGCATGTGGTAAAGAGAATGCGTGTAATGAATACAGTCGAACTGCATCATCTGCATGAAAATCCTCAATAGTAACTGGATGCATTTTTAAGTCCACTTCACCAAGACCAGCAGATTGCATCGTTGCTTCAAATATCTGCCGATGAACATGATTAGGCTCTACTGTCACATATTTTAAAGTTTGCCCTTTAGGGACATATTGCTGGAGAAAGTGGATAAGTTGCTTATCGAACTCTCCAGGGCCAGGGCCAACACTTAGCACCGACGAAACTTCCCGTTGCTTAGAAAAGTTACTTTTAAAATGCTTCTCAAGCATATCTAAAGCTACTTGTCGCTGGATTTGCCAATTCTTTAAAAAAATCGCATACGACGAAGCATAAGCCTCATACATCTGCTGCTGTGCATCACTAGATATTGACATTGTAGACTTCCTAATAACTTGACTAGAGGCAAAACTTGGTCAAGTATAGCAAGGTTGGAGTAAGTGGGTGAAAATAAACCTAGCTACTCCCGGTTCGCCCATTTCTCTAACTCATAAAGAAATGGGCGAACCGGGAGTTATTAAATTTTATAATTGCGATTTGACACAGAGGTGTCGATACATTAGATAAAATTTACGCTCCTTTATACCCTAATATTGTCAAGTTAGGCGCTTATATCTTGCAATAGATAACTTTTACCTCATGATTGGAGAGCAAAATCTTGGGCATAGAACTACGCAGTTTCGTATTTCTCGACAATCTGCAACCTCAGCATGCAGCATATATGGGAACAGTAGCCCAAGGCTTCTTACCATTACCAGGAGATACATCACTGTGGATTGAAATCTCTCCTGGTATCGAAATTAATAAGATTACGGATATAGCCCTGAAATCTGCCTCTGTCCGTCCGGGAGTACAGGTAGTTGAACGACTATACGGACTATTGGAAGTTCATTCTAGCTCCCAAGGTGAAACGCGAGCTGCTGGCCAAGCAATTTTGGCGGCACTGGGAGTCAAAAGAGAGGAATGTCTCAAACCGCGTGTTATTTCTAGTCAAATTATCCGCAACATCGATGCTTATCAAACACAACTGATTAATCGCACACGCCGGGGACAGCTACTACTAGCAGGACAAACACTATATGTATTAGAAGTGGAACCTGCTGCTTACGCCGCACTAGCTGCCAATGAAGCAGAGAAAGCGGCGAGGATTAACATTCTTGAAGTTCAAGCTGTAGGGAGCTTTGGACGGCTTTACTTAGGTGGACAAGAACAGGATATTCTAGCAGGTGCAGCAGGAGCGTTAACGGCTATTGAAAGTGTCGCTGGTCGGGTTTCTCTAGGTGGGCGTCAGGAGTAAAGGAGAAAAAATGGCAAATCGAGAGCATCTAACTTTACTCAAAGCAGGTGCAGTTACATGGATTGAGTGGAGAAAGAAAAACCCCCAGATTGAACCAGACCTCAGTGCCGCGAATCTGCAAGGCAATAACCTTAGAGGTGCAAATCTCCAAGGGGTAAACTTGAGAAGGGTAGATTTGGGTAATGCTTTACTCGTGCGAGCAAACC
The DNA here is from genome assembly GCF_023734775.1 of Nostoc cf. commune SO-36. Taxonomy (NCBI): domain Bacteria; kingdom Bacillati; phylum Cyanobacteriota; class Cyanophyceae; order Nostocales; family Nostocaceae; genus Nostoc; species Nostoc commune. The sequence goes on along the minus strand of NZ_AP025732.1, from coordinate 6,473,979 downwards.
TCAGTGGCGCTGACCTCAGTAGTGCCAACCTCTATAAAGCCTTATTGAATGAAGCTAACTTGAGTGATGCTAACTTCAGTGTCGCTAACTTGAGTGGTGCTATACTCACGCAGGCAGATTTAAGCCATGCCAATCTGATTGGCGCGGACTTGAGTCAGGTGGATCTTAGAGGCGCTGCGATCGCGTATGCTAATCTCATTGGCACTGACTTAAGAAACGCCAACTTGAGAGATGCCGATTTGGGTGCAGCAAAACTGATGCGGACTAATCTCTCTTTTGCCAACCTCATTGAGGCTAACTTGATTGCAGCTGACCTTAGCGAAGCAAGTTTGTACGAGGCGGAAATGTTGGGAGCTTATCTTTATAAAACTGACTTATACAAAGCTAATCTGAACAAGGCTCACCTCACTGGTGCTTACCTGTTGCGGGCTAACCTTAGTGAAGCTGATTTGAGCCAAGCTGATTTAAGTTGGGCTAACCTCAGAAGCGCGAATTTAGCAGGAGCGAATCTGAGAGGAACTAACCTCAGAGGGGCCGACCTGAGAGGAGCTAACCTTAGTGGCGTAAACTTTAATGAGACAATTATGCCTAACGGTTCAAAACAGAATTAGTTAACAATAAAAAGTAATTGACATTTAGCACCATGCTTTTTGGGTATCCCCTCCCACAATAAACTTTAGTAGTTAAAGTAACCATATAAAATTTATGTAAAGCTTAAGTGTTATTAAGCCCAAAAACGCTATGGACAATATATAAGTTTAACTCATGTATTTTAAAATGCATTTCTTTAATAGAAAAGTATTTTTATTTAGAAGTATAAATAAATCTTGATATATAACTTAACGACAATATCGTATTAAGCTGAGAAACCTTGTAACGGTTACTAAAAAAAACAGGATTTAAAAAAAAGGCTTAATTAAAGTTTATAAACCTTCTAACAGTATTAAAAATTATAAAGTCTACATTTATAAGATTTGGTAAAGAATTTGATGTAACTTTCGTTCATGGTAATTAAATAATTACACGGGGGTTTAAAATGAAATAAACATGAGCGGGTGAAAATAATTGAAATAAATTAACTTTGAGCAATTACTTACCATTTGTATAATAAGCTAACCAAATCAATAATTAATAGTTTCTAATTAACATTGGTATTAATTAGGTTAGCAAAGGTATCTGTATTTGAACTTTAACTTTGAAGTAAGCCACATCAAACTTTTAAAAGTTTTTTTGATTGAGGCTGAACTTAGGCATTAGTTATAAATTTAACGCGATGTGTAACTTATTCTTGGAATCCCTCTCCATTTCTCTCCTGCGCTCCTGGAGCCTTTGATTTTTACTCCCCTTTCGTTGTAGGGAAGTGTTTGGGGATTAGGTTTGAGAGAAAGTCGCACACGGTGTAAATTCAGGAAAAATAAATAATATGGCAGTTATTTTCGGTACTACATCTCCTGACACAAGAAATGGAACTTCGGGAGATGACACAATATATGGTTGGGCTAATGGTGGTAATGCCAATAGTTCTTCCGGTAACGACACCCTCAATGGTGCGGATGGTAATGATAATCTGTTTGGTGGGACAGGAAACGACAGTTTAATCGGTGGACTTGGCAATGACACACTTGATGGCGGCTTGGGTAATGACACTTTAAATGGGGGAATAGGCGACGACAATTACATCATTGACAGTGCTGCTGATATCATTACAGAAGCTGCAAATTCAGGCATAGATACTGTCCGCCCTTCTTTTAGCTACACACTAGGCGCGAATCTGGAGAACCTCAGGCTGAGGGAAATTCCTGGTATCAATGGGACAGGTAACAGTCTTGACAACTTCCTCTTTGGCAATATTTTAAATAATACTCTCAATGGCAGAGCAGGCAATGACACGGTAGACGGTTCTGCTGGCGATGATATCCTAAACGGTGAGGACGGCAATGACACAGTACAAGGTGGGGGTGGCAATGACATACTCAATGGCGGGTCTGGAGACGATATCCTCATCGGTAATTTTCCCGGTAGTCCACTCCCACCTGGATTAGGCGAAACTGATATCTTAACTGGCGGCGTTGGGCGAGATAGATTTATCCTTGGGGACGCGAGAAATGTCTTCTACGACGATAAAAACACTACAAATGCTGGTTTTGGGGACTTAGCTACTATTACTGACTTCAAGCTTACTGAAGATAGAATAGAACTCAAAGGCTCTCCAAAAGACTACCGCCTACAAGCTGTTGGAGCTAACACACAAATATTCTTAGATAAACCTGGAGCAGAACCAGATGAGATTGTAGGTATTGTGCAGGGCGTAGTCAACCTTAGACTTGATAGTGATAGTTTCCTTTTTTATGAGCGGGAAAATGCTGGACAAGCTACAAACAATAAACTAGCCACTGCTGAAGGGTTGGGTTCTTTATCATCAGGCTCAAACGTTAATCTCTCAGGTGGGTTAGTAACAGTTCAACCGGGGGACAATCCCGATTTCGACTTTTTTACATTTTCTCTTGCAAATCCAAAAACTGTCACCATTAGTACAGTGACAACTGATGATACAGTTATCGGACTTTTTAACAATGCTGGGATTTTACTGCAAAGTGACGATGATAGTGCCCCCGACTTTGGGTCATTAATCACCGCTTCACTAGGTTCAGGTACATACTCAATTTCAGTAACTAAATATGCTTTCTTCCCTGAAGATGGCGGAACTTTCTCTGGCTCTAGTGACAGTAACTCTGCTCCCTATACGCTAAAAGTCAGTTTGGCATAAAACATAGTACCCATCATCTCTAAACTTTTTCCTCATCAAGAGGATTTAGCAACAAAATCATCTGACTATATTTATGAAGGAAACAATGAATAACACTAAATCATCTAAGCAAGTTGAATGCAGATTTATCAGTAAGTTACTTCTCAAAAAGTGCTTTTTTACTGTTAAAACTCTGTTGTTAACAATGGTTATATTAAATTATGGCATTACTGGAGTAAATGCTGCACCTGAAAGCCTACGTCCTGATATTAAGATTCGCAATATTACCAATACATCTTCGGTTTCTGCTTCTGTTCGGATTGCAAAAGATCCCCGAAACAATACCCTCTATTACCTCAAACAAAATGGTGATATTTATCAAGTCAATTTAACCTTATCTACTAGTACACTAGTGTACAACTCTAGTAATCATAATGTAGGTGAAACTCAAGGAATGGCCATTGGCCCCAACGGTACAATTTATTTAGTTGGCAATGCAGACCTTGTGAATAACCAGACCAAAGCAGTTATTGTTAAAGGTGTAGTTAATTCCGTTACAGGACAGCGTGTCTGGTCTGTCTTAGCTAAGAGTGCGGGCTATCCCAAAAGCAAAACAGCCTATGACCATCGCTTCAATGGTGTGGTTGTTAGCCCCGATGGTAACTTCATCTATGTGAATAGCGGCGCTCGTACCGATCATGGTGAGGTTCAGTCTGTTGATGGTCAATATCCTAATATTCGTGACGTAGGATTAACCACTTGTATATTCCGTCTTCCTACTAATGGCAAAAATCTCTTTCTGCCAAACAATCGAGCAAGCTTGAAGGCATCTGGCTATATTTTTGCAGAAGGAATCCGCAATACTTACGATATGGCTTTTGCACCTAATGGGGATTTATTTGGTGCAGAAAATGGCCCCGATCGCGATATGCCAGAAGAATTAAATTGGCTACGTTTAGGTGGTCATTACGGCTTTCCCTGGCGTATTGGTGGGACAGATAATCCACAACAATTTGCCAATTATAATCCTGCTACTGACCGATTGCTAGATTCTCGATTTAACGCTGTTCAAAAGGGCTACTTTCGTAACGATCCAACCTTTCCAATTCGGCCTGCTATAGACTTTATAGAACCAATTCTTAATGTTGGCCCAGACGCAGACAGTTACCGCGATCCTGTAGATGGCAAAGTCAAAGATGCTAGCACTCTTGGGCAAAGTTTTAGCACTTTTACAACACACCGTTCTCCTTTGGGCTTAGTTTTTGATACACAAGGAGTAATGAGTCCAGAATTTAACAAAGATGGATTCATGTTGAGTTGGACACCAGGCGATCCGACTGGCGAAACATTACCAGGCCCTTTTAAAGATCCTAGTCAAGACCTACTGCATTTAAACTTAACTAAAGTGGGAACTACCAACTATAAACTTAATGCAACACGCATTGCCAAAGGTTTTAATAGACCCATTGATGCTGAGATTATTGGCAATAAAATTTATGTTCTAGAATATGGTGGAAATCAAGGAATTTGGGAAGTTTCTATGCCCACTAAATAAAGCAGATTAGGGATTTTTTGATGATTGAAGAGAAGCAGAAAATCTCTACTCCTAACTATCTGCTGTTGAGACGACTGAGAAAAATTCGTAAGCGATCGCTTTGGGGATTGGTTAGCACTTCATAGGCTGAACCTTGCTCTGTCACAATACCTTTGTCTAAAAATATCACCTGATGGGCTACTTCCCGCGCAAATTGCATTTCATGGGTGACAACTACCATTGTCATCCCTTCTGCTGCTAATTGCTGCATGACTTGCAGAACTTCGCCGACGAGTTCGGGATCTAGGGCGCTGGTGGGTTCGTCAAATAGCATGATTTGGGGATTCATACATAAGCTACGAGCAATCGCTACTCGTTGCTTTTGTCCACCAGAAAGTTGTTCGGGATAAACAGACGCTTTGTCAGATAAACCAACTTTTTCGAGATATAACCTCGCTAGTTGGGCGCTTTCTTTCGGTGTTTTACCCAAGACTTTACGCGGTGCGAGTGTCATATTTTCTAAGACGCACAGATGGGGAAACAGATTGAACTGTTGAAAAACCATCCCTACTTGTGTTCGTAGTTGCCGCAGTTGGCTATAGTTGACGGTGGGTTTGGATAAGTTAATGCCGTTGATTATTAAACGCCCTTTGTCGATGGTTTCTAGACGGTTGAAGCAGCGTAGTAAGGTACTTTTACCACAGCCGGAAGAACCGATAACTGCAACGACTTCTCCCCGGTTGATTTCGCCCGTGATTCCTTTGAGGACTTTGAGTGAACCAAAGTTTTTTTCGATATTGTCAAAAATAATTGCAGGGATGGTATTGTTCATTACTTATGTCAAGCTGCTCTAAAGTTGATTGTAAGGTTTTTAACGAACCGCAGAGGCGCAGAGAGCGCAGAGGGAAGAAAATATAATATGGTTAAATTTGGTTTTGTGCGCTGGTTTGTGGTTGTAGGTTTTAGCTGTTTGTTATTAGCTGGCTGTGCTGTCAACCCTAGCGCGGGGAAAACTCTACGAATTGCTACGGAACCGACGTTTCCACCTTTTGAGTTTCAAAAACAAGGTGGTGAGTTGCAGGGTTTTTCGATTGATTTGATGAATGCGATTGCACTTACAGCTAAATTTAAAGTGGATTTTCAAAGTCTGCCTTTTGATGGGATGATCTCAGCTTTGCAAGCCAAAACGGTAGATGCGGCTCTTAGTTCGATCACAATTACAGAGGAGAGGGCAAAGGCTATTTCTTTTTCCCGTCCTTATTTTAAGGCTGGATTAGCGATCGCAATTCGTACAGACAA